>DASPZZ010000192.1:0-44462 GCA_035635995.1 Binatia bacterium | reverse complement strand
GGCGGAGCTGACCCTGGTTCCCATGATCGTCGCGTGGGCCCACGTCGACGTCATGCGCCTCCGGCGAGTGTCCCTCCGTACGCTCGCCGAGATCGTCGTGCTGGGCATCGGCCTCCTCGGCGTCAGCGTTCCGGTCTTCATGTGGCGGGAATCGGGGCTGGAAGGGATCCAGGCGCTACTCTACGCGCCCCTGCCGTTCCTGGTCTGGGCCGCGGTACGCTTCGGCTCGATCGGCACGAGCACGGCCACCCTGGCGGTCGCGTTGCTGGCGACCCAGGGCGCCATGAACAGACTCGGTCCCTTCGTCGCGAGCTCCCCGAGCGACAGCGCGCTGTCCATCCAGCTCTGCCTCATCTTCGCGTCCATTCCCCTTCTGCTCCTGAGCGCGGTCATGCAGGAGCGGCGGCGGGCGGAACGATCGGCGATCTTCAAGGAGGAGAGTCTCAAGCTGGCGCTCAACGCCGCGCAGATGAGCATCTGGGACTGGAGCGTCCCTCCGGGTGACACGAGATGGCAGCGGGAGCCGAGCGCCACGCCGTTCGGCGCCTTTCTCCAGGCGGTTCATCCCGACGATCAGCCCGTGGTCGCCGAGGCGATCACGGCCGCGATCGAGAAGGGGGCGCCCTGGGACGTCGAGTTCCGCGTGGTTCACCGCGACGGCGGCGTCCGCTGGGTGATGGGCAAGGGCGAGGTCCTCCGGGACGACGCCGGGCGCCCCACGCGGCTCCTCGGCGTCAACGTCGACATCACCGACCGCAAGCGCGCCGACGAGGCCGTCCGCGCCTCCGAGGAGCTCTTCTCCCGAGCCTTCCGCTCCAGCCCGGACGCGATGGTGATCAGTCGGCGGGCCGACGGCCGGATCATCGACGTCAACGATCGCTGGGAGACGCTCTTCGGCTACAGCCGCGCGGCCGCGGTGGGACGGACGGTGGCCGAGCTCCCACTCGGCGCCGGGGCGCAGGACCAGGCGACGATGCGACGCGTGATCGAGGCGCCGGGACCCGTGCGCGACGTCGAGAGCCGGTTTCTCACCCGGACGGGAGAGCTGCGCGAGACCGTCATCGCGACCGAGGCCGTGGAAATGGGCGGCCATCACTGCTTCATCACCACGATCCGGGACGTCACGGAGCGCATGCGCGCCCAGCGCGAAGCCGAGGAGCAGCGACAGCTCCTGACCCACTTGAGCCGTGTCGCCGTCCTCGGCGAGCTTTCCGGGGCGCTGGCCCACGAGCTCAGTCAGCCGCTGACCGCCATCCTGAGCAACGCGCAGGCGGCCCGGCGGATGCTGGCGCGAGAGCCGGTCGACCTGCGTGAGATCGACGAGATCCTCGAGGACATCGCCAGCGCCGACCGGCGCGCCGGCGAGGTCATCCGTCGGCTGCGCGCGATGTTCAGGCGCGGCGAGTCGAATCGCCAGCTCCTCGACCTCAACGAGGTCACGCGCGAAGTGCTCGATTTCGCGCGCAGCGACCTCCTCACCCGCCACGTGCAGGTCACGACCCGCCTCGCCCCGGACCTACCGAAAGTCCTGGGCGACAGCGTGCAGGTCCAGCAGGTTCTCCTGAACCTGATCGTGAACGGCTGCGAGGCGATGATCGCCAACGAGCCGAACGATCGGGCGCTGGTGATCGAGACGGCCGTCATCGATCGCGACACGGTGGGAGTCTCGGTCCTCGACAACGGCAGCGGCATCCAGGCCGAGATCCTCGATCAGGTGTTCGAGCCCTTCGTCACCACCAAGCAACAGGGCCTTGGGCTCGGCCTCACGATCTGTCGCTCGATCGCCACCGCGCACGGCGGTCAGTTGTGGGCCGGCAACAACGCGGACCGCGGGTCGGCGTTTCGCCTCCTGCTGCCGCGAGACGAAACCCTCGCGCCGGCCGCCGTCTGATCGAGTCGGCCGATCAGGCGTCGGGCCGCAGGCCCAACCGGTCGGCCTGCCGAACGAGCTCGGCCACGGAGCCCGCCTGCGTCTTCTCCATCACGCGCCCACGGTGGAACTTCACGGTCTTCTCGCTGATGCCGAGGTCGCCGGCGATCTGCTTGTTGAGCCGGCCCTGGACCACGAGCCCGAGCACGTCGCGTTCCCGTGGGGTGAGCATGTCGAAGCGCTGGCGGATCGCGGCGAGCTCCGCCCGCTCCCGGCGAGCCTCGCGGTCGTCGCGCAGGGCGCGGTGGATGATGTCGAGCAGGGCTTGATCGCTGAAGGGCTTCTGTAAGAAGTCGATCGCGCCGGCCTTGATGGCCCGGACGCTCGAGGGGACGTCCGCGTGACCGCTGATGAAGATGATCGGGATGTCACGCCCGGCTCGGATGAGGCTCTCCTGAAGCTCGAGCCCGCTCGGTCCCGGCAGCCGGAGATCGAGCACCACGCAGGAGGGGCGGTCGACCAGGGGGAGCTCGAAGAACTCCCGCGCGGAGGCGAATGTTTGAACGTCGAGATCCACGGACCGGAGGAGGCGCTCCAGCGAGCGGCGCACGGAATCGTCGTCGTCGATCACGAAGACGATCGGCCGATCGACCGGCTCGCCGGGCCCGGGGGCTGGAGAACCGATCGGTGCTCTCGGTGCCTCGCGAGGGGCTGGGTGGCCCAGGGAATTCGCCATCGAAAGTCCTTACCAAGAGGATTCGCCCGCTCCCGCACGTCGACGCCGCCACACCGGCGGGGCGACCGGTCTGGAGAGCGTATTCGGACCCTGGGCCAGACGCAATCCGACTTTGGTCCAGTACGCCGGGGAGACGATCCGCCCGAGCGTGACGATCTGCTATGATCATCGGGGACGCATGATGAGATCCCGGCCATTGATCGCCGTCGTCGATGACGAAGAGTCGATCCGTAAGTCCCTCCGACGGCTGTTCAAGGCCTCGCAGCTCGACGCCACGGTGTACGCGTCGGGGCAGGAGTTCCTCGATTCGCTGCGGCAAGACCAGCCCGACTGCCTGGTCCTCGATCTCCAGATGCCCGGGTTGACCGGGCTCGAGCTTCAGCGAATCCTCACCGGGGCTGGGGTGCGCTTCCCGACGATCATCATCACCGCCCACGACGAGCCCGAGACCCGCGCGCGCTGCCTGTCGGCCGGGGCGGCCGCGTATCTCTGCAAGCCGCTCCACGACGAAATGCTCCTGGACACGATCGCGGACGTGGTCGGCAGGGTCGCCGCGGCCGTGACCGCAGACCACCGCGTCAGTCCGTAGCGCCCAACGCCGTTCCGGTCGCCCCTGGCGCCGGTCCGCTCCTGGCTTGCCAGGGACGGTAGAATCGCTGCCGTGACACACTCTCGGTCGGGAAGCTAGGCCGCCATGCCCTGGGATCCACGCGTCCAGGCACTCGTCGACCGCTATCCCCCGTTGCGGGCCGTCGGCAACACGCCGCTCATCCCGGTGGACGTCATGCGTCGCGAGCTCCCCGATGTCGAAGTGTTCGCCAAGATGGAGTCGCTGAACCCCGGGGGCTCGCTCAAGGATCGGCCGGTGCTGAGGATGCTCCTCAGCGCGCTCGACGACGGGCGACTCAAGCCGGGCAAGACCGTGCTGGACAGCTCGTCGGGTAACGCGGGCATCGCGTACGCGATGATCGGTCGGATCATCGGCGCGCCGGTCGAGATCGTGATCCCCAACAACGCGAGCGCCGAGCGCAAGAAGCGGATGCTCGCGCACGGCGCGCGGCTCACCTTCACGGACGCGCTCCTGGGCTACGACGAAGCGCTCCGGGAGGTGCGCCGCCGCTACGAGGCCGATCCCGGCCACTACTTCTTCTGCGACCAGTACAGCAACCAGGACAACTGGCGGGCCCACTACGAGACGACGGCGGTCGAGATCCTCGAGCAGATCGGTGGTCGGGTGACCCACGTCGTCGTCGGCGTCGGCACCGGCGGCACCCTGACCGGCCTGGGCCGGCGTCTCAAGGAGCACGATCCGTCGATCCGCCTCGTCTGCGTCATTCCCGAGGCCTTCCCCGGCGTCGAGGGGCTCAAGCCGCTCGGCCGTGCCGAAGACATCGTGCCGGCCATCCTGGACGAGAAGCTCATCGACGAGCGCGTCCCGGTCACCGTCGACGAAGCGTACGCGATGTGCGTGCGGCTGGCGGCGGCGGGCTTCTTCGTGGGTCAATCGTCCGGCGCCTACATGGCCGGCGTCGAGCGCGTCGCGCGTCGCGTCGGCCACGGCCGCTTCGTCACCCTCTTCAACGATATCGGCGAGCGCTACTTCTCCACCCGCCTCTGGGACTGACCCCCCCGAATCAGTTCCGGTCTCAGAAGTCTTCCTCGGAATCGAGCTGAGACTCCGCGGCCGCGAAAACGGCGCCGGCGGCGGGTACGGCCGGCGCCGCCTCACGCGAGCCGAGGCGCGACGCGCTCCGCAAAAAGACGCATCGACTTGAGGACGCGCTCGTTCGGAATCTGTCCGCCCGGGTTCATCCACATCGAAAGGGTGGAGAACCCCATCTCCTCCCGAAGCGCGAGCAGCCGGTCGGCGACCGCCTCGGGCGTCCCGAAGACCGCGTACTCGCCGAGCACCTCGTCGTAGGAGATCTCGGCCAGGCGGTTGGCCCGGGCCTCGCGCGCCTCGGCCGTCTGGGCCGTCGCGCCGTCGGACTTCTTCAACGCCGTGCTGATCGACCGGAAGAAGCCCATCGTGCTCGCCTCGGGCTCCTCGCGGGCCTGGCGCGCGGTCTCCGCGACGTAGAGCGGCACGCTCACCCCGACATCGCCGCGGCCCGGATGCCCGGACGCGGCCCAGGCCGCGTGATAGCTCGGGAGGTGCCGCTTGAGGTCCGAGAGCGAGACCGTGCGGACGGCGACGAACACCGGAGCCCCGCGCTGTCCAACCAGCGGGTAAGTCTCCGGGGTCGTGGCCGCAATCCGGATCGGCGGATGCGGCTTCTGGTACGGCTTGGGCATGATGCAGACGTCCTGGAACTGGAAGTACTTTCCCTGGTGCGAGAACCGATCCTGGGTCCACGCCTTGACCAGGATGTCGAGGGTCTCCAGGAACCGGTCCCGGCTTTCGCTGTAGGGGATGTTGAAGCCTTGATAGTGGCCCGGCAGGCCGCTTCGCCCGACGCCGAACTCGAGCCGTCCCTTGGAGAGATGATCGACCGTCGCGACGTCCTCGGCCAGACGCAGCGGATGGCTCAGCGGCAGGACCTGGACGGCGATCCCGATCTTGACGCGCCGCGTACACGCCGCCAGCGCGGCGGCGATGACGAGGGGCGCGGCCAAGACCGACCGATCTTTCTGGAAATGGATCTCGGCGAGCCATACGGCGTCGAAACCCAGATCCTCGGCCGCCTTCATCTGCGCCAGCGACTCGTCGAACGCCGCCGCCGCGGTCACGCCCGGCGGGCTCGCGAACTCCGTGAACAGGCCGAATTCCATTTCCACCTCCCGATTGAATTCGGGCTATCCTACGCCAGAGCGTCCCGTGACGGGGGGCCAAGAATGGGGGGGCCATCAATGGCAGGCGACAGGGTGTTCGACCGGAGTGCTGAGGACATCGGAAACATCTTTCTGCTCGAGCACGTCAACGTGAAGATCCCGGACCAGGTCGTCGCGACGAATTTCTACGTGACGGCGCTCGGGCTCACGCGCGACCCGTACATCATGACCGGCACCGAGAACATGTGGATCAACGCGGGCCAGCAGCAATTCCACATGCCGACCGGGAAGCCGGAAGTGCTCCGGGGAGTCGTCGGGTTCGTCGTGCCGGATCTCGAAGGGTTGAAGATGCGCCTGACGAGCGCGCGCGAAAAGCTGATGGGGACGAAGTTCGCGTGCGCCGCCGAGGACAAGTACGTCAGTGTCACCTGCCCCTGGGGCAACCGCCTGCGGTTCCACGGCCCGGGCCCCGAGTTCGGCGACATGACCCTCGGCATCCCCTACGTCGAGTTCGCCGTGCGGCCCGGCACCGCGGTGGGAATCGCGAAGTTCTACCAGACCGCGATGGGCGCTCCCGCCAGCGTCAACTTCAACGGCGATGTCTCGGCGCGTGTCCAGGTCGGCGCGAAGCAGCATCTGGTCTTCCGCGAGACCACCGAGCCCGAGGTGCCGTACGACGGTCACCACATCGCGATCTACGTCGTGAACTTCTCAGGGCCCCACCGGTGGCTGAAGGACCGCGGCCTCATCAGTGAGGAGTCGAACCCGGTGCAATACCGGTTCAAGGACATCGTCGACCCGGAGACCTCGAAGGTGCTCTTCACCATCGAGCACGAGGTGCGGAGCTCGACCCATCCGATGTTCATGCGCCCGCTGGTCTCTCGGAACCCGGTGCAGCGGCAGGCGACGTACCAGCGCGGCCGCGACGCCTTCTACCCGGGAGCCAACTAGACCCTTCGCAGGTAGGACGCCCTCCCGTCGCGGGCCCTGAGCCCCGCGACGGGAGGGTCTTTGGGGGTCGCTACTTCCTGCCGGTCCTTTGCTGAGTCGTCTCACTGACGGTTGTTCCGGAATGTTGCGGCTTCCATCCGGGAGAGTACCGGTTAGACCCTTCGCAGGCAGGATCCCTTCCCGTCGCCAGGCCGCACGTTACTTCCTCATCTGGACTTCCTGGATCGGCGTTGGGCGTGCTGGCCGAGTGAGCGAGATCCACGATTCCGTGAGGCGGTGCGGCAGGACCACCCGGGCCGGCGTGCGCGCCGCGCGCTTCAGATGCGCGCGGCGATTCAGAGCAGCTACCGTACGAGAAGGCCGTTCAGAAGCTTGACGACTGGGCTGACCGGGTTCGGCGCAGGGGGGGCGCTGGTCGGCACCGCTGTTGGCGCCGTGATCGCGGGGCTGAGGGCCCCCGCAGGCGACGCCACCACGGCCCCCAAGGCTCCGATCACGCCACCGACGACAGAGCCGCCCTGACTGGTCGGCGCCGGCGTAGTGCCCGAGGCCGTGGCGCCGGTCGTGTTCACGCCCGGGCGCGGATCGCTTCCGTTACCACTACCGCCCAGGGCCTGCGTGACCTCCCGGATCGAATTTTCCTTCACTTCCGTGTTGAGCGCATCTATGGTCGCGGCCGGAGCATTCTGAGGAATGTGGCTGAAGTCCGAGGCCAGCTTCATGGCGGCCTCCCGCGTGATGGCCTCGGGCCGTGGAACGGGCAGAGAGGTGGTCACCGTCACGCGCTCGAGCGCCCCGAGCTTCACGGCCGATCCGGAGAGCCGGCCCGCCGGATCGAGCTTCGTCACGTCGACGAGGCCGCGCAGGATCGTGATCGTCGACCGGTGGCCATCGGGAGCCGGCAACACCTCGGCGACGACGACCGTGCCGCGGATCGCGGTGACGGCGTTCGGCGTCTTGATCTCGATGACCTCGCCCGGCTTCATCAGTGCCTTGGAGACCGCCACCGAGATCCGGCCGGCGCCGAGCTGAACCGTCGCGACCCCCGGCACCTCGGTGATCGTCAGGACCGAGCGCTCGCGCGCGGTGACGGTGGCCTTGCCGCCCAGCAGAACCCGGACGAACGAGCGCTCGCCCGTGGTGATCCGGTCGCGGAGGAAGACGTCGTCCTTGAAACGGAGCGGCTGAGCCTGCGGGAGCGTCAGACGCGCCACCGTCGCCGTGCCCTCGATCGTGGTCACCACACCGACCCGCTCTTGAGCGAGGGCCGAGGTCGCCAGCAACACCGCCGCGGCGCCCGTGAGCAGTAGAGCTGCGAGAATTCGCTTTACGAGACTCATGTTCTTCCTCCGCCGTCGGCGCGTCTCGATCGTGGTGGTGCGCGCGGCCGAGACTCAATCGAGCAAGCGGGGTGCCATCAAATTCCGGATTTCCACTAAAATTAGATCGAAAGGTTCTCGCAGATTTGGGCGCCGGCCACCAATGCGCGCTGGTCACGCCCGAGCCGGACTGGCAGCTCCTGGTCAGTCTGACCGTGCCGGCCCACGATTCCGGATTCTTGCGTTCGCGCGAGAGTGGGACTACGCTCGCCCCCACCCGCGAGACACAAAGGAGTCGAACATGTCGCTCAGCGTGATGTCGGCCGACAGCCACATGGATCTCATCTACCTGCCGCCCGACACCTTCACCTCGCGCATGCCGTCGACGTGGCGCGACCGCGCGCCGCAGGTCGTCGAGCGCGACGGTCGCAAGGTGTGGGTCTCGGGCGACGCCGTCCTCGGGCCCTGGGGCGTGTACGGCCCGGGCGTGACGGGCGGCCGGCGCGGCCGCATCCTGGCCGACGCGGGCTTCGCCTCCGGCAAGCAGACGCGGCCGTCGAATCCCGCCGAGCGGCGCCAGGACCAGGAGCGCGACGGCGTCGAGGCCGAGGTGATCTACGGCATCATCGGGATCTCGAGAGGGCTCTTCACGCACAGCGGCATCGCCGACCACGAGACGCTGGCGGCGGTCTATCGCGCGTACAACGACTACATCGCCGACTTCAACCGCTCCCAGCCCGGTCGTTTCTTCGGGCTCGGCTGCTTGCCGAATCACGACGCCCGCGCCGCGGCCGACGAGGTGCGCCACTGCGCGGAGCTCGGCTTGCGGGGCGCCGTCTTCGTTCCGTGGGGCTCGGCCATGCCCGTGTGGCACGAGATGTGGGCGCCCCTGTGGTCAGCCGCGGAAGAAACGGGACTCGTGATCTCCTTCCACGTGTTCGAGGGCGGCGCGGCGACCGTGGGGTACGCCATCAAGGGCATCCAGAACCCGGCGTCCGCCGGCTCGTGGACCGTCGTGGCGCCGCTCCAGATGGACGAGATCTGCGCCTCGGTGATCCTGTCCGGCGTCTGCGAGCGCCACCCGAAGCTCACCCTGGTTCTCGGCGAGAGCGGCATCGGCTGGCTGCCGTACATCCTCGAGCGCCTCGACGACACCTACGAGGAACGGCTCGCGGACGACCTGGGGCTCAAGCTTCCCCCGAGCGCCTACTTCAAGCGCCAGATGTACGCGACCTTCCAGAAGGACTTCCACGGGGTGCGCGCGATGGCGGAGCTGGCCCCCGACAACGTCATGTGGGGCTCGGACTATCCTCACCGGGACGGCACGTGGCCGTTCTCGCAGAAGGCGATCGAAGAGCAGTTCCGCGGCATCGACCCGGCGATCCAAAAGAAGATGCTCTGGGACAACGTCCGCCGCGTCTACAAAATCGACGAGGCCCTCTCGGTGAGGCGCCCCGTCTGATGCGGGACGCCGAGCGCCGGCGGGAGATCAAGGACTACTACCTCAGCATCTCCGCCGACGAGATCACCTCGCACCTCACCCCCGCCTCCTTCGATCTCTGGGAGTCGGTCGCCCGGTACCGGCGCGAGCTCGAGATCGGCGCGCGGTGGCTGGAGGTCGGCGGCGGGATGGGCGACCTGGCGGCGGCCGCCCTCGATCGCGGTTACGACGTCCTGATGACCGACGTCCAGGACGAGCTCCTCGAGACCGCGGCGACTCGCCATCCCCGCCTGCGCGCCCGGCTCCAGCGCGCGGACATCTTCGACGCGCGGGACGTCGCGGCGCTCGGCGCCCGGGGCCCGTTTTCGATCGTCGCGGCGCTCGGCGCCGTGCTCAATCACGCCCGTGACCGGAACGAGCTCGCGCGGGGCTTCGGCCACCTCGTGGCGCTCGGCGAGCCGGGCGCGCTCCTGGTCGTCGACCTCATGCTGAGCGAGATGTTTCCCGGACATCCTGTGTCGGTCTGGGCCGACATCCTGCACGTCCTGCCGGGCTTCGCCGACCTGGCGCAGCTGACCAGTTCGTCGGGACTCCACGTGCTCGAGGCGCATTCGCTCCACCATCGGTACCCGCCGACGCCCGCGTTCGACGCGGAGTTCGACGAGCGGATGCTCCGGCTCTTCTTCCACAAGGGGAACTCGGCCCGGCCCCGGCGCGCTCAGCCGGCCGCGCCGGTCAAGGGCGCGCGACCAGACATCCGACGTCGGCCCCGCGGCTGACCGGGCCGCCTTGCCCGGCGGACGGCGCGCTGCGATAATCTCTGCCGCAACCGATCACCACACAAGGAGACGGAAAATGCCGAACATCACGATCCAGTGGTACGCCGGGCGCACCGACCAGCAGAAGCGCGAGATCACCGCCGCGATCACCGAGGCCATGGTGAAGATCGGCAAGACGACCCCCGACCAAGTCCACATCCTGTTCCAGGACGTGGAGAAGTCGAACTGGGGCGTCAACGGCAAGCTGGCCAGCGACTAGGCGGCGCCGCGAATGGACCGGCGCCTCCGCGGACTCGCCGAACAGCTCGACGCGGGGCTGATCGCCCGCCGCGAGTTCCTCCGGAAGGCGGCCGTCGTGACCGGCGGCACGGCCGCGGGCCTCGCGGCGCTGCGGCGGATGGCCGCCGCGCAGCCGAAGACGAAGCTGCGCGTCTGGCTCTTCAAGACCTACGTGCCTGCCGGCAACGACATTCTCGCCAAGCAGATCGAGGCCTGGGCGAAGGAGCGCAACGTCGACCTGGAGTTCGACTGGGCCACCTTCGGCGATCGCGAACAGAAGTTCGTGGCCGCCATCGAGGCCGGCAACCCGCCCGACATCGCGGAGATGAACTACCAGGGGCCGATGCGGTACAAGGCCGCCCTCCGGGACGTGACGAAGCTGGCCAAGGACCTCGCGGCGGCGCGCGGCGGCATCCTGCCGCACGCCGAGCGGGTCATGCAGCTCGGCGGACAGTACTTCGGCATCGCCCGCCTCTCGTTCGGCGGCGGGCTGCACGTGCGCAAGGATCTCCTCGCCGAGAAGGGCCTCAAGATTCCGAAGGTCTACGACCCCGACGTCATCGAGATCGCCAAGAAGACGCAGGATCCATCGAAGGACCTCTGGGGCTTCGGCCAGACGCTGAACCGATGCGACGACGGCAACGGGTTCATGCAGAACATCCTCTGGGACTACGGCGGGAGCGCCTGGGACAAGGACGGCAAGGCGGCGCTCGCCACGACGTTTCGCAAGCAGAACCTGGAGGCGCTCCAGTTCGCCGTCGACACGATCCAGAAGCACAAGATCCAGCCGCCGGGCGTGATGGGCTGGAACGACGCCAGCAACAACGAGGCCTACATGGCGGGCAAGCTCGTCGCCACCAACAACGGCGCGAGCCTCTACTACGCCATGGGCGCGCGCAAGCATCCGCTCTTCGAGAAGACGCAGGTCATTCTCACGCCGGGAGGGCCGGCCGGCTCGTTCTTCGGCACGAACGTGTACAACTGGGGCATCTTCCAAAAGTCGAAGCGCCACGAGCTCGCCGAGGATCTGGTCCGATGGGTCGAGGACGAAAAGCGCTTCGAGGAGTTCATGAAGGCCTGTAGCGGCCAGGCCGGACCCGTGTACAAGTCGCGGTCCGAGAACCCCTACTGGAAGACCGACCCGAACTACGAGGGCATGCTGCAGAACGTCCTTCGGATGACGTGGCCCGGATATCCCGGGCCGGTCACCCCCGCCGCGATCGAGGTGCAGGCGCAATACATCCTCTGCGATATGGCCGGGCGAGTGGTCACGGCGGGACTCTCGCTCGAAGCGGCGCTGAAGGAAGCGCACGGTCGGGTCGAGGAGATCCACAAGATCCGCGGGGGCAAGTAGCGCGGGCCGATGGCCACTGCCGCCCCGTTCCCGGCGAAGACCGCGCTCGCGACCGGTCGGCAGCGGCCGGGCTTCGCTCTCCGGCGTCGTCTCGGGACCGACTGGCGCCTGGGTTGGCTCTTCGTGCTCCCGATGGTCGTGATGGTGCTGGCGCTCGTCGCCTACCCGTTCTGCTACGCGGCGTACCTCAGCCTCACGCGGAAATACGTCGGGGTCCCCCCGGTCTTCGTCGGGCTGGAGAACTACGTCCGCCTGGCCGGCGACGGCTTCTTCCGTCGGGCCGTCTGGAACTCGTTCGTTTTCACGTTCGCGTCGGTCGGCTTCAAGCTCGTCCTGGGCATGGTGATGGCGCTCGTGCTGACGTCGCAAATCCGCTACCGCAACCTCTTCACCGGGTTGCTCCTGATCCCGTGGGTCGCGCCGACCGTCGTGTCCGCGCTGAACTTCCTCTGGATCTTCGACGCGAGCCTCGGGGTGCTGAACTACCTGCTGGTCAAGGTCTTCCGCATCCTGCCCCAGGGCGTCGGCTGGCTCAGCGAGGCCGGCACGGCGATGGCCTCGGTGATCTTCGTCAACGTGTGGCGCGGCTTTCCGTTCTTCGGCATCTCGTTCCTGGCGGGACTCAAGGCGATCCCCGGCGAGCTCTACGAGGCGGCGGCGGTGGACGGCGCCAGCGTGACGCAGCGATTCCGCCACGTCACGCTGCCCGCGCTCCGCAACATCGTGATCATCGTCGTGCTGCTCTCGACGATCTGGACCTTCAACGACTTCGCGATCGTCTACATCCTCACCAAGGGCGGCCCGGGCGGAGCGACGCAGGTGCTCCCGGTCTTCGCCTACGAGATGGCCTTCGGCGCCCAGCGGATCGGCGAAGCGATCGCGGTCGCGCTCTACATGCTGCCGGCGCTGGCGATGGTGATCATCGTGCTCGCGCGCTACATGCGGCGGAGCCACGCGAAGTGAGAGGGGCGGGCCTCGCGAGGATCCAGACGGGTCTCTCGTACGCGATCCTCGGCCTCCTGCTCGTGCTCGTCCTGTTCCCGTTCTACTGGATGACGATCACGTCGTTCAAGACCGAGGACCAGATGCGGAGCCTCGTGTCGATGTTCTGGCCCTCGCCCTTCGCCGTCGAGAACTACGAGCAGCTTCTGAGAAAGACCGACTTCGCGATCTGGTACCGCAACAGCGCGCTCGTCGCCATCTCGAGCACGCTCGTCGCCACCGCGATCGGCACCATCGGCGCGTATGCGCTGGCCCGGCTGCGATTCAGCGGGCGGGCGTTCCTGTCGAGCGCGACCCTGATCACGTACCTGGTGCCGCCGTCGATCCTGTTCATCCCGCTCTACGCCCAGATCCGCACGATGGGGCTGGCCGACAGCCTGGCCGGCCTCGTGGCCGCCTACCCGTCGTTCACCGTGCCGTTCGTGACGTGGCTCCTCATGGGCTACTTCGGGTCGATTCCCGAAGAGCTCGAGGAGGCGGCGATGATCGACGGCGCCACGCGCTTCGGTGCGTTCCGGCGCATCATCCTGCCGCTCGCGGCGCCGGGCGTGCTGGCCGCCGGCCTCTTCGCCTTCACGCAGGCGTGGAACGAGTTCCTCTACGCCCTGGTCTTCATCAGCGACGTCAAGCAGCGCACGCTGCCGGTGGGTCTCTCCACGTTCATCACGGGCGACGTCTACGGCTGGGGCTACCTCATGGCCGGCGCCGTCCTCACCACGCTGCCGGTCATCGCGGTCTACACCTACCTCCAGCGCTACATGGTGGACGGGCTCACCGCCGGGAGCGTGAAGGGGTGAAGTGCCCGAGCTGCCAGCAGAACAACCCCGACACCGCGCGCTTCTGCAACGGCTGCGGGACGCGGCTCACCGCGGCGGCTCCGGCCGCGGCGCCGCAGACCTACACGCCGGCGCACCTCGCCGACAAGATCCGGACAACCCGCGCCGCCATGATCGGCGAGCGCAAGCAGGTCACGGTCCTCTTCGCCGACCTCAAGGGCTCGATGGAGCTCCTCGCCGACCGCGACCCCGAGGAGGCCCGCCGGCTGCTCGACGCCGTCCTCGAGCGCATGATGGAAGCGGTCCACCGGTACGAGGGCACCGTGAACCAGGTGATGGGCGACGGCATCATGGCGCTCTTCGGCGCGCCGCTCGCGCACGAGGACCACGGCGTGCGCGCCTGCTACGCGGCCCTCCGGATGCAGGAGACCGTCGGGCGCTACGCCGAGCTGATCCAGAAGACCGAGGGGATCTCGGTCAAGATCCGGGTCGGCCTCAATTCCGGCGAGGTCGTCGTCCGCTCGATCGGCAGCGACCTCAACATGGACTACACGGCGGTGGGCCAGACCACCCACCTGGCGGCCCGCATGGAGCAGATGGCGGACCCCGGCACCGTCCTCATCGCGCCGAGCACGCTCCGGCTCGCCGAAGGGTCCGTCCAGGTCACGTCGCTCGGCGCGCGACCGATCAGGGGGCTCGACGCGCCCATCGAGGTCTCCGAGCTCGTCGGCGGCGCGCCGGCGCGCTCGAAGCTCCGGTCCGCCGACACCCAGCAGCCCTCGCGATTCATCGGACGTGTCGCGGAGCTCGACCGCCTGCACGCGCTGCTCGAGCTCGCCCGGGTCGGCCAGGGGCAGGTTGCCGCCGTCAGCTCGGAGGCGGGCGTCGGCAAGACGCGTCTCGTCCATGAATTCCTCCGGTCGGCGAAGACCCAGGCGTGGCGAATCCTCGAGGGCCGCGCGCACTCCTACGAGCGGGCGGCGTCCTACCTGCCGATCATCGAGCTGCTGCGGGCGTACTTCGACCTCGACGCGCTCGATCCGGTTTCCCGGGTGGCCGAGAAGGTGGCCGCCGCCGTCAGGGACCTCGACCTCGATCCCGAACTCGGCGACGCGGTCGCGCCGATCCTGTCGCTCCTCGACGCGCTGCCGTCGGACGATCCGTTCCGCGGGCTCGACGCGCGCGAGCGGCATGACCGCGTGGTCGACGCGCTCACGCAGGTGATCGTGAAGGAGAGCGAGCGCCAGCCCCTCATGCTCGTCCTCGAGAACCTCCAGTGGATCGACGTCGAGACGCAGGCGTTCCTCGACACGCTGCTCGACCGGCTCCTGACCGCGCGCCTCCTGCTCCTCGTCGACTACCGGCCCGAGTATCAGCACGACTGGGCGAGCCGGCCCGGCTTCAACCACCTGGAGATCGACCCGCTCCCGCCGGCGGCCGCCGACGAGATGCTCCGGGCACTGCTCGGTGACCACCGCACGCTGCGGCCGCTCCGTGAGCTACTGATCCAGCGGAGCAACGGCAACCCGTTCTTCCTCGAGGAGATCGTCCGAACGCTCGTCGAAACGAAGACGCTGGTCGGCGAGCGTGGGGCCTATCGGCTGGCCGGGGAGCTCGGGACGCTCCAGGTGCCGGCGACGGTCCAGGCCGTCCTCGCCGCCCGCATCGACCGGCTCCCGCACCACGACAAGCTCCTGCTGCAGTCGTCGGCCGTCATCGGCTCGGACGTGCCCCAGGCGCTGCTCGAAGCGATCGTGGAGGTGCCCGCTGACAGCGTCGGCCGAGCGCTCGCGAGCCTCCAGAGCGCGGGGTTCCTCTACGAGGCGAGTCTCTTCCCCGACGTCGTCTACCGCTTCAAGAGCGCGCTCACGCGCGACGTGGCCTCCGCGAGCCTGCTCCGGGAGCAGCGCCGCGTCCTGCACGCGCGCATCGTGGACGCGATCGAGCGGCTCTACCACGACCGCCGGACGAGTCACGTCGACCAGCTCGCGTTTCACGCCTCGCGGGGCGAGGTGTGGGCCAAGGCCCTGGTCTACAACCGACAGGTCGGGGCGCGCGCGGTGCTGCACGCGGCGAACGCCGAAGCGGTTCAGGCGTTCCAGGACGCGCTCGCCGCGCTCAAGCACCTCCCGGAAACGCGCGAGACGGTCGAGCACGCGATCGACCTCCGCCTGGACCTGCGTCCCCCGCTCCTCCAGCTTGGCCGACTCGACGAGGTGCTGGCGGTCTCGCGTGAGGCCGAGCGGCTGGCCGGCGACCTCGGCGACGAGCCGCGCCTGGCCCGCGTCTACACCTATCTGATCAACTACCACTACCTCAAGGGCGACACGCGCCGGGCCATCGAATACGGGCAGCGCTGCCTCGAGGTGGGCCGCACCACCGGCGACCCGGCCCTCCAGGGACTGGCGCGCCAGTACATGGGCCAGAGCTATCACGCCCAGGGCGACTACGGGCGGGCGGAGCGCACGCTCAAGGAGAACCTCGAGGCGACCGCGCGGGATCAGGCGACGACCTCGTACGTCGCCTCGTGCGGATGGCTCGCCTTCAGCCTGGCCGATCGCGGCGCGTTCGACGCCGCCAACACGTATCTGGCCGAAGCGCAGCGCGCGGCCGAGACGACTCAACACGCCTACAGCCAGCTCATCGCCTGGACCCTGATCGGCCTCGCCTGGATCCGGCGCGGACGCCTGGCGCGCGCCGTGTTGCCGCTCGAGCGCGGGCTGGAAGCGTGTCGGCGCAAGCACCTCGCGGTATGGCTGCCCATCCCCCTGTCGTTGCTCGGCCTCGCGTTCGTCCGCATGGGCCACGTGACCGAGGGCCTCCGCCTTCTCGAGGACGGCGTCGCGGTGAGCCACGAGCTGGGGATCCGGGTGTATCTCGCCGCCTGGCTCGTCAATCTCGCGGAAGGGCTCCTGGCCGCCGACCAGCATCCGCGCGCGCTCGAGACGGCGCGCGAGGCCCTCGATCTGGCGCGCGAGAACGGGGAGCGCGGTCACCAGGCGCAGGCGCTCCAGATCCTCGGCGACATCGCCGCCCGCGGCCCATCCCCGGATCCCCGAGAGGCCCGCGAGCGGTACGAGGCGGCGCTGCGCCTCGCCGAGGAGCTCGGGCTGCGCCCGCTCGTCGCGTCCTGCCACCTGAGCTTGAGCGCCCTCGACGCGCGGACGGGCGACGGCGCCGGCGCCGCGCGGCGGCGGGCGCAAGCGCAGCAGATCATCGACGACCTGGACATGCGCTCGTGGCGCGAGCAGGCCGAGAAGGAAGTGACCGAGCTCGGCCACCTCTTCATCGTGGCGCGCTCGCAGCCCGACCTGTACGACTTCCTCGCGCAGGAGCTCTCCGGCGCCGACAGGATCAAGGTCTTCTTCGATCGGCGCCGCGGCGAGCAGCGCCAGCGGCTCGACGAGCTCACCGAGGAGCGGCGGCGCGCCGAGCGCCGGCGCGAGCTCCTGGACCAGGACCTCCGCGATTGGGGCTTCGGCGTGGCATCCCGACGTCACGGATGACCGAGGACGTTCTCGTCGAGCGCGACGGTCCGGCCGCGCTCCTCACCTTCAACCGCCCCGCCGCCCGCAATACGATGACGTTCGAGATGTACGAGGCGCTCCACGACGCGTGCGCGGAGCTCGAGGCCGATCCGTCGGTGCGGGTGCTCGTCCTGAGGGGCGCCGGTGATCGGGCCTTCGCGAGCGGCACCGACATTCGCCAGTTCCTCGACTTCAGGACCCGCGAGGACGCGCTCGGCTACGAGGCCCGGCTGACCCGGGCGCTGTCGAGACTGGCCGGCATGAGCAAGCCGACGATCGCCATGCTACAGGGCGACGCGATCGGCGGCGGTCTCTTCATCGCGCTCGCGTGCGACCTGAGGCTGGCGGCCCCGCATGCGCGCTTCGGGGTGCCGGTGGCCCGTACGCTCGGCAACTTCCTGGCGCCCCTGAGCCTGTCATTGCTGGTGGCCGCCCTCGGTGCCGGCCGCGCCCGCGAGCTCGTGCTCACGGCCCGGCTGCTGGACGCCACGGAGGCCAAGGCGATCGGGCTGATCGACCGCATCCACCCGGCGCCGGAGCTCGAGTCACGCGCGCGCGAGCTCGCCGCGAGCCTCGCCGACCTGGCGCCGCTCACGATCGCCGCGACGAAGGAGGCTACCCGCCGGATGCTGGCGGCGCAGACGCCGCGGGACCTCGACGACCTCATCGTCTCCTGCTATCTGAGCCGGGACTTCCACGAAGGGGTGCGCGCGTTCCTCGAGAAGCGTAAGCCGGACTGGCAAGGACGCTGACCCGCCGCGGGGCGGCTGCCTGCTTGGCGATGGAGATCCTACGGGTACTTTCTGCGGGGTGTTGAGAGGAGACTCAGAACATCGAAGTGTCGGCTCGGCGGCGAACGGCCCTACCGTCCAGCGCGCCGAACCGGCACCTAGTTGTTGCTCGTCATGTTGAGGATGCGGCCCTCGAGCTGATGAATGAGCGGGACGTACTCGTCGCTGCCGCAGGACGGGCAGGTCGGGTCGCCCAGCTCGAAGGTCTCCTCGCAGGCGATGCATACCGCGAGGCCCCGGAGCGAGATCGGGACTCGCGAGAGCGTTCGAACCATCGTGCTGATCATTGTCCTGTACCTCCTGCCTGGGTATTAAGGCAAAGCCGATACCAAGCCCATGAAGTCATCTAAGTAGCTGGATTAAAGCGCTTATATAGGCTCCTCCGATTCTCTCAGGCCAGCGATGGTGAGATTCTTACCGCCTCGGAATCGCCGGGCCTGATCAGGCCTCGTCCACTCCCGATGGTCGGGCTGTGGCGCGGCGCGTCGGGCCGGTCTCCGCGGTCCGGTACTACTCGGCGCGCTCACCGGGCCCCTGGCGCTCACACCGATCGGCGCGCCGCTGCGCCGCGCCCATGCCGTTCCTCCCTGAGGTTTTTCGGCGTCCTCGGCGGCTCTTCGTCGGGCCGGTCGCCATCGCCCTCCTGCTCACGCTGTGGCCCGTCCGACCCCTCAGTAGGCCGATCGCTGCCCCCCGTATACTCGTGTGGGAGACGATGGTGAGGCTGGGGTGAGGCGATTGCGCTCTGCGGCTCCGACAATCCTCCTCGGCGTCGCGCTGCTGGAGGTGTCCCTGGCCGGTTGCGCAACGACGCCATACCGCCAGGCCACCGCAGCGGCGCGACAGGGCCGGTACGCGGAGGCATCTGCGCTGTACGAGCAGGCGCTGGCCCGCGAGCCCGATCGGCTCGACGTCCTCGTGCAGCTCGGGATCACCCGCTACAAGCTCGGCGCGCTCGAAGAGGCGATCGACGTCCTCGAGCGCGCCCGGGCGCGTGCTCCGAGCGAGATGGCGACGCGGCTCTTTCTCGGTCTGGCCTACCTTCGCAAGAACGACATCGGGCGGGCCGACGAGAACCTCACCCTGTTCGTCGACCTCGAGCCCGACCGGCGCCTCGCCGCGCAGGTCGATCGCACCCTCCGGCTGATGCGTTCGGACACCCTCTCCGCGGAGATGCGGGAGTTCGCGGCGGCCAGCCTCGAGAGCGACGCGGAGCTGGCGCAAGAGGCGAGCGAGGCGCGGCGAGCGCTGGAGAATCAGACGCTCCTGTACCGCTGGTATTCCTATCCGGCCGCGTATCCTGGCCCGCTGTGCGTCTGGAGGGGGAGTGGGCTGCGCTGCTTCTAGCAGGCACCGCCGCGAGCCCGCGGCGAGCCGGCTGGCCGCGCGTCCCCTGCGTGCTCCGGCCACCAGTGACAAGTGACACGTGCTAGAATTTCGCCGATGAGATCGCGCGTGAGCGTCCGGTGAGCCGCGGGGGTCACTACGGCTTCGAGCGGCGGCGCCGGGCCGACATCCAGAAGGCGAAGCAGGAAGCGAAGCGACAGCGCAAGAACGAGCGCGCGGAGTCCGGCGCCGTCGGGCCCGAGGTCGGCGAGGCGCAGGACACCGGGGCACCGGCCGGCATGTGGGAGTGGTTCTCGCCGAGTCGCGGCCGCACCGTCACTTCGACGGCCGGCACGCGACCCGATCCCGAGCCGCCCGACGACTGGACCCTGCTGACCGACGTCGAGCCCGAGGCCCGGCCCGAATAGCTTACTTCTTCGCGGCCTCGGCGGCCTGAAAGCCGACCTTGTTGTGCGTCCCGTCGCACATCGGCTTGTTGCTCGAGTGGCCGCACCGGCAGAGTGCGATCCTCGCCTGACCGGCCGTGCCGATCTGAGCGCCGGTCGGGTCGTAGAGCTCGCACTCGCCTTCGATCAGGTACGGGCCATTCGGCCGGGTGGTGATCTTCACAGTCATCGCGTGAGCCCTCCTTAAGGTCCAGGCTGCGGGGGAGTAGAGCAGCGCCCACCAAGATACCACCGCGCGGTACACTCTCGGGCATGAAGGAGCCCGGTGCGATCCTGCTCGTCGCCTGCTACGAGCTCGGCCACCAACCCCTCGCCGTCGCGTGGCCGGCGGCGTTTCTCGAGCGCGCGGGCTACGCGCCGGCGGTGATGGACGTCTCCGTCGAGCCGTTCGACGGAGAGCGCGTCCGGCGCGCGAAGCTCGTCGCGATCTCGGTGCCGATGCACACGGCGCTCCGCCTCGGCGTGGCCGTCGCCGAGCGCGTGCGGACCGTGAACCCCGCCTGCCACGTCGCCTTCTACGGTCTCTACGCGACACTCAACGCCGACCACCTCCTGGCCGGCATCGCCGATTCGGTCATGAGCGGCGAGATCGAAGCGACGCTGGTCAACCTCGCCCAGACGCTCGAGCGTGAGGGAGAGGGAGACGGAACGGGCCGGGGCCCGCGGGGGCACGCGGCCGGCGAAGTGGGCCCCCCGAGTCCCGCCCGCAGCTCGCAGAGCTGCGGCAGCGGGCGAGTGGGTGACGGAGCCGGCCGCGTGCCCCCGCGGGCCCCCGCCCGTTCCGCCTCCCTCCCGCGCCGACCCGTGCTCGCCAAGCTGGACTTTCCAGTGCCGAGTCGAGCGAGTCTCCCGTCGCTGAAGAAGTACGCGCACCTGGAGCGCGACGGCCGGCTGGAGCTCGTGGGCTACGTCGAGGCCAGCCGCGGCTGCAAGCACCTGTGCCGGCACTGTCCCATCCCTCCCGTCTACGGCGGGCGCTTCTTCGTCGTGCCCGTCGAGGTGCTGCTCGCGGACATCCGCCAGCAGGTGGACGCCGGCGCGACCCACATCACGTTCGGCGACCCCGACTTCCTCAACGGGCCCGGACACGCCCTGGCGGTCGTGCGGGCACTCCACGCCGCGTTCCCGCGGCTCACCTTCGACTTCACGGCGAAGATCGAGCACCTGCTGCGCCATCCCGACCGGCTGCCCGAGTTCGCCCGGCTCGGCTGTGCGTTCGTCGTCTCCGCCGCCGAGTCGCTGAGCGACACCGTCCTGGCGCACCTGGACAAGGGTCATACACGCGCCGACATCGAAACGGCGGTGCAGCTCGTGCCCGCGGCCGGCATCGCGCTGCGCCCCACGTGGGTGCCCTTCACTCCGTGGACGACGCTCGAGGACTACCGTGAGCTGCTGGACTTCGTCGAGGCCCACCAGCTCGTCGACGCCATCGATCCCGTCCAGTACTCGATCCGGCTCCTGGTCCCACCCGGCTCGCTCCTGCTCGAGAGCCCGGCGCTGCGCCCGTTCCTGGGTGAGCTGGTCGAGGATCAGCTCTATCACCGCTGGACGCACCCCGACCCGCGCATTGACGCGCTGCACCGCGAGGTGTCGTCCGCGGTCGCCACCGGCGCCGACCGGCGCGAAGACGCCGCCGCCACGTTCCACCGCGTGCGCGAGCTGGCGGACCGAACCGCCGGCGTGGCGTCGCGACCCTTCTCGGCGCCGGCAAGTGATCGAAAGCGGCCGCCGCGGCTGACCGAACCCTGGTTCTGCTGAGCGGAGCCCACCGAGGGCCAGTTGGCCCTGAGCGTAAACTCGGGTACAGTATCGATTTGAGAGGTGCCGTCATGAGCGCAGAACTCAAGACCCGCGTCCAGGAGCTGATCGACTCGATGATCAACCCCGCGGTCGCCGGCCACGGCGGGTACGTCGAGCTGATCGACGTGCAGGACAACCGTGTCTATCTTCAGATGGGCGGCGGCTGCCAGGGTTGTGGCGCCGCGGACGTCACGCTGAAGTCGGGCATCGAGCGGCTGATCAAGGAAGAGATCCCCGAAGTCGCCGAGGTCCTGGACACAACCGACCACGCCGCCGGCAACAACCCCTACTACACACCCGGCAAAGCGTAGCTTCACGCCTCGGCGTGGGCCGGAGACGCTGGTGCCGACTTCGCGGAGCCGGTTGCTGCTTCTCCTGCCCACCACCACGTATCGGACCGAGGCCTTCGTCGACGCCGCGACCAAGCTGGGCGTCGAGCTCGTGTGCGCGTCCGAGCGGCCGAGCACGCTGCAAGAGCTGGCGCCCGACTCGCTCGTCACCCTCGACTTCGGCGATCCGCTGGCGAGCGCGGAGACGATCGCCCGGTTCGCGCGGCGGCGACCGATCGACGCCGTTGTCGCGGTGGACGACCCTACCACGGTCGTCGCCGCCGCCATCAGCCAGCGCCTAGGACTCAAAGCGAACTCCCTGCCCGCCGCCAGCGTCGCGCGCGACAAGCACGCGATGCGTCGGTGCCTCGCCAGCGCCGGCGTGCCGGTGCCCCGCTTCCAGCTGGTGAGGCTCGCCGACGATCCCGCGGCGCTGGCCCAGGGCGTCGAGTATCCCTGCGTCCTCAAGCCGCTGGCGCTCTCGGCCAGTCGCGGCGTGATCCGCGCGAACGACGCGCAGGAGTTCGTGGCCGCCTTCCGCCGCATCGCGGCGATCCTCGAGACCGCCGACGCGGCCCTGCCGGGCGAGGCGCGCACGGCGTTGCTCGTCGAGGAGTTCATCCCCGGTCGCGAGGTCGCGCTCGAGGGGCTGCTGGTGGGCGGGACCCTCCACGTCCTGGCGCTCTTCGACAAGCCGGACCCGCTCGAGGGCCCGTTCTTCGAGGAGACGATCTACGTCACGCCGTCCCGGCGGCCCGAGACCGAGCAGGCCCGCATCGCGGCGGTGACTCGTGACGCCTGCTCGGCCCTCGGGCTCACCGAGGGGCCGATCCACGCGGAGCTGCGCGAGAACGACCGCGGCCCGTTCGTCCTGGAGGTCGCCGCGCGCTCGATCGGCGGGCTCTGCTCGCGCACCCTTCGCTTCGGAACCGGGCTGAGCCTCGAGGAGCTCATCCTGAGTCACGCCCTGGGCCGCCCACTGCAATCGCTCGAGCGCGAGCGGCGGGCCGCCGGCGTCATGATGATTCCGATCCCACGCGCGGGCCGCCTGATCGGGGTCGGCGGCACCGCAGACGCCGCGGCGGTCGACGGCATCGAGGAAGTCGCCATCACGATGCACCCGGGCCAGGAGGTGGTGCCGCTTCCCGAGGGCTGGCAGTATCTCGGGTTCATCTTCGCCCGCGCCGAGACGCCGGCCGCCGTCGAGCACGCACTCCGCCGGGCGCACGCGCGATTGCACGTCGATATTGAGTAAGTCGCAGCGACCCAAGCACGCGCGGCGCGCGCGGAAGGCCCCGGGGGTCCGCGCGGGGGGGTCTCGGCAGGCGGACGAGCGCGCCGAGCGCCTGACCACGCTCAGCCGGCTGACGCGGCTGATGACGTCGGCGACCGACAGCGACGCCGCGTTCCGCGGCATCGCCGAGGCCGCCACCATCCTCTTGAAGGCGAAGATGGCCTACGTCTGGGTGGACCGCGGCGGCGAGGCGCTGCGCGAGGGCGGCAGCTTCTGGGCCGGGCCGGCACTGGCGGGGAGGACGGTCCGCACCGTCCCCGTCCCGCGTGACGCCAGCATCGCCGGCGCCGTCCTCGCCTCGCGCCGGCCCGAGTACCTCGAGGACATCCAGGTCGATCCGCGCTGGCGGCATCGCGCGCTCGCCGAGACGAGCGATCTGCACGCGTGCATCGCGCTGCCCCTCATCCACCACGACCGAGCGGTCGGCGCGCTGATCGTCGCCTTCGGCCGCCGGGGCGACTTCACCGCCGAGGAGAAGAACCTGGCGGGGCTCCTGGCCGACCAGGCCGCCATCGCCATCGAGAACGCGCGGCTCTACGAGGACGCGGGCCGGCGACAGCTCGAGGCCGAGCTCCTGGCGACGGTCGTCCGCACCGTCAACACGTCGCTCGACCTCGCGACCGTGCTGCAGCGGATCGCCGAGGGGGCTCGGGAGGTCTGTCGGAGCGACATGGCGTTCATCGCGCTCCGCGATCCCGGCACCGATTCCGTCGTCTTCCGCCAGTGGCCCGGCACGCGATACGACGAGTATCGCTCGTTGCGGATCGCGCCCGGCCAGGGCGCCGGCGGCCAGGTCCTCGCGACCGGCCGCCCGTTCCGCACGGACTGCTATCTCGAGGACGCGCGGGTCGGTTCGGAGTTCACGGCGGTCGCCCGCGAAGAGGCCATGCGAGCGTACATGGCGGTCCCGATCAAGATCGACGAGCGCGTCGAGGGGTTCCTCGCGGTCGCCAACCGGGACGACCGCGCCCTCACCGACCGCGACGAGCAGATCTTGCTCCGGCTCGCCGATCACGCCGCCGTGGCGATCCACAACGCGCGGCTGTTCGCCGACAACGCGGCCCGGCGTCAGGCGGCCGAGGCGCTCACGGAGCTCGGCAGCGCGATCGCGTCGTCCCTGGAGCTCCAGAAGATCCTGTCGTTCGTCGTCGACCGCGCCTGCGCGCTGCTCGGCACTCAGCGATCCGCGGTCGCGCTGGTGGACGCGAACCGGCCCGGCACCACGACGCTGTTCGCGGCGAGCCGCGGAATGAGCCGGGCGTTTCCGGCCATGCGGCCCCTGCATCCGCGTGACGGGACCACGCCCACCGCGATCGCGGAGCGGCGGCCGGTCTGGTCGGCGGACCTGCTCAACGACCCGGCGTTCGACCTCACGGCGTCCACGCGCGCCGCGGTCGAGGCCGAGGGCTACCGGGCGGTGCTGTCCGTGCCGCTCCTGGTCGGTGAGCGGGTGCTCGGCGCCCTCGTCACGTATCGCGATGACGTCGGCCCCTTCTCCGACCGGCAGGTTGAGCTCCTGCAGGCGTTCGCCGATCAGGCCGCCCTCGCGCTGGAGAATTCCCGCCTGTACGAGGAGAGCGAGCGACGGCGCCGGGAGTCGGAGGTGTTCGCGGGCGTCGCGCAAGCGATCACCGCGTCGCTCGACATCGATACGGTGCTCCGTCGGATCACCGACAGCGCCAGGGAGCTCGTCGGAAGCGACCTGGCGATGATCGGCTTCCGCGAAGGCGACACGGGCGCCGTCACCGTCCGCCACCGCGCCGGCTCGCGGTACACCGCGGACTGTACCTTCACGATCGAGCCGGGCAAGGGCTTCGGCGGCCAGGCGTTGTTGACCGGCCGCCCGGTTCGGACCGACGACTACCTGAGTGATCCCGCCTTCGGCAAGGAGTATCTCGGCGCCGTCGGGCGGGACGAGAGCGTCACCGCCATGGTGGTGCCGATCAAGAGCGAGGAGCGCGTGGTCGGGCTGCTCTACGTCGCGAACCGCTCGCACCGCTCGTTCACCGATCACGACGAGGCTACCCTCTTGCGGCTCGCCGACGAAGCCGCCGTCGCCATCCGGAACGCCCAGCTCTTCGCCCGCGAGCGAGAGAGCGAGCGACGCTATCGGACGCTGGTCGAGGGCTCGATCCAGGGCATCCACATCCACCGGAACTGGGTCACGCTGTTCGTCAACGCGGCGTTCGCGCGGCTGCTCGGCTACGACACCACCAGCGAGCTCGTCGGCCTCGACAGCCGCACCTGGATCGCGCCGCACGAGCTGCCGCGGATCGAAAGTGACCGCGCGGCGCGGCTCCGCGGCGATGCGGTGCCGCCACAGTACGAATTCCAGGCGATCCAACGGGACGGCTCGCTCATCTGGATCGACATCCAGGTGGCCGAGATCCTCTGGGAGGGCGAGCCGGCGGTCCAGTCGACCGTGCTGGACATCACCGAGCGCAAGCGCGCCGAAGAGGCGCTTCGGCAGAGCGAGGCCCAGCTGCGTCAGGTCCAGAAGATAGAGGCCGTCGGCCGGCTTGCCGGCGGCGTGGCGCACGACTTCAACAACCTCCTGACGGTCATCACCGGCCGCACGGAGCTCCTGTTGCTCCGGCTGCCGGCCGACGATCCCCGACGGCGCGATCTCGAGCTGGTCCGGAAGACGGCGGATCGCGCGGCGTCCCTCACCCAGCAGCTCCTCGCGTTCAGCCGCAAGCAGATGCTCCAGCCGCGCGTGCTCGATCTCAACGGCGTCGTGGCGGGCATGGCGCAGATGCTCAAGCCGCTGATCGGCGAGACGATCGACTTGGTCACCCTGCCCGACCCGACCCTCGGTCGCGTGAAAGCCGACCCCGCGCAGATCGAGCAGATCATCCTGAACCTCGCGGTGAACGCCCGCGACGCGATGCCACAGGGCGGACGGCTCACCATCGACACCTCCAACCTCGAGCTCGACGACGCCTTCGTCGCGGCGCACGCCGGCTCGAGCGCCGGGCCCCACGCCATGCTCTGCGTGCGTGACACCGGGACCGGCATGGACCCGGAGGTCCAGTCGCACCTCTTCGAGCCGTTCTTCACGACGAAGGGCGTCGGCAAGGGCACGGGGCTCGGGCTCGCGACCGTGTACGGCATCGTCAAGCAGCACGGCGGCTACATCCGGATCGAGAGCGCGGCGGGGGCGGGTACGGCGGTGAGGATCTATCTCCCCCGGGTCGCGGCGGTGGTCGACGGCGTGGCCTCACGGGAGACCGACGCGCCGGCGGTCGCGGCGTCGGGAACGGTGCTCGTCGTCGAGGACGAGGACGAGCTCCGCGAGCTGACCACGGAGGTCCTCGGCATCGCCGGCTACTCCGTCCTGTCGGCCGGCAGCCCGAGCGAGGCGCTCGAGATCGCGCAGCGTCACCAGGGACCGATCCACCTGCTCCTGACCGACGTCGTCATGCCGGAGATGAGCGGACGCGACCTGGCCGACCGCCTCGTGCCCACCCGACCCGGCCTGAAGGTGCTCTACATGTCGGGATATACGGACGACGCGATCGTCCATCACGGCGTGCTCGATCCCGGAACCGCCCTGCTCCAGAAGCCCTTCAAGCCGGACGAATTGACGCGGATGGTGGGCGACGTGCTCGGCAGCGAGCGCTAGCGGCAGCCCGCGCGCGGCGCGCCGGGCGCCTTGCGGGGCACGAGCGTGCAGCCGAAGGTCGCCGGTTGCTTCGCGTGCGCGTCGAGCGTGGTCTGGAGCCGTGCGAGCGTCCGGTCGCGCCGCGCCAGGCCGATCCCGTAGATCGCGAGATCGTTCACCAGGCGCGTGTAGAAAACGTGCTCCATGTCGCCGCCCGCGCCCACGCAGGGCGACGGCTTCTGCGCGATCCGGAGCAGCGGGCCGAAGGCCGCCACGTACCGCTCGAGCACGGACTCCTCCCGGAGATCGCGGGGCACCTCGGGAAAGCGCGCAAGGAACTCGTCGACGGTCATGGGGCGGGCCGCCGCGCGGGTGTGGTCGTCGAGGTCGCGAGAAAGGCGAATCTGCACGCTCGGCTCCCTCCTCGTCCGATTATAGCCGACGGGCCGGCGACGCTACCCGGAGCATTGCCCTTCACCTTCCCCCGGATCGAGCTCGATCAGGGCCGCGGCTTGAGCTCGATCATGTGCCCGTCGGGGTCGCGCAGATAGATCGAGGGGCCGTCGCCCCACGCGCCGTAGCGCTGGACCACGTCGCCCTCGAGCACCACGGCCTTCCGGCGCAGCGCGTCGGCGACCGTCTTGAGATCGTCGCACCGGATCGACAGGCAGAAGTGATCGGGCCCGACCGGCCCCGCCTCGGTGGCGGGTAACAGGTCGATCAGGGCCTCGCCGAACCGCAGATGGATCAGCGAGATCCGCTCGTTCAGCTTGTCGAGCGTGCAGCCCAGCACATCCTCGTAAAAGCGCCGCGACCGGGCCTGGTCGCGAACCCGCAGGACGACGTGATCGAGGCCGAGCGGCTTGAACATCGCCACCTCCATGATTCACAGGCGCGCCTCGGCCGGCGGGGCCCCAGCCCCGCGACGGCCTGCAGCGCGCCACTCGGGGGAAGACTATCACGGGGCGCTCATTCCTGGCGGAGCACCGACAGGGGCTTGCGGCCGAGCAGCCGGACGGTGGCGAGGAAACCGACCGCGAGCGAGACGACCGTCGTCAGGACCACGCCCAGCAGCAGCGTCTCCGGCTCGAGCGTCCACGGCGTATCGAGCACGAACCGCAGGACGATCCAGGTGAGGGCCGTCGCCAGCAACGTCCCGCCGAGGCCCGCCGTCGCGCCCAGACACGCATACTCGACGGCGAACGCGCGCGCGATCGCCCAGCGCGTGGCGCCGAGCGTCTTGAGGATGACCGACTCGTACAGGCGCTGATAGCGCGTCGCCGCGAGCGCGCCCGCCATGACCACGAGGCCCGCGGCGATGCTGAAGAGCGCCATGAACCGTACGGCGAAGGAGATCTGGTCGAGCACTTCCGCCACGCGCTCGAGGACGCCCCGCAGGGGAATCGCGGTGACGTTGGGGAAGGCCGCGACCACCCGGTCCTGGAGCTCCGTCTCGACGTCGGCCGGCACGCGAGCCGTCGCCATGTAGATCGCCGGGGCACCGTCGAGCGCGCCCGGCGAGAGAACCATGAAGAAGTTGGCGGTCAAGCTCTGCCAGTCGACCTTCCGGAGATTCGTCACCTCGGCCTCGACCGGGACGCCCTGGACGTCGAACGTGAGCGTGCCGCCGACTCCGACGCCGAAGTACTTCGCGGCCTCTTCCTCCACCGACACGCGCGGCCGCGCCGACGCCTCGTCCGCGGTCCACCAGCGGCCGCGGGTGATCACGTTCGCGGGTGGCGGCTCGTCGGCCCAGGTCAGCATGTATTCCCGCGTGAGGTACCAGACCTTGTCCGGCGTCTCCCGCTTCCGCCGATCGATCCGCGCGCGGGTGACGGGCTCGCCGTCGATCGCGGCGAGCCGCGCCCGCACGATCGGAGTCAGCGCCGGCCTGACGCCACCGCTGATCTCGCCGACGAGCCGACTGAACGGCGCTCGCTGGTCCGGCTGCACGTCGACGAAGAAGAACGCCGGCGCGTCACGCTTCTGCTCGTAGGCGAGCTGACGGCCCAGGCTCGCCTCGAGCAACGCGACGGCGACGAGAAGCATGACGCCCAGACCGAGGGCCACGACCACCCTGACCGTGTGCCCCCCGGGGCGGTCGAGGCCGGCGAGTCCCTGGCGCCACGCCAGCCCCCGCATGCGCGGCAGCCGCCGGGCCAGCTTCACGAGCCCGCGCGAGAGGCCGAGGAGGACCGCGAGCGCGGCCAGCGCGGCGCCGACGAAGATCGCGCCGAGGCGGAGCGATCCGGCCTGCCAGATGGCCAGCGCGGCCAGACCCAAGAGGATCGGGAGCGCCGCCGGCCACGGCCGGCGCGCGCGCCAGGCGCCCGCGTCGACATCACGTCTGAGAATCAGCGACGGTGGGATGGCCCGGACCGCGAGGAGCGGCCACAGCGCGCAGAGCAGCGCCGTGAGCACGCCGAGCGCGAGGCCGCGCGCGAGCGTACCGGCGTCCCACCGGACCTCGAGGGCGAACGGGGCGAACGGGGCGAGCACGCGCACCAGCAACGGTTGGGCCGCCACGCCCAGCGCCGCCCCCGCGAGGCTCCCGAGAAGGCCGAGGGCCAACGTCTGGATCAGATAGGTGACGAGGAGTACGCGCGAGCCGGCCCCGAGGCACTTGAGGATCGCGATCGTCGCGAGCTGGCGCCTGAGGAAGGTCGTCACCGAGGACGCGATACCGACTCCGCCGACCAGCAGGCTCGCCAACCCGACGAGTCCGAGATAGGTGGCGAGCTGTGAGAAAAAGCGGCGAAGGCCGGGCTGCGCCTCGTCGAACGCCGCAATGCGGACCGTCGGATCGCCGACCGAGCGTGCGAGGTCGGCGACGGCCGCACGGGCCGCCACGCCGGCGGGCAAGCGCGCGAGCGTTCGGTACCGGACGCGACTGCCGACCTGCAAAAGCCCCGTCCGCTCGAGCGCGGGACCGGCGATGAGCACGCGGGGGCCCAGGGTCACCAGGCCGCTCGAGCGGTCCGGCTCCTTCACCAGCACCCCGGTGACGACGAAGCGCGCGGTGCCGATCGTCAGGGGATCGCCGACGGCGAGTCCAAGGCGCTCCAGGAGTCGGGCCTCGACCACGGCGCCGCCGGCGCCGCCGTGGTCGGCGAGCAGGGCGCCGAGCGGCGCCGCCGGCGTCGTCTCGACACGCCCGTACAAAGGGTAGCCGACCTCGACCGCCTTCAACTCGACCAGGAGCGTCGCCCCGCGTGCGGGCGCGCGCGTCATGGCGGCCAGCTCGCGGACCGTGGTGGTGGCGGCGCCCGTGCGCGCCAGCTCGTCGACCGCCGCGCGCGCGGCCTGATCGAGCGGTTGCGCCGAGCGGAGCTCGAGGTCGCCGCCGGTGAGCGCGCGGGCCTCGCGCGCCAGGGTGCGATCGAGATTCGCCGCGAACGTGCCGACCGAGACCAGCGCCGCGACGCCGAGGGCGACGCAGCCGAAGAATACGGCGAAGTGGCGCGAGGCGCCGCGGGTCTCGCGCCAGGCCATGCGGAGCGCGAACGGAAAGCTCACGCAGCACCGTTCAGGATTCGGCCGTCGTGCAGCCTGACGACGCGATCGGCGTGGCCCGCGAGCGCCTCGTCGTGGGTCACCAGCACCAGCGTGGACCCCCGCCGCCGATTCAGCGCGAGCAGGAGCTCGATGATCTGCACACCGGTAGCGGAATCGAGGTTGCCGGTCGGCTCGTCGGCCAGGAGCAGGCCGGGGGCGAGCGCGATCGCGCGGGCGAGCGCGACGCGCTGCTGCTCGCCGCCCGAGAGCTGGACCGGATAGTGGTGCGCGCGATCGACGAGTCCGACGTCGGCGAGCAGCGCGCGGGCCCGGCCGAGCGCGTCGGGCGCGCCGACGATCTCGAGGGGGACGGCGACGTTTTCCGCCGCCGTCAGCGTCGGGATCAGGTGGTAGGACTGAAAGACGTAGCCGAGCGTGTCACGGCGGAACCGCGCGAGCGCGTCCTCGTCGAGCCGCGTGATCTCGACGCCGGCGACGGCGATCGAGCCCGCGCTCGGGCGGTCGAGCCCCGCGATGAGCCCCAGCAGCGTGGACTTGCCGCTCCCGGAGGGCCCGGTGATCGCGCAGACCTCGCCCGCGGCGACGTCGAGCGTGACGCCGTCGAGGATGGTGAGCGGTCGGCCCCCGCTCGGAAGGCGCATGACGACGTCGCGGATCCGGATCATCCCGAAACTCATACTACACTGGCCTCATGCGGCGACTTCACGCGCGCGGGCTCGTCCTGGTGTACGTCGCGCTGCTGAGCCTCGGGCCGGCCCAGGCGCAAAGCGCGGGCGTCGTGGTCGCGCTCGGCGACAGCCTCACCGCGGGCCTGGGCGTCGCCGCCGACGAGGCGTTTCCCGCGCGACTCCAGGCGCGCCTGCGGCACGAGGGCTACGCCTACCGCGTGGTCAACGCCGGCGTGAGCGGCGATACCACGGCCGGCGGCCTCCGGCGGGTCGACTGGGTGCTGCGCGCGAATCCGGAAATCGTCATCGTCGCGCTCGGGGCCAACGACGGCCTGCGCGGCCAGAGCCCGCAGGCGATGCGCGCCAACCTCGAGGCGATCGTCGCGCGGCTCCAGGCCTCGGGCGCGCGCGTGCTGCTGGCGGGCATGCGCCTGCCGCCGAACTACGGCGCGGAGTTCACGAAGGAGTTCGAGGCGGTGTTCCCGGCGGTCGCGCGGCGCGCGAAGATCGCGCTCGTGCCCTTCCTTCTCGACGGCGTCGCCGCCGACCCTCGTCTCAATCAGCCGGACGGTATTCATCCGACGGCCGCCGGCCACCAGAGGATCGCCGACCACGTGTGGCCCTATCTCCGCGCCCTGCTCGAGCCGGCAAAATAGGCGACGGCGTCGCTTCGTCTCATCCCGTGCAGCACCCGAACGGCCGGTGCGAGCCGAGACTGCCCGGGTCAGCCGTACGTCGAGGTCTCGGTCGGCGGCCGCCTCCGCCGTCGCCCGCGCGGTCGCGGGCGCGCGGCTCATCGATACGGGGCGCGCCTTGCGTTAGTGGTCCGGCGCGGGGCGCGCCCCAAGCTGTAGACGCTCCGCTCAGCGCGTCGTTATTTCCGCCGGGTTCGGCCCGGACTCTCAATAGCATGGTGCCGGCATGCGCCGCTCCCTGGCACTCCTCCTGGTTCTGGCCCTCACGAGCGGCTGCGCGCTGATCCCCCCGAGCCATCCCGACCTCGCCTACTACCCGTCGCGGCGCGACCCCGCGACGACCAGGATCTCCCGCACGCTCCACCGCGCCGCCGAGGCGGCCGGCGACGATCCGGACCGCTATTCGTTCGCGCTGATCCAGACCCGCGCCGTCACGGCCTTCGCCGCCGACGACGCGACCTTCTATTTCTCGGACGGCCTCGCGCGTCTGCCCCAGCGTCACATCGACGCGCTCGTCGCCCAGAAAGTGGCGCACGAGATCCTGGGCCACGCCGGCAAGCGCCGCACGCTGTCGCTCTCGATGACGGCCGGGTTCGCCGTGCTGGGTCTCTTCATGCCTGGCTTCGGCCTCGCCGATTTCGTCGTGAACCCGCTGGTCGTCCGCGCCTACTCGCGCGAGCAGGAGCTGGCGGCCGATCAGAGGACCATCGAGATCCTGCGCGACATGGGCCACGGGGCGCCGCGGCGGACGCTCGCCGGCGCCCTGCGCGCGGCGGCGGCGGTGAACCCTCCGGCGTCACCCTTCTTCGAGCAACGTCTGCTGGCGCACGAGCCCGACCTCGAGGACCGCCTGGCCGCGCTCGAGCCGTTCGAGCCGACCGTCGCGGTCGCCATGCGCAGGGCCGCCACGCGGCGATAGCCGCGCGCGCCGAGCCCGGCGAGTGCGTGTTCTTCGTCAGCGTGGTGGGGTCGGAACCGGCCGCGTCGCGGGCGCGAGCGCGCGGATCGCGTCGAGCTGGATCGCGCGCCGGCGCGCCGGGTCCTGCTCGAGCGTCGACAGGGCGAGGAACGCCGTGTCGATTCCGGCGTCGAGATAGCGGCCGATGTGCGCGCGGATCGCGTCCATCGATCCACGAATGATCAAGTCGTTCATCACCGTCGCGGGCACCGCCGACACGGCGGCCTTCCGATCGCCGCGCTGCCACGCGCTCCACATCGGCCCGAGCGCCTCGGCGCGCCCGAGCCACTCCTGGAACGCCCGGTAGACGGGGACGTTCAGGTAGGCGGTGACGTGGCGCCGCACCGCGAGGTCCGACACCGGGCTCGGCGGGTCCACGTTGATCAGGAGACGCGCCGTGATCTCGAGCGTCGCCGGGTCGCGGCCGGCCCGCTGCGCGGCCTCACGGCAGACGGCTACCGACTTCGGCACGTCCTCCGCCGACAGCCAGTTCAGAATCACGCCGTCGCCCACCTCACCCGCGACCCGGAGCATGCCCGGCCGCAGCGCCGCGACGTAGATCGGGATCGCCTCCGCGGGCGGCCGGCTCAGCCGGAACCCGTCCACGGAAAGGGTCTCGCCCCGGAACACGACGCGCTCACCCGCCAGGGCGCGGCGCAGGAACTGCGCCGTCTCGCGCACTCGGGTTGCCGGCCGGCTGAACACTCCCCCGTTCCACGACTCCACGATCGGCTGGGAGCCCGACCCGATGCCGAGACAGAAGCGGCCCGGCGCCGCCTCGGCGACGCCGGCCGCGCACATCGCGAGCGTCGCCGGCCCCCGCGTGTACACGTTCGCGATCGCCGTCCCCAGGCGCATGGACGTCGCCATCCCCGCCACGATCAGCGGCGCGAAGCAGTCGACGCCGTCGGCCTCGAGCGACCACGCATCGAGGTAGCCGAGCCGCTCCGCCTCCCGCGCGATCTGCGCGTGCTCGGCCAGCGCGAAGCCGTCGAGCGGCACCGAGAGCGCGAGGCGCTTCTGCTTCATCGGAGGCTCGCCCCGACCTCACGGCCCGCCGTAGATCCGGCGGTACTCGTCCCAGGACAGAACGACCTTCTTGACGTAAAGGCGCGTCTCGTCGAACGGGATCTGCTCGACGAACGCCTCGATGTCGTCGCTGCGCCGCGCGTTCAGCCACTGGCGCACGCGATTGGGTCCGGCATTGTACGCGGCCAGCGCCAGCCGCGGATCGTTGAACTCGCGCATCAGCCCGGCGAGGAAGCGGGTGCCGAGCTCGATGTTGAACACGGGATCTTCGAGGTCGCCGGTCGGCGCCATCAGGCGGGCGGTCGCCGGCATGAGCTGCATCAACCCCCGCGCGCCCGCCCGCGAGGTCGCGCGCGGGTAGTAGCTCGACTCCTCGCGCACGACCGCGGCGACCAGATACGGATCGATCCCTCGCCGCTGCGCCGCGTCGCGCACCTCGTCGCGCCACACGTAGGGGTAGAACATCTCCCAGAACGCGCGTGGGAGCGTCGGGTCGCCGGTCGCCGCCAGCGACTGGAAATGCCGGCGCATGATGCGGAGCGCCATGTGGTAGCGCTCGACCTCGACGTACGCGCCGGCCAGGCCGTAGAGGCGAACGGGATCGCTGGCCGCGCCCTGCACGACGTCCTCCAGCTCGACCGCGGCCTCTTCCACGAGGTTGAGCCGCCGCAGCAGCTCGACCCGCGCGAAGCCCGAATCGTCGGCCAGCGCCACGCGCGGCTCGGGCGGGAGCGCGATCGGCGACGACACGCCGCCGTCCTTCGCGCGGCCGATTCTCCCGGCGGCGAGCAGCCCGTAGTAGCTGCGCGGCGCCTCCGCGAGAATCTGGTTGTACAGATCCGCCGCGCCCGCGCCGCCCACCTGCTCGCGCGCGCGGCCGGCCCAGTAGAGCGCGGGCATCCGGTAGGCGCCGGCGCTCCCGAGCTCGACCAGGCGCGTCCAGCTCCGCTGGGCGCCCGGTGCGTCGCGCTTGCCGTAGGCGAGCCAGCCGAGCCGCCACAGCGACGCGGCCGCGGCCTCACGGGTCGGGTACTGGGCGGCGACCGCGCGATACGCCGTGATCGCCTCGGACTCGCGGGTGAGGTCCTCGAGCACTCGCGCCTTCAGATAGAGCGCCTCCGCCTTCTCGGCCTCGGCGCCCGTTCCCGCGACCGCGTCGAGGCCTGTGAGGGCCCGGCCGATGGACTCGTTATGACCGGCGCGGTCGCTCCGCCGATCGGCGGCCCGCACGTAGAGCCGCGCCTGCTCGAGCTTGAGGCCCGGACGGCGCGCGGCGGGCGAGCGGTCAATCACGAGCCCCAGGGTGCGCGCCGCCACGTCGTAGCGCCCGAGCCTTCGCGCGCTGTCGACGACGACGCGAAGCGCGCGCGTCACGACGGCGCTCTCCTTGGTCTCGTCGACGATGCGCTCGGCCTCGCCCATCGCGACGTCGGGCACGTCGCCGCGGAACAGCCGCTCGGCCCGATCGACTCGCTGGGTCGGCGTCATCGGGGGCAAGCGGATACCGGCGGCTTGCAGCGCGACGATCCGATCGCCGGCTCCGTCGGCGTAGCCGCTCGTCGGCGTGAGGATTCGCACGTCTCGGTAGGTCAGCGCCGCCGCATCGAGCTGGCCGAGCGTCTCGGCCGTCATCGCGAGCAGATAGAGCGCGGCGGACAGCTCGCCCGAGTCGGGATACGAGTTGATCAAGCGGACCAGGATGGTCTGAGCCGAAGCGTCCTGCTCGGCCCGCAGGTCGAGCGTCGCGGCGAGCAGCAGGGCGCGCGGCGCCAGACGACTCTTCGGGTAGCGGTCGACGACGCTGAGCGCGGTGGCGCGCGCGCGGGCGAGGTCGTCGCCCCGCGAGAGCGCCTCGGCGACAAGGTAGCGGACGTGATCGCCGATCACGCTGTCTCGGGCCGCGTCCGTCCCGAACTCGCGGATCAGCGGCTCGACGTCACCCTGCTGGTAGGCCCCGACCGCGGCTCCCCACGCCGACTCGGGCTGGGGCTCGGTGCCCGGCGCCTCGGACTGCGCCACGACGGCCACCGGCAGCAGCAGCACGGCGGCGCTGAGCACCACGCGCAGGAGCGCGGCGTCACGCGTGGCCCGCCAGGTGAAGGCGATGCGTTGGATCGCCGTGAGATTCGACAGCACGGCGAGCACCCACAGCGCGGGCTCGAGCTGGTCGAGGAGCGCGCCGGCGATCAGACAGATCATGCGCTCGGGGCGCTCCATCATGCCAACGGTGCAGCGCACGCCGATCGACTCGGCCCGCGCCTTCGTGTAGCTCACCATCATCGAGCCGATCAGGCCCGCCATCGCGACGATGGCGCCGCGCGCGTGGGGCATCTGCGCGAAGAGCACGACGATCCCGAGCAGCACGACCAGGTCGGAGTACCGGTCGATGACCGAGTCGAGGAACGCCCCGAACGCCGACACCTGGCCGGAGGCGCGTGCCAGCGCGCCGTCGAAGAAGTCGCAGAGGCCGGCCAGGATGAGGAGGACGCCGGCGCCGCGGGTCCGGCCCGTGCAGAACGCGGTGGCCGCCAGCAGGCTCACGCCGAGCCCGAGGACCGTCAGATGGTTCGGGCGCAGGTGGAGCCGTCGATAGAGCACACGCCCGATCGGATCGATCCACATGCGCACGGACTCGCGATAACGACCGAGCATCGTCAGATCGGCTGCACGAGCGCCTGCTCGAGCGCCTCCCGGACGCGGCCCAGCGCGTCGGGGTCCTCGATCTTCCGGCCCCGGCCGTCGTGCACGTAGAACGTGTCGACCGCCTGGTCGATCTCGGTCGCGATCCTCGCGGTCGCGATGTCCAGGCCGAGCCCCGCGAGCGTGCGGGTCACCAGGTAGAGCAGGCCCAGGCGGTCGGGACACTTCACCTCGAGCACGGTGTAGTCGTCCGAGAGCTGGTTGTCGAGCGTGATCTTGGCCGGCCCCCCGGCGGGGGCGGCGGCGCGTCCGGCCGCCCGCCGCTTCTCCAGCAGCGTCGCGACCTGCGCGTCGCCCGTCAGCACCACCCGGAGCGCGTCGAGGGTGCGCCCCCAGGACGCCGGCGACGTGACGGCGTCGCCGCCCGGGTCGTTGACCTGGAAGGTGTCGATGGCGATGGCGTCGCCCCGCGTGTGGATCTGGGCGGAGATGATGTTCACGCCCTGCGAGGCGAGCGTGCCCGCGATCAGTGAAAAGAGTCCCGGGAGATCGCGGGTGACGACGACCAGGTCGGACGAGCCGAGGTCCGTGTGATGGAACAGCTCGGTGACGACGGGCGCGTCGTTCAGGCCTTGCAGCATCCGCAGGTGCTCGGCCATCCGCTGCACGCCGGTCGTCGCGAGGTAGCGGTCCGACATCATCGCCAGGTGCGCCCTCACCGCCTGGGCCGGGAGCTCCTCGCCGACGGCCAGGCGCAGCCGCTGGGTGAGCTGCGGACGGCTCGGCCGCTCGCGGCGCCCGCCGGTGAGTCGGGCGAGGGTGCGCGTGTACAGCTCGTGCAGGATCGTCGCTTGCCAGGGGGTGAGGACGCCGGGCCCCACCGCTCGCATGTCGGCCCACGTGAGCAGGTAGAGCATCTTGAGGCGTTGCGGGTCGCCGACGGTCGCCGCGAAATCCGCGATGGTCTTGGGGTCGTCGATGTCGCGCCGCTGCGCGATGTGCGACATCGTGAGGTGGTGCGCGACGAGGAACTCGACCAGCGCCCCGTCGTCCGGGTCGAGCCCCATGCGCGTCACCAGCTCGCGGATCAGCGGGATGCCCTTGGCCACGTGGCCGTGCCCCTTGGCCTTGCCGACGTCGTGCAGCAGCATGCCGAGCATGAGCAGCTCGGGCTTCTCCACCTCGTTGAGCACCTGCGCGGCGCCCTCGGACTCCGCGGACTGGCCGGGCGCCAGCGCCTCGAGGTGCTCGACGGCGAGCAGCGAGTGCTGGTCGGCCGAAAACTTGTGGTACACGTCGTACTGGACGAGGCACGTCAGCGCGCCGAACTCCGGCAGGTACCGTCCCAGGAGCCCGAGCTCGTGCATCTCCCGGAACGTCTGCGCGGCGCGCCCCCACCACCGGCAGACGTCGAGGAAGAGATCGCGCACCGCGGGCGACCGCTGGAAGGCGCCGTCCGCGAGGTACAGGGTGTCCTCGAGCGCGCGCTCGAGGTCGAGCGACAGCTCGCAGCCCAGACGGTGCAGATGCCAGAACACCTTCATGAGCCGCGACGGGTCGGCGCGCAGCGGCGCCGAGTCGCGGTCGGCCAGATGGAGCTGCCCGTCGAAGAACACGAGCCCGTCGGCCAGCGCCTGCTGTCGCTGCCGCCGCTCGGCCGAGCCGCGGCGCGACAGCGTCTCCTGGCAGCGCGCGATCAGCCGGCGGGACACGCGATGGATCGCGCGCGCGTGCAGGTAGTAGTCGCGCATGAAGCGCTCGACGCCGAGCGAGGTGTCGTCGTTCTCGTACCCGAGGTTCTTCGCGATCCGCGGCTGGAGGTCGCGCGAGAGCACGTCGTTCTTGTGGCCCGAGAAGAAGTGCAGCTCGTTCCGCGCGCGCCAGAGAAAGGTCAAGGCCGCGTCGGTGGCCGCCTGCTCCCGCGGCGTGATGAGGCCCTTGTCGCTGAGCTCGCGCAGCGTGCGCGCCCCGAACTTGGCGGCGCCGAGCCACATCGCGGTGTGGACGTCCCGCAGCCCGCCCGCCGATTCCTTCACGTTGGGCTCGCCGATGTACGGCGAGGCGCCGTAGCGCCGGTAGCGCTGGTCGCGCTCGGCGAGCGTCGTCTCCAGGAACTGGCCGAAGTCGCGCCGGTAGACGTTCTCGCGCAGCACGCGGCCGAAGCGGCCGAAGAGCCGCCGGTCGCCGGCCAGGAACCGCGCCTCCTGCATCGAGGTCCGGCTCGGAAAGTCCGTCCGCGCCATCGCCACGCAGTCGTCGAGCGAGCGCAGGCTGTGTCCGACTTGCAGTCCGAGGTCCCAGAGCGAGTACAGGAGCTCTTGCATCATCCGCTGGACGTACGGCGACAGCTCGCCGTCGTAGACCATCATGAGATCGATGTCGGAGAGGGGATGGAGCTCGCCCCGGCCGTAGCCGCCGAGGGCCGTGACCACCAGCGGAGTCGGGTCGAGCCGGGCGCGCCCCGCGTCGGCGGCGACGAGCCGGGTCAGCGAGAAGATCACGTCGTCCATCAGACGCGCGTGCGTGCGGACCGATTCCTGCCCCGACGCGCCCTCGGCGTGCCTCACTTTGAGGGCGTCGAACCCCTGAGTGAGCGCCTGACGGAAGAATTCGAGCCGAAGACGACGCCGGTCTTCGGCGCGCTCGGCCCTTGCTTCGGCACGCCGGGCCCGGCGAAACAGCTCGACGGACATCACACGAGAGCGTAGCAACCCGGCACGAAGACTGTCAAATCCGACGCAGACTTACTAGAATGACCGGGTGAGGAGACTCTGGCGCTCCGTCCTCGACGCGCTCACCCCCTATGACGCGGGCCCGCCGCTCGAGACCCTGGCCCGAGACCTCGGGCGGTCCGACCTGGTCCGCCTCTCGGCCAACGAAAATCCCCTCGGCCCCTCGCCGCGCGCCATGGCCGCCGTCGAGCGCGAGGCCGGGCGCATTCACCTCTATCCCGACGGCGGCTCGACCGCGCTGCGAGAGGCGCTGGCGCGGAGCCTCAGGGTCGGAGCCGACCAGCTCGTCGTCGGCAACGGCGCCGACGAGCTGATCGCGCTGATCGCGGCGGCGGCGTTCGAGCCGGGCAACGAGGTGATCGTCCCGGAGCCCTCCTTCGAGCCCTACGCGATCTCGGCGACGCTGGCCGGCGCGCGGGTCGTGCCGAGCCCGCTGGCGGGGTACGACACCGACCTCGACGACGTGCGCGGCAAGGTGACCGAGCGGACGAAGGCCGTCATGCTCTGCTCGCCGCACAATCCGGCGACGACGATCATCCGCCGGGGTCCGTTGCTCGCCTTCCTCGACGCGCTGGGCGCGGACTCACCGCTCGTCGTCCTCGACCAGGCGTACACCGACTTCTGCGACGACCCCGAGCACGTCGACGGCGTCCGGCTCCTCGCCCGGTACCCGCGCCTGGTCGTGCTCCGCACCTTCTCGAAGATCGCGGGGCTCGCCGGGCTCCGCGTGGGTTACGCGGTGGCGACCGCCGAGACGATCGACCGCTTCAACCGCGTCCGCGCGCCCTACAACGTGAACCGGCTCGGCCAGGTCGCGGCGCTGGCGGCGCTCGAGGACCGGGCGCACACGGACAGGACACGCCGGCTCGTGCTCGAGGAGCGGGCCTTTCTCAGCGCTGCGCTGACCAAGCGTGGCTACGCGTTCCCCGCCTCGCACGCGAACTTCCTGCTGCTCGCCGTCCCGAACGGAGCGGAGCTCCGCGCGCGGCTCCTGCGGGCGGGGATCCTCGTTCGCGACGGTGCCGACGTGGGATTCCCGGGCCATCTCCGGTTCTCGGTCGGGCTGCGCGAGACGAACGAGAAGCTGCTGGCGCTGCTCTAGCGCGCCAGGCGCGCCTCGAGGTCGTCGAGCCACGCTCCCACGGCGCGAATGTGGAGGTCGATGAGGGCGTCGATCTCAGCGGGGACGTCGAGGCCCCGGTCGCGGCAGTAGGCGCCGACGGTCGCGTCCACGTCGAAGAACGACGTCGCGACCGCGCCGGGATCCATCTCGTCCACCTCGGCCCGTCGCTCGGCGCGCCGCGCGCTCTCGGCGGGCGCCAGCCGCTCCAGCAGGCCCACCATGCGCTCGTACACCTCGCCGTAACGATCGCCCATCGCGAAATACGGCGCGAGCCCTTGCGCGGCGAGGTAGTCGGCGACGGTGCCCTTGTCGCCATATACGCCCGCCGTCTGCGGATGCGGCGCCAGGTGGCCGAAGCTTTCGTTGCCGTCGGGATCGACCCAGCGCGCGAGGGGATAGAGGCGACAGGCGAGCGGTCGGTCGGGATGGACGCCGCAACCGCGCTCGTCGAGAAACACGCACGACCGGTCCTCACGGGTCCGGAGCACGGTGCCGCCCGCCTCGGTGTGGCGGGCGAAGAACTCGGTGGTCGTCAGACCCAGCCTGCGAGCGAGGCGCAGCGCCTCGTACGGCCCGACGCGAATCGCCTTGCCGTAGCAGCAGCGCTTGCACGCGTTGCAGACGTACGAGAAGCGGTTGCCTCGCTCGAGGCTGAAGTCGACCTTGGCCAGGAGGTCACGGTACGGAACGGCCGTGCTCCTGACGGAGGTTCACGCTACTGCTTGCCCTCCGCCTTACCTTCACCCTTGCCGGCGGCCTTGCCCTCACCCTTGCCGGCGGCCTTGCCTTCACCCTTTCCGGCGGCCTTGCCCTCACCCTTGCCGGCAGCCTTGCCCTCACCCTTGCCAGCGGCCTTGCCTTCGCCCTTGCCGCTAGCCTTGCCCTCACCCTTGCCGTCGGTCTTGCCTTCGGTCTTGCCCTCGGTCTTTCCCTCGGTCTTGCCCTGGGCGATCGAGTCGGCAGGGCGGACGCCCATGGCGACGCCGAAGGCCGCAACGGCGGCGGCGAGCTTGAGGGTGTCGCGCCGGCTGATGCCGGCTTGGTCGGGGGACTGCTCGTTCTGGTCTGTCATCGCTTCCTCCTGGCTGTGGTCGAACTGCAAAGGACCGCGCGCTCGGCAACATAGCATAATCGTTGGGCATTCCGAAGGATAACCTGGCGGCTCGATCCGGCAGCAGGCAGGACGACATCAGGCCGCGATGGCCAACTGACTCGCCGCCGCGGTCGCGCTACGCTCGATGAGCACGGCAAGGGGTCAGTGCTCCCTCCGCCGCGGCTCGAAGTCCACGTCGCCAACCGTTCTTGCGTTGGAGCCCGCGTCGGTCACGACCGCGCCCGGTTTGATCCACGAGCCCTGAACGAGCCGGGTCGCGTCTCGCGCCAGAGGCATCATCGCCATCGGCCTGCCGAGAATCGGGCTCCGCTCTCTCATCACGGCGCTTACCCGAGGGCTCATCGGCAGGTCGACCTCGAGCCAACGCATGCCGACCGCCTCGGACCGCGTGCGCTTCATACGGGTGCAGGTGATCGACGTCGGAGCGTCGCGGTCGGCGTCGTTCAGCGCCGCTGGCCGCGCACAACGGCGAGCAGCTTCTCGAGCTCCTCCAGCCGCCTGATGAGCGTGTCGCGCTCGGAGGTGAGCGCCGAGATCTGCCGCTCGCGGAGCGCGTACCGCTGGTCCTGCTGCGCGATCCGCGTCTGGAGCTCGGCCTCCCGCTTGTAGAGACCCTTCAATTCGGCTTCGAGGCCGGCGACCCGCTGCTTGGAGGGCAGGTAGCCGACGAACAGCACGTACAGAACGAGCAAGGCGAGGATGACGCTCGCCACGACGAGGAACCAGGGGATCTTCGCGCTGGGCCGGTCTGCCACGGGCTCGGATTCTAGCAAAATTGGGAATTTGCTATCATTCGAGTTGTGGAGCTTCGCGCCTTCTTCGATCGGGCGATCCGGGCGAGCTTCCACGACCTGGCCCTCGGCAACGACCCGGCCTCGCCGTACCTCGCCGATCTTCTGACGCGCTTTGCGCGAACCGAGCACCTGTATCCGCGCGGTCTCTCGATGCCGCGGCTCGAGACCGTCGTCGATATGCTCCTCGAGACGGACGCCGCCTGGGAGGACTCGGCACACTTCCGCCCCGAGCACGAGGTCACGGTCTCGCGACACATCGGCGACTTCACCCTTTTCATGACGGGGATCTTTCGCGAGCGCGTCGAGCGCACCGCGTCGATCGGGTACTACGTCGTCCAGGGCAAGCGCGCCTATCACTTCGTGTCCGAGCACGGCCGGGCGACCTCGCGCGCCGGTGACGCGGCGGCGGCACCGCTATTCCGGCGGCTCGCCGACCGGTTCGAGGGCTACGCGGGCGCTCTCGACTATGCACGCCGCGTCTACTTCGTCGACCATCCCTCGCATCCGTTCTTCCAGCTCCGATTGGGATGACGGATCCGGTCGCGAGCCTGGATCCGGAGTCGCTGCGGGGCCTGTCCGAGGACGTCCTCGACGAGACACTCCGCACGTTCGCGAATGCGCACGGCGCGGGAGCTCTGCCGGCGCTGAGCGGGCTCGCCGAGGGGGCCGCGGATCGCGCCGTGCGCCGCGCGGCGAAACGGGCGCTCTATCGGCTGTCGCAGCGGGGCGTCGCGCTGGCACCGGCGCCGCCGCCTGCTCCCGTGGTCCAGCGTCGCCCCCCACGCGCCGTGCGCGCCTGGCTCTCGGGCATCGACGGCAGCGGGTCGCGGGCCGCGTGGATCCTGTTCGAAGGCCCGTACGGCGGCGGGGCGCTCTGCTCGCTCATCGTCAATGACGTCGTCGGCATCGCCGAGGTCGCGGGCGGCGAGATCACGAAGCGGCGGCTCGAGGCGGAGCTGGCCTCGCTGCGCGCGGCGCAGAAGCTCCCGTGGGTCGAGACCGAGCCCGCGCGAGCCCTCGGCGTCGTGGCCGAGGCACTGGCGCTGCACCGTGAGCGCGGGACATCGCCCCCGGCCACGTTCGCGCGCTGGCAGCCGTTCTTCGCGGAGATCGGCGCCCCCGAGCCGCCCCCCGTACCCGCCGCCGATCAGGCCCTCGTCGCCCGTTCGGCGGAGCTGCTCGCGCTGCCGGAGATGGCCGGCTGGTTTCTCGACCCCGAGACGGTGCAGAGCGATGCCCTCGAGATCCAGGAGGCGCGCGAGAGCCGCCTGGTGGTCTCCGACCAGGTCAAGGCCGAGCGGCAGGAGGCGATCCTGGCACGGGTGATCGAGCGCGAGTTCACGCCCGAGGCGCGGCGCCGCTGGAGCCGCCGGCTCGCCGAGATGGCCTGGATCTTCGCCGCGACCGACCGGCTCGACCAGGCGGCGATCGCGGCGGCGGCCGCGGCGGCGTTCGCCGACAGCGAGGCCGCGCCTTCGCGTCATCCGCTCGCACGGGCGCTCGCCCAGCGCGCGCTCGAGCTGGCGAGCGAGGTCGCCGCCGGGCGCCTGCGCGCCGCCGACGTGAGCCGCAAGCCCTGATCACCGACGTCGAGGGAATCCGCGTCGGCCACGCGACCGATCTCAGAGGCCTCACCGGCGTCACCGTGGTGCTGTGCGATCGTCCCGCCGTCTGCGGCGTCGAGCTGCGGGGCGGCGCGAACGACGTCGTCGGGCTCGACTACCTCGATCCCCGCCACCTCGTGCCGACCGTCAACGGCGTGGTTCTCGGCGGCGGCAGCCGGTTCGGCGGCGAGGCGATCTGGGGCGTGATGCGCTGGCTCGAGGCGCGCGGCCGCGGCTTCGCGGCGGGGCCGACCGTCGTGCCGCATGTCCCGGGCGCGTTCCTCTTCGACCTCAACGTCGGCGACGGACGCGCGCGGCCGACCCGCGAGATGGGCGGGGAGGCGGCCGCCAGCGCCGCGGGCGGAGCGGTCGCCGAGGGCAACGTGGGGGCGGGAACGGGCGCGACCGTGGGCAAGGTGCACCGCATCGGCCGGGCGATGCGCGGCGGAATCGGCAGCGCCTCCCGGCGGCTCGGCGACGTCGTGGTGGGCGCGCTCGTGGCGGTGAACGCCGTCGGCGACGTCCGCGACCCCGACACCGGAGCGCTGATCGCCGGCGCCCGCGAGGCGCCCGACAGCCTCCGACTCATCGACTCGGCGCGGGCGCTGGCGGGCGGCCGTCCCCTCGAGCGGTTCGCGGCGCCCGAGAACACGACGATCGGCGTGGTCGCCACCAACGCGCGCCTGAGCAAGGCCGAAGCCGGGAAGCTCGCGTCGCTCGCGATGCTCGGCTTCGCCCGCGCGCTGTCGCCGCCGCACACCGCGTTCGACGGCGACACGCTCTTCGCGCTGTCCCTCGGGGATGCGCCCGCCGACCTCACCCGGCTGGGCCTCGCGGCGGCGGACGCGGTCGCCGACGCGATCGTGCGTGGCGTGCGGGCCGCGACGTCACTGCCCGGCCTCCCGGCGGCGCGCGACCTTTCGTCGGAGCCACCACTCCAGGGCAGGCAGCGCTCGAGCCGTTGACAAGCGCCTCCGGCGTGGCCGCGTGGGCTGATACCCACGCGGCCCGCCGCTACGACGGCGTTGACTGACGAGCCGGGCATCTCGCTCGGTGAATTCCGCGGACAGCGAGGCCGTCGGCGCGACCACCCCGCCGTCCACATAGTACCCGGCCGGTCCGGTCGGATAGTTCGGATCGAGCGCGGGCCTGGTGCTGCTGGGCGGAAAGTA
>DASPZZ010000191.1:0-3013 GCA_035635995.1 Binatia bacterium | reverse complement strand
TGGCCGCGACCTGCTGCGCCCAGCGGTCCTGAGCCGAGCCCGTCGGATCGGTGTCGATATCGGTGATCGTGAACAGGTGGCTCACGTAGTCCGCCGGCAACAGCGGCACGCAGACGATGGCCAGGATCAGCACGGCCCAGGCCCAGCGCCGGTCCAGTCGCCCGGTTGACGTCAACACGGAGACCGCGAGCGTGGTGGCCAAGGTCAGGAAGCCCGCGCGCGAGAACGTGACCACGATCCCGACCACCTGGAGGGCGACGATGCCGAACAGGCAGGTGCGCACGGCGGCGGATGGCGTGATCAAGAAGAGGGCGACCGTCAACGGCAAGATGAGGTTCAGGATGAGGGCGAGGTCGTTCGGATTTTGCGTGAGCGCCCCCTCGTAGCCGACGATGCGCTTCACCGTCTGGTCCACGCCACCGCGCACGTAGACGCCGGAGAGGAAATTCTCGACGCCTTTCGTCGCAATCGGGATCGTCATCAGCGTGAGCGCCCACGCGATCTTCTTGAGACGGTCGACCGTGCTCACCACGTTCGCGATCAAGACGAAGATCGCCAGGGTCTTCAGATAGAGGTCGGTCAGGAGGCCGATGGATCCCCCCGGCCAGTACGAGAAGGGAACCGTCACGACCGCCCACGCGAGCAGGCCGGTGGCGAGCTTGATCTCGCGCGTCATCCGCGTGACCGGCAGGCCGCGCCCCAGTCGGTCGATGAGCAGCGCGCCGAGGCCGGTCCCCGCGGCGAGCATCCCGATGCGAAGGGGCCGCAGAGCCGGGAAGATGTCCTGCGGCGCGATCAGGAGCACGAACGTGAAACCGATCAGCGCCCAGAAGGCTAGCGGCGCGCCCGCGGCGTCCGACACGAGCGGCTGGGCGCGGGTCTCGTCGGCGACCGCACCTACTGCGTCGGGCTCGGGCCGCCACCACTGCGGATCGGGCGCCGAGACGAAGGAGAGGGGCTCGGTCATCGAAGCACCATCGGGGCGGGCCGCCGCGGAGCCCCGCCGTGGCGGTGCCGGCAGCCCGACGCGAAGTGGAAGATGCCGCTCGTCACGCAGCTCGCGACCGCGGCCGAGAAGCGGCCCGCCGGATCGAGACACGAGTTCTCCCACAGCACGCAGCGCGGAATCGTCAGCAGCGGGTGGCGCCGGTCGCGGTGATGGCACGTCGTGTACGCGAACCGGTAGCCCGCGCGCGCCACCGTCTCCACCGTTTCGGCGTCGAACGCGCCGTCGGGATAGGCAAAGTGATCGATCGCCGTCCCGAGCCTCGCCTCGAGCGCCCGGCGCGCCCCGGCGGTCTCCTCGAGCATCCGCGACGCGCTCTCGCGCGTGAGCAGCGCGTGGGTCCGCGTGTGCGAGCCCACCGTGATGCCGCCGCGCTGCATCTCGGCGAGCATCGCCCAGCTCAGCGGCTTGAGACCGTCGAGCCGGCCGGTGTCGATCGCGAGCTTCTCTTCCAGCGCCGCGGTCACGCGCGCGAGCCCTTCCTGGGACAAGGTCGTGAGGAGATGTCGCAACGCGACGAACGGCTCGTTCAGCCCGCGCGCCATCAGCGCCTGCCCGGCGGTCATGGCGCCGAGGTCGACCAGCACCTCGCGCGAGGCCGGCCAGTCACGCGTGAGCAGGAGGTAGAGCCGGTCGTGATAGAGGGCGCTCGCGCGGTCGATCCAGTCGGTGACGACGAAGACGGCGGCCGGAATCCCCTTGCGCTTCAGCACGGGATACGCGTGCTCGTACATGTCGCGGTAGCCGTCGTCGAACGTGATGGTGGCGGTGGGCGTCGCGAACGGATTCCCGGATTCGAGCCGTGCGCCCAGCTCGTCGAGCGAGACGAATCGGAAGCGCCGGCCGATCCAGTCGAGCTGCCGCTCGAACATCCGGCGGCTCACGAGCATCGGCGCGATGATCGACGCCCGGCGCTGACGGCCGTCGTCGACGACCCGGTGGTAGCCGACGACGAGCGGCAGCCGGCGGGTGCCGGACATGAGCCGGATGAGCCGGTCGGTGCGCGTCGCTCCGAGTACGAGGGCCAGTCCCGTCTTGAGGTGAGCTCGTCCCACCGCGTTCACCTGGCCTCCCATCGCCCGTCGAGGACGGACCTTGCCATGCGCCTGCGGCGCGGCGGGCTTTCGAGCAGCCGCGCGTACAGACACTCGGTCTCGCGGATCATGCGCTGCAGCGAGAACTCCTCGGCCACGCGGGCCCGCGCGCGACGACCCAGCTCGCACGCAGCCTCCGGGTGGTCGAGCACCCAGCCGATCGCCCGGCTCAGCGCGGCCGAGTCCCGCGGTGGCACGAGCAACCCGTCCACGCCGTCCTCGAGCGCTTCCGGGCTTCCGCCGACCCGCGTCGCGACCACGGGCGCGCCGGCCGCCATCGACTCGAGGATCGTGTTGGAGAGGCCCTCGCTGAGCGACGGGAGCACCGACACCGTGACCGCCGACAGGAGACGGGGCACGTCGAGCCGGAAGCCGGTGAAGATGACCCGCTTCTGCAGTCCGAGGCGTGCCGCGCGGTCCTCGAGCTCGCGCCGATAGCGGGGGCCGTCGTGGTCGATCGTGTCGCCGATGACGAGGAAGTGGGCGTCCCTGAAGCGCTCGGCCACCGTCGCCGCGGCGTCCAGGAAATCCTCGACGCCCTTCATCCGACTCAGCCGCGACAGCATCGCCACGAGCGGCGCGCCGGCGGGAAGCCCGAGTTCCCGGCGCAGCGACGCGGCGTCGCCGGCCGGCGTGAAGCGCGACAGATCCAGACCGTTCCGGATCACGCTGATCCTGGCCGGGTCGTAGCCCTCGGCGGTCAGCCATTGCCTCACGGCCTCGGCATTGACGAGGATGTGATCGGCCAGCCGGCATGCGAGGCGTTGCACGCGGCGCTGCCGCGGCGTGAGATAGGCGCCCGTGTCCCGGATCGAGGCCAGCACGACCGGCGTCCGCGCCAGGCGGGCCGCCGGGATCGCGAAGACGTTCGGATAGAAGTTGTAGCTGTGCATGATCTGGATCCGCCGGCGCC
>DASPZZ010000190.1:0-64137 GCA_035635995.1 Binatia bacterium | reverse complement strand
CGAGGGCGACCCGCGCTGGCGAGAGGAGCCGGCGCTGGATCTGGACGCGTAGGCGGGGACAAGAGAGGGAGAGGGGACAAGAATGCCGAGCGACGAGACGCGACGCTTGTTGAAGCTCTTCGGCGTGGCGGTGACCAGCCTCGAGGACGCGATCGACCGTCGGGCGCCGATGGACGAGATCATGAAGTGGGATCAGGAGGTCGCCGAGCGCACCCGCGAGACGTTCGCCTTCGTCGAGCGCCTGCGGAGTCGACGCATCGCCTGATGGCGGCCCGCGTCGACGCCTCGGGGACGGCCGTGGAGCTGGCGCGGCCACCGCGCCGGATCGTGTCGCTGGTTCCGAGCACCACCGAGACCCTCTGCGCTCTGGGGCTTGCCGATGCGCTGGTGGCCGTCACGGTCTATTGCGTCGAGCCGCGCGAGGTCGTCAGGGACAAGACCCGGATCGGCGGCGAGAAGAATCCCGACCTCGAGAAGATCCGGGGGCTCGAGCCCGACCTGGTCATCGCCAACATCGAGGAAAACCTCCGTGAGCACGTCGACACGCTCCGCGCGTGGTCCATTCCGGTCTGGGTCACGTACCCGCGCACGGTGGCCGAGGGCATCCAGCTCATCGCCGACCTCGGCGCGGTGACCGACACCCAGGCGCGCGCGGCCGAGATGCTCCGGGAAATCGAGCCGCTGTACGAGCGCGTGCGGAGCGCCTGCGCGCGGCGGCCGCCGGTGGCGGCGTTCTACCCGATCTGGCGCGGACCGTACATGACGATCAACGGCGACACATACATCCACGACATGCTGCGGGTCTGCGGGGCGCGGAACGTCTTCGCCGACCGGCCGGAGCGCTATCCGACCGTGACGCTGGACGAGGTCGCCGCGCAACGCCCGGCCGTGATTCTGCTCCCGGACGAGCCGTTCCGGTTCAGGCGGGCCCATCTGGCCGACTTCGCGGGATACGGCGAGGTACCCGCGGTTCGCGACGGTCGGATTCACCTCGTGGACGGGAAGCCCTTCTCCTGGCACGGGCCGCGGATCGCGGAGGCCCTGCGGATGCTGCCAGGACTGATCGATCCGGCGGCTACTGCTTCTTGATCGGCAGGAGCCAGTCGAGCCACGGGGCGGCGGCGGCCATGAACAGCCCCGGAATCAAGACGCCCGCGACGAGGCCGACGATCGACAGGAAGACCAGCGAGATCAACATCGCGCACAGATCGAGAATCACGGCCATGGCCTCACTCTACCTCGAGGACCATCTCGATCTCGACTGGAATGTTCACCGGCAGCGCGGCCATGCCCACGGCCGAGCGCGCGTGCTTGCCGATGGCCTCGCCGAACACCTCGACCATCAGATCGGAGAATCCGTTGATCACCTTGGGCTGGTCGCCGAAGCCCTCCGCCGAATTCACCATGCCCAGGACTTTGACGACGCGGCGGACCTTGTCGAGGCTGCCGAGGTTCGCGCGCACCGTGGCCAGCAGGGCGAGGCCCACCTCCCGCGCGACCTGGTAACCTTGCTCGACTGAGAGATCCTTTCCGACCTTCCCCTGCGCGGTCGCCTTGCCGTCCCGGACCGGCCCGTGGCCCGAGACGAAGAGCAGGTTGCCGGTCCGTACGGCGCCGACGTAGTTCGCCATCGGGCTCGTCGTCTTGGGAAGCGTGATGTTCTTTTCCTTGAGTCGTGCTTCTGCGCTCATAGAGAGACCTGTCCTCCACGAAGTGAATGACAGCGGCCGCGTCATCGTGGCACACTACACCGTGCCCGTCAAACCTGCGCCGGTGACGCCGGTCCCGGCCGCCACGCTCGTCCTCCTGCGCGATCGCTCTGCCGGCGCGTTCGAGGTCCTCCTGATCCGCCGCCACCGCGCGAGCAAGTTCGCCGCCGGGGACTTCGTGTTTCCTGGGGGCAAGATCGAGGTCAGCGACGGCCGCGACGACGCCGCCGGCTGGTGCCGGAGCGTCGACGCGGCCCAAGCCGCACGCCGGCTCGACCTCGCCGCCGCCCCGCAGGCGGCGCTCGGTCACTGGGTCGGCGTCATCCGCGAGACCTTCGAAGAGGTGGGGATCCTGCTCGCCTACGCACCCGGTGGTCAGCCGGTGCGCGTGGACGATCAGCGCTATTCGGCGTACCGGCGCGCCTGTCAGGGCGATCATCGCGCCTTCTGGGAGATGCTGAGCGCCGAGCGCCTCACGCTTGCGACCGATGGGCTCGTGTACTTCGCGCACTGGATCACGCCCGAGACGCAGCCGCTCCGCTTCGACACGCGCTTCTTCGCGGCGGCGATGCCACCGGGTCAGGAAGCGGTCGCCGACGAGCGCGAGATCACCGAGGTCCGATGGCTCGCCCCGCGCGAGGCGCTCGATGCGAATGCTCGTGGCGAGCTTCCGCTGCGCAATCCCACGGTGAAGAACCTGCAGCTCTTCGACGGAGCGCCGTCGGCCGCCACCGCGCTCGAGAGACTGAAGGGGCGCGAGGTGCGGACGATCCTTCCGCGCGTGATCATCGAGGGGGACAAGCGGCTCGTCCTCCTACCTGGCGACGCCGGCTACGACTGAGCCTCTCGCTCCCTGAGGGGGTCGCGGGGGGGCCATGTCGGGGCCCCTAGTCGAGTCTCGCGAAACCGAGGAGCGCCACGGGTTTCCCGGGGCGCTCCGCGCCGCCCGGGGGGCTGTGGGGGGCCATGTCGGGGCCCCTGGTCGAGTCTCGCGAAACCGAGGAGCGCCACGGGTTTCCCGGGGCGCTCCGCGCCGCCCGGGGGGGTGTGGGGGGCCATGTCGGGGCCCCCCACTCTAAAAATACGCGAGCAGCCGCCCGCAGGCGATCACGCCTGTCCACAGTACGAGCGAGAGCCCGGCCGCGAAGCGTGCCGCGAGGGGTGCGCGCGCGCCCTGATCCCACTCGGCGACCTGCCGGAACGGCCGGAAATGGAAGGCGGCGGCGTTGAGGGCGGCTGCGACGAGCAGGATGAGCTTCAGCCTGAACGCGGGGTTCCCAGCGAACTCGGTCGCGTGGGCGACGAACATCAGGCCGCCCGTCGGCACGATCAGGAGCGCGCTGGCGCGCGCCCACGGCAGGAGGTGGCGCTCCATGCCGGTCACCGGGAGCTGCCGCGAGAGTCCGAGCAGCCTCAAGTCGAACATCGCCGCGCTGCCCACGAGGACGACGAAGCCGATGATGTGGAGGATCTCGACGATCGGATAGAGCCACAGCGACTGCCGCATCGCCGTCGCCGCCGCGGTGGACTCGAGCGACGTGAGCCAGCCGACGCCGCCGGCCGGAGTCAACGGAGCTCCACCGTCGCTCCCTCGATCGTGATGCGCTCGGCGCGCATCTCGTCCTCGACGCTCCGGTGTGGGTAGCCGACGACCGTGGCCCTGGCGCCGACGCGGAGCTTGGCGGCCGGCAGTCCACGGTTCTCCATGCGCGTCGGCGGCGCGAGCACGACGAGCCAGACCTTGCCGGGTACCTCGAGGCGCACGTGACCGTGGGGATGCTCGTACCCGGCTTCCTTGATGGTGCCGGTGAGCGTGAGCTCCTTGCTCGAGTCGTAGCCGCTCCAGCCGTGGTGTGCGCCCACCGGGACGACGCCCACGGCGGCCGGCACGAGGAGCGCGATGGCCGCGATCATCCGCATGGTCAGCCCTCCGTTCACCCGGAGGCGCCCTGGCCGGGCTGGCGGGCGTTGACCAGCACCGCCATGTTGCCGTACGGATGCTTGTTCTCGAGCATCAACTGGTGGCACTCCGGAATGTCGTCGAAGGTGTAGGTACGGCTGAGGCACGTGTCCACCTTGCCCTCGCTGACGAGCTTCGTGACGTCCGCCGCCTGCGCGTCGTTGGAGAGATGGCTGCCCTGGAAGCGCTTCTGGCGCATCCAGTGATAGCGCAGGTCCATCGTCGCGGTGTAGCCGGTGGTGCCGGCGCAGATGACGACCATGCCGCCCGTCGAGCAGACGAACACCGACGTGGGCAGGGTCGACTCGCCCGGATGCTCGAAGACGATTCTCGGGCTGACCCGCTCGCCCAGGCCGTCCCAGATCGCCTTGCCGAAGGCGCGCGCGCCCTTCGCCCATTCGCCGTAGGCCTTCGTGTCCTCCGTGTTGGGCATCGGGCCCCAGTGGGTGAACGGGCTGCGATTGATGACGGCCACTGCACCGTGCTCCTGGCAGAACTTCCGCTTCGCATCGTCGGAGACGACCGCCACGGCGCGCCCGCCGACCGCGCGCGTGATCTCGAGCGCCATGCTGCCGAGGCCGCCCGCCGCGCCCCACACCAGGACGACGTCGCCGGGCTCGATCACGTGGGGCGGCCAACCCATGAGCATCCGGTACGCCGTGGAGGCGCAGAGCAGGAAGCAACCCGCTTCCTCCCACGTCAGGCGCCTGGGCTTCGGGACGCACTGGTGGGCCTGACAGCGCGCGAACTGGCAAAAGCTCCCGTAGTTCGTCTGGTAGCCCCAGATGCGCGTGCTCTCGGCGAGCATCGGGTCCTTGCCCGAGCGAACCCAGGGATCGTCGGGACGCCACCATCCGCTGTGCACGATCACCTCGTCGCCGATCCTCACGCTCTGCACGTCCCGGCCGACCGCCCACACGAGGCCCGAGCAGTCGCTGCCGCCGGCGTGGAAGTCCTCGGGCTCGCCCGCCCGCTGCCGCTCGGCGATCACGTCGACCGGCGTGCCCAGCGCGGCCCAGACGTTGTTGTAGTTGATGCCCGAGGCCATGACGTAGATCAGCACCTCGTCGGGGCCGAGGGTCGGCGTCGGGATGATCTCGCGCCGCCAGGCGTCGCGCGGCTGGCCGAAGCGGTTCTGGCGGACGAGGTATGCGTGCATCCGCTTCGGCACCTCGCCGAGTGGCGGTCGCTCACCGAGATCGCAGAGATCGATCATGCGTTGAACCCTCTACCCGTTGAATTCTTTGACCAGACGCGGGAGCCGGGGATCGTCGAGGCCCGACTGATACGGTTGATAGAGCGCCGTGCTGTCGAGCAGCCCGGCGTAGCGCTCCTTGAGCCGGCGGCCGATCGTGTCGTAGCTCCCCGTGACCGCGAAGGTGTCGAGCATCTCGTCGGTGATCAGGTCGGCCATGCCCTTCCAGTCGCCCTCGATCGACTTCCGGTGCAGCGCCGGCGTGAGATCCTGCCAGCCGTGGGCCGCGAGCACGGGCTCGTAGGTGCGGGTGGAGGCGTAGAAGGCGATCTGCTGCTTGACCGATTGCCGGTTCCGCGCCAGCTCTTCCTCGGTGTCGCCGACGACCACGAAGCTCGCGGTCGTGTACGCGAAGTCGGCGCGCGCCCGGCCCGCGGCCCGGAGCCCCTCGTCCACGGCGGGGTTGACGTACTCGCGCAGGTACTTCGGGCTGTTGAACGGGTGCACGTGCAAGCCGTCGCAGACCTCGCCCGCGATCCGACACATGTACCGGTTGACGCCCGCGATGTAGATCGGCACCTTCGGGTGCGCGATCGGCCCGGGATTGAAGAAGGGCGTCATCAGGTCGAAGCGATAGAACTGCCCCTTGAAACCGAGCTTCGTCCCGTTCTGCCAGCAGTCCCAGATGTGCCGCAGCGCCAGGACGATCTCGCGCATCTTCGGCCCGGGCGACTCGAACTTCACCGAGAAGCGCCGCTCGTTGTGCCCCTTGACCTGCGTGCCGAGTCCGAGGATGAACCGACCGTCGGAGGCCTTCTGAAGGTCCCACGCGATGTGCGCGAGGACCATCGGGCTCCGCGGGAACGCCACGGCGATCGCGGTGCCCAGGTGGATTTGCGTCGTGACGCCGGCGGCGACGGCGAGCGGGAGGAACGGATCGTGCTGGGTCTCGGAGGACCAGAGACAGTCGTACCCGAGTGCCTCCACCTTCCGTGCGTAGGCGGGGATGGACTTCAGATCGTGCGTCAGCATGCCGACATCGAGCTTCACGGGGCCTCTCCTAGGGTCGGGATAGGCCATTGTAGCGGAGTGCGTGAGCCCGCGACAGGCGGCCGATCGCGCGAGCGACCGGTGAACTCGGGCTAGCGGCCCCTGGCTTCGTCGCCCCGGAGCGTCATGCAGGTGGAAGTCGCCCGTGCCACCAGCCGCTCCTTGTCGTCGACGACGTCGCACTCGACGAGGCCGATCGTCCGCCCACTCTTCACGACCCGCCCGGTGGCGACGAGCTTGCCGGTCCAGACCGGCTTCAGGAAGTTGATCTTGAGCTCGAGGGTGGTGAAGGTCTCGCCTTCGTCCAGGGTCGCGGCGTAGGCCATCCCCATCGCGGCGTCGGCCATGTCGCACAGGATGCCGCCGTGGAGCGTGCCCATGGGATTGGCGTGGCGCCCCTCCGCCGTCAATTCGACGACGGCGCGGCCCGGCTCGACGGCCGTCAACGCGAAGCCGATCAGGGTCGCGACGGGCGGCGGCGGGATTTCCCCCTGCCGCATCTTCTGGATGAGATCGAGCATCCGTGGCATCGGGAGCCCTCAGTTCCGTCCCGTGTTCCAGGCGCCGAGACGGATCGCCCCGGCCAGGGTGGAGCCGAAGAGGACGAGTGCCAGCGCCATGACCGCGAAGAGCGCCGTGAGCTCGCCGGGCGCCCAGCGGAGGATCAGCCAGCCTCCCGCCGCCGCGCTGACGAGACGAAGAGCGCCGGCGAGCATCGGCCACAGGAGCCGCCCGGCTCCCTGCGACGCGAAGTAGAGTGCCAGTCCGAGGCCGAAGAAGCCGTAGGCAGGGCCGACGACGCGGAGGTACGCGGCCCCCGCCGCGAGCACCGCGGGCTCGTCGCTGAACAGACCGAGCCACGCGTGCGGGAAGAGGGCCGCGGCGAGCCCGATCGTCTCCGAGACGGCGGCCGCGATCAAGGCGCCGGTCCAGGCCACTCGCCTGGCGCGGGCGCCCTGTCCGGCGCCGAAGTTCGTGCCGACCATCGTGACCAGGGCCGAGCCGAAGCCGAAGACGAGCGGGATCAAGAGATACTCGAGGCGCACGCCCATGCCGTAGCCGGCCAGCGCGAAGGTGCCGAACGACCCGACCAGGGCCGTGAGGAGGACGACGGTCAGATTCGTCATGACGTTGTTGACGAGGCTGGGCGCTCCGACTCGCAGGATCTCGCGGAACAGCGCGCGCTCGAAGCGGACCGTCGGCGAGAGACGGACCAGGCTCCGGTCGGAGGCGAGATAGACGACGAGCACGAGGGCGCCGACCATGTAGTACGCGACGACGGCGAGGGCCGCGCCGGTGACGCCGAGCCGGGGCAACGGCCCCCAGCCGAAGATGAGGGCGGGGGAGAGGGCCACGAGGAGTGGGCTCCCGCCGAGCACGACGCCGGCCGGAAGCAGCATGTTGCCGGTGCCGCGGACGGCGCTCGCGAGCGTGTTGAACAGCCAGACCGCCGCCGCGCCCGCGAAGATCACGTTCGAGTAGGCGAGCGCCGCCTCCAGCGCGCCGTCGCGCGCGCCCATCGCGCTGTAGATCGCGCGCCCGCCGCCGAGCACGATCGCGGTGAACGCGGCCGCCATGGCCAGGGCGATCACGATCGCGTGCGTCACCAGCCGGCTCGCGTCCGCGCGGCGCCCCGCCCCGAGCGCCCGCGCGACCGCCGAGGCGACCCCGCCGCCCATGCCCCCCGCCGACATCGTCTGCATGAGCATGACCAGCGGGAAGGTGACGGAGACACCGGCCAGCGCGTCGGCGCCGAGCCAGCCGACGTAGTAGGCCTCCAGGATGCTGATCGAGACCTGGGCCACGAGCATGATGACGTTCGGCGCCGCGAGGCCGAGCAGCGTCGGGGTGATGGGGCCCTCGAGCAGCCGCCGGGTCGTGAGATCCATGTAGCTTGCTATTCTATAGTCACTAGCTTTTCTGTCAAGACGTGCGATAGACTCGGGGTGTGCCCAAGCGTTACGGTCAGGCCTGTCCGGTCGCGAAGTCGCTCGAGCTGGTCGGCGACCGCTGGACCCTTCTGCTCGTCCGGGACATGCTGCCCGGGCCCCGACGGTTTCAGGATCTCCAGCGGAGCCTCCCGGGGATCCCGCCCAACATCCTCTCGGACCGCCTCAAGCTCATGGAGAAGCACGCGCTCGTCACACGCCGGTTCTACTCCGACCATCCGCCCCGCGCGGAGTACGCCCTGACCGACAAGGGGCGCGAGCTGGGGGTCGTCGTGGGCGCGCTCGCGGCGTGGGGCTCGCGCCACGTCCACCGGCAGACCGCGCTGGTGCACGCCGAGTGCGGGCATCCGGTGGAGGTCAAGTATTTCTGCCGCCAATGCGCCGGGCGCGTGCGCGGTGCCACCGTCGAGCTTCGCCGGCGGCCCGCGGCCCGGAGGACGGCGAAGCGGGCCTCTAGGCCTGGCGGATCCGCTCGGGAAGCGCGCTCAGCACGGCGCGGGCCTCGCGGATGATGGTCTGGACCACTTCGCCCGCGCCGGGCAGGTCGCGGACGAGACCGACGCTCTGGCCGGCCATCATCGGGTAATAGTCGGCGTCGCCCTGCTTGAGCGCCGCGATGTAGACGTCGTTGGCGGCGCTGCGCTGAATGAGCGGCGGCAGCACGGGCGCGCCCGACTCGGCGTACTCGCGCGTGAAGCGATTGGCGAGTGCGCGCGCCCAGAGGCCGCTGAGGGTGTCCGTCAGCGTGGTGGTACCGCTCTCGCTCTCGAGCAGCCGCTTCTTGTAGAGCTCGGGGGCCATCGATTCGCGCGTGGCCACGAAACGCGTTCCCAGCAGGACGCCGCTCGCGCCGAGGGCGAGGGCGGCGACGAGCCCGCGGCCGTCGGCGATCCCGCCGGCGGCCACGACGGGCACCCGCACCGCGTCGACGACCTGCGGCAGCAAGGCCATGATCCCCACCGTGGTCGCTTCGGGTGACGCCGGCTTGCCGTCGATCGACCGATGGCCGCCCGCCTCGCCTCCCTGAGCCACGATCACGTCGGCGCCGCCGGCGGCGGCGGTGCGCGCGTCCTCCACGGTCGAGACCATGGCCATGACCTTGATGCCGCGCCCGCGGCAGTCCTCCACCAGCCCGGGCTCGAGCCATCCCAGCGCGGCCGAGAAGACCGGCGGCCGCTCCTCGAGCACGACGTCGACCGCGGCATCCACGAGATCGGGCGCCCGGCCGGGTCGGGCCATCGTCGTCGGGATGCCCAGGTGCTGGCGGAATCGGTTGAGCATCCCCTGAGCGCCGCGCACCGTCTCCTCGCCGATCGCGTCGGGATCGATCGGCGGTCGGAGCGCCCGGTGCAGCCAGAGATTCACGCCGAACGGCCGATCGGTCAGCTCGCGGACGCGGCGGATCATCGTCCGAAGATCGTCGGGGACGACGTTGAGGCCGGCCAGGATACCGAGGCCTCCAGCCCGGCACACCTCCGCCACGAGGTCCGGCCCGGCGATAGCGCCCATGCCGGACTGGACGATCGGATACTCGATGCCGAGCAGCCCGCACAGCGCGGTGCGGAAGGTCATGGTGTAACCTCCTTGATCGCCTGCGTGCGGAGCTTGGCGCGTTGGACCTTGTCGCCGTGCGGGCCGGGCGCGCGCGGCACGTCCTTGACGAACCGCACGGCGGTCGGAATTTTGTAGGAGGCGATCTTGCCGCGGCAGAACGCTCGGAGCTCATCCTCGGTCAGCCGTGAGCCTTCGGCCGCGATCACGTACGCGACGGGCGCCTCGTTGAGCTTGGGGTCGGGGACGCCGACGACGAACGCCTGCTCGATCTGGGGATGCGACATGAGAAACGCCTCGATCTCACCGGGCGCGACCATGAAGTGGCTGATCCGGAGCGTCTCCCGGAGCCGGCCCTTGAAGATCGTGTGGCCGTCGCGATCTCCGACGCCGAGGTCGCCCGAGCGGAACCAGCCGTCGGCGGTAAAGGCGGCCGTGGTCTCCTCCGGCTTCTGGTAGTAGCCGCGGGTCACCAGCGGGCCCCTGAACTGCAGCTCGCCCTCCTGGCCGGGCGCGCACGGCTCCCCGGTGTCCGGGTGGACCACGCGGACCTCGAGCCCGGGCGCGGGGTTGATCCCCGGCAGCTTCCGCAGCGCGAGCGGCTCGTCGAGGTGGTGGAGCATCGCCATCGCGTTGATCTCGGTCATGCCGTAGGGCTCGTAACCGAGCCGCACGCCGATCCGCTCCACGAACGCTTCGAAGAGTCCGTGGGCGCCGCCGCCGGTGGAGCCGAGGCCGCCGGTGCGCAGCGACGAGCGATCGTAACGGTCCAGGTCGGGATGCTCGAGCACGCCCTTGACCATCGTGTCGACCGCGTTCCACACGGTGCAGCCCTCGCGCTCGATCAGCGAGAGCGCGCGCAAGGGATCCCAGACGTCCATCAGCACCAGGCAGGCACCGTGACTCCAGGTCGTGAGTGGAATGTTGACACCGCCCCAGGTGCCCGCGGCCGGCAGCGCATGCAGCACGCGGTCCTCGGGCGTCATCCCGAGCGCTTCGCCGATGTTCCACCCGTGAGGGACGCAGTTCCGGTGGGTGATCATCGCGCCCTTCGGGAACGACGTGGTTCCCGAGGTGTACAGAATCGCGAAGACGTCATCGGGCTCGGCGCCGGCGAAGCGGGAGGGGCACGCGATCGGCTCCGTCACCCACTCGCCCGAGCGCCGCTCTTCGAGCTGCGGGCGGGACTCGGGGGTCCCACTCCGCCGATCGCGTGCCCCTCCCGCTTCGCCGGCGCCGAGATCCAAGATGTCGGCGAGTCTGTGGCATCCCGCGTAGGGGTCGTCGGCGTCGACGATGATGTGACGGAGCGCCCGGAATTTCTCGAACGCGAGCTCGCCGGGAACCGCAGCGGGCAGCCCGGGCAGCGCCTCGTGGAGCGTTTCGAGGTAGTCGATTCCGCCGAGATGATCGGTCAGGAGCAGCGCCTTCGTGTCGGACTGACCGAGGATGTAGGTCAGCTCGTGGGCCTTGTAGCGCGGGTTCAGAGCGACGACGATCGCGCCGATCGTGGCGCAGGCGTACTGAGCGAAGAACCAGGCCGGGCGGTTGGGCAGCCAGATCGCGACCTTGTCACCGTGCTCGATCCCGAGCGCCGAGAGGCCGCGGGCCAGCGCCTCCGCTTGTTGTCGGAATCGCGCGAATGTGATGCGCGCGTCGCCGAACACCATGGCCGGACGTTCGCCCCAGCGCGCGGCGGCGGCGTCGAGCAGCGATCGCGCGGTCGCCTCGGCGAACGGGTTGGCGGCCACGGTCACTACTCGAGGCGATAGAGCTTCGCGGCGTTCCGATGCGCGACGCGCTCGGCGACGTCGGGCTTGAGCTCGCCGAGGATCCGTCGCGTCCAGAGCGAGAGCCGATCGAGCATCACCGGCTCGAAGAGCCGCGCCGTCCAGAGGTCCACGCCCATCAGGAAGCGATCGGGCATCTTCTCGATCAGCGCCTTCCAGCCGGGATCGAGCGGGCCGGTCTCGGAGGCCAGCGCGGGCGTCCGCTGGAAGTGCATGCCGGAGAGGTCCACGAAGAGATTGGGGTTGCGCAGCAGCAGGCGGTCGAGGCGGCCGGGCGGACCTTCGCCGCCGTGGGCGAGCACGATCGTGGCCTTTCGATGCGCGGCGAGCGCGCGATCGAGGGCGGTTTCCGCCGCGTCGGTCAGCTCGTAGTGGATGACGATCGGCACGCCGAATTTCGCAGCCACGTCGAGGATCTTGCCGAAGGCGGCGCTGGTTGGATCCCGATCGATCGTGCGCCGGCCGACCTGGCGCATGTGGACCTCGCCGATCACTCGAGGCCGGCCCCGGTTCAGCTGGAGCTCGAGCTGGCTCGCCGCGCTCTCGGACGTCGGGTCGGGCAGGGGCAGGCCTGCAACCACGTAGTCGGGATACTTCCTGCTCGCCGCCGTCAGCCAGGCCGTGTCGTCCTTCTGCAGACCGCCGACGCCGAGGAGCACCACCTTGACGACGTTGTGCCGCTTCATCGCCGCGACGTACACGTCGATGGCGGTGGCGTTCGGCACGTGCGAGTGGGCGTCGATCAGCGGTCCCCCATAATCGGCGCCCCACGCCGACCCCGCGCCGAGCAGCCCGACGAGCAATAGGGGGCCCATGAAGAGACTCGTGCCCCTCCGCCCCGCCCCGCCGACCCGGAGACGCATCAGATGACGCCGTCGCGCGAAAGCGCGTGGAGCTCGGCTTCGTCCAGGCCGAGCGATCCGTAGACTTCGTGGTTGTGCGCCCCGAGCGCGGGTCCCGCCCAGTGGATCGCCGCCGGCGTCTCCCCCAGGCGCGGCGTCGGCGCCGTCATGCGCACCGTCCCGAGCTCGGGATCCGCAACGTCGACGAGGATCCCGCGCGCAATCACGTGCGGGTCCTTGGTGATGTCGGCAATGTCGTAGACCGGGGACGCCGTGAGGTCCATCGTCTCGAAGAGACGCAGCATCTCGTCGAGCGTGCGTGCCCCGATGGCGCCCGTGAGCGCCACGTCCACGAGGTCGTTGTGGGCGACCCGCGTGTCGTTGGTCGCGAACCGCGGGTCGCTCAGAAGGCCCCGGAGGCCCAGCCCCTCGAAGAGCGCGGTCGCCGAGGCGGGCGTCGACGCCGACAGCGCGACCCACTTGCCGTCGCGCGTCTGATAGGTGCCGCGCGGGCTCGCGTTGTCCGACTGGTTGCCGTGGCGCGCCCGCACCGTGCGGTCGAGCGCGTACTCGGCGGCGGTCGGACCCAGCACGGAGAGCAAGGGCTCGTAGAGGGAGATGTCGATCACCTGGCCTCGGCCGGAAGCGTGATCGCGGTGCCGCAGAGCGGCCAGGACCGCGGCCGTGCCCGAGAGTGCGGCGACCATGTCGGCCATCGGAAACGACGGGAGCGTCGGCGGCCGGTCGGCCGGGCCCGTCGACGCCGCGAAGCCGCTCATCGCTTCGACCATCGTGCCGAACCCGGGCCGGTCGCGATACGGGCCGTCCTGGCCCCAGCCGGACACGCGGGCGAAGACGAGCCGTGGATTTTCTTGGGAGAGCACGCTCCAGCCGAGGCCCCACTTCTCGAAAGTGCCGGGAAGGAAGTTCTCGATCAAGACGTCGGCGCTCCGGCTCAGCCGCCGGAGGAGCGCCTGCCCTTGCGGGCGGGCGAGATTCAGCGTGACCGAACGCTTGCCGCGCGCATACACCTTCCACCAGAGCTCGCCCCGGTCCCGGAGCCACGTCCGTAGCGGATCGCCCCCGCGCGGATTCTCGACCTTGATCACGTCGGCGCCGTAGTCGGCGAGGATCGTCGCGAGCACGCCGCCGGCGATCAAGCGAGAGCAGTCGATGACCCGCAGGCCGGAGAGCGCGCCGCTCACTTCCGTGACGAGGCCTTGAAGTGGTGCGCCAGCGCGTCCATCATCCGGGCGAGCGCCTCGTTCTCGGTGTGTCCGGTGGCCTGGACGTTCCAGGCGACGGCGATCGCGACCCATTCGCCGAGCTCGTTCCGATGCACTTCGACCTCGAACTGCATGACCGCCACTTTACCTCAGAAAGCGGTACCAGGGGACCCGGCCGTGGGGACCGCCGCCGCCGCCCCCGCCCCCCTAGTGGCTGCGAGGGAGGACGGGATGGCCGGCGGCCGCGTCCGCGATCGTGTGGTCGTTGTCGGCGGGGACGGCGCCGCTCACGCCCACCGCGCCGACGATCCGCCCGTCCTCCACGAGCGGAACCGCGCCCTTGCCGAAGACGAAGCGGTAGTCGCCGAGCGTCGCGACGTTGTCGGCGAAGAGCTGGCGCTTGGCGAACCGCTCTTCCAGATCGAGCGTCGTCGCGTGAAAGGCGGCCGCCGCGTTGGCCTTCGCACGCGCGATCTCGGGCGTCACCCAGAGGGCGCCGTCCATGCGATCGCAGACGACCAGGTGGCCGGCGTCGTCCACGACGGCGATGGCGACCTTGAAGCCGAGCGCCCGCGCGGTGGCGAAGCCGCGTTCGATGCTCGCGCGCGCCCGCTCTCGGGTGAGCGCCATGTCAGGGAACCTCCACCCAGACTTCTCCGGCTTCGATCGTCACCGGATAGGTCGCCACCCGCCCGCCGCGTGTGGGCATCATGCATTCACCGGACTTCACGTCGTACATCCAGCCGTGCCAGGGACAGGCGAGCCGGGTGCCGGAGAGCCGGCCCTCGCTGAGAGGGCCGCCCTGGTGGCTGCACTCGTCGCTGCACGCGAAGACGTCGTCCTTCACGCGCGCCAGCACGACCCGCGTGCCGTCGGCCTCGACCAGCGTCAGCTGGCCGACCGCGAGATTCTCCAGGCGGGCGACACGGCAGCGACTCACATCTCCTCCTTCGCGACGAAGGCGCGATAGAGGCCGGTCATGTATTGCCAGCGCATCTCGGTCGCCTGGCGGACCGCGTCGACCGCCTCCGCCTGCCGCGCGGCGGTCGTGCAATGCCGTTCGACGATCTGGTAGCCGCGCTCGCCGTGGACCTCGTCCGCCTCGATGTGGATCGCGAAGAACTCGACCTCGTGATCCGTGAAGCCGTAGTGCGCCTTGAGCGGCGGCAGGTTGCGCTGGTAGATGCCCGGCACCTGGGATTCGAGCCCGACGAGGAGCCCGGCCGCCGCGATGTGGAACGGCTGGTGAGACATCTCGAAGCACCACGCGGTGAGCCCGCGGGTCGTCGGGAGCTGCTGCTTCGACTCCACCTCGGTGCGGGAGACGCCGCACGCCTCCGCGAAGCGGATCAGCAGGTCGACGTGTTTGGTGCCGGATTCTTCCTCGATGATGTTCTCGAGCAGGAAGTCCCGAGCGTCCGGGTCCGGACACTCGCCGTACACGGTGGCGCACCAGCGCGCGAACTGCGAGACGTACTGATAGTGCTGGGCCGCCCAGGCGCCGAGCTGGGCACGCGTCAGCTCGCCCTTGACCCACTTCTCGGTGAAGGGGTTCAGGCGGCTGTGTCGGGCGCTGACGGCGGCTTCCAGCTGTGCGCGGAACGGGCTCTTGCTCATCGGGTTCCTCCTCGATGCGGAACCTAATGACACACGATCCCGATCCAAGTCAAGCGCGGGTGGCGTTCCAGGACGCCACGACGGGGCCTCAGAGCGCGGTGACGCGGTTCCGGCCGAGCCGTTTCGCCTCGTTCAGTGCCCGCTGGGCCGCCGCGATCAGGTCGTCCGCCGAGGCCGCGTCAGCGGGGAGGCCGGCGACGCCGAAGCTCGCGGTGATCGTCCCGTGCGCGAACGGATGGGTCGCGATGACGCCACGGATCCGCTGCGAGTAGGTGACGGCGCCGGCCTTGGGTGTGTTGGCGAGCAGCGCCGCGAACCCGTCGCCGTCGAGGCGGGCGATGATGGTGAAGCTCCGGGAATGCTTGAGCAACAGCCGCGCCACCTCCCGGAGCACCTCGTCGCCCGCCGCACCACCGTGGTCCGCGTCGAGCTGCTTGAAGTGATCGATGTTCAGGACGACGAGCGACAGGGGGTGGCCGAACCGGGTATGACGCTTGACCTCTTCGTCGATCCGCAGGTCGAAGTAGCGGCGGTTGTAGAGCTCGGTCGAGGCGTCCTTGAACGAGAGATTCTCGAGTCGCGCGTTGCGGATCGCGACCGCAGCCTGGGAGGCGAGCGCCCGGATCAGCTTCTCGTCGTCGGGCTCGAACGGAACGATCGCGCCGGACTCGTCGAGGGCGTTCAGGAGCTCGAGCACCCCGACGATGCTCCCGGTGAGGTCTTGCAGCGGAACAGCCAGCACCGAGCGCGTCGAGTAGTCGCTGGCGGCGTCGAACCGCGGGTTGAGGGCGCGCGTCTCGTGCGCGCCGAGCGCGTACGCGTCGGCGATGTTGACGAGCTGGCCGGTCTGCGCGACGTGGCCGACGAGGCTCGGCTCGGTCAAGCGAAGCGGCTCGGCCTGGAGCCGCTGCTGCAGCTCGAGGGTGCCCAGCTTCCGCTGGAGGAAATCGTTCTGGACCACCGCGAACCGCAGGTGGTTGCCCTCGCGCAGGAACAGCGTGCCGGCCTCGGCCCGCGTGAACCGGCGCGCCGCCTCCAGAACGCGTTCGAGCAGCGCGTAGAGATCGCGCTCGGTGGTGAGCGCGAGGCCGATCTCGAGGAGCTCCTCCAGGAGTTGTTCGCGGCCGAGCATCGTCGACGGGCTCACGGGACGGCGACTCGATTCCGGCCCAGATGCTTGGCATCGTACAGGGCCTGGTCGGCGGCGACGACGAGGTCGTCGACCGTCGTGGCGTTCTCCGGGAGGCTGGCGACGCCGAGGCTGACGGTGACCGGCCCGTGCGGGAACGAATGCTGCTCGATGACGCCACGAATGCGCTCCGCGTAGGTGAGGCCCCCATCCTTGGCCGTGTTCACGAGGATGATCGCGAACTCGTCGCCGCCGTAGCGCGTGACGATGCTGAAGCTGCGGGAGTGCTTCACCAGGATCTGGGCGACGTCGCGCAGGGCCTGATCGCCGGCCCGGTGGCCGAAGCGGTCGTTGACGTCCTTGAAGTGGTCGAGGTCGGCCAGGGCCAGCGAGAGCGGCTCACCGAAGCGGCAATGGCGCTTGAACTCCTCCTGCATCCGGATCGTGAAGTAGCGACGGTTGTACACGTCCGTCAGCGCGTCCTTGAACGAGAGATCCTCCAGTCTGGCGTTGCGCAGCGCGACCGCGGCCTGCGACGCCAGCGAGCGCACGAGGCTTTCGTACTGCGAATCGAAGGGCACGACGCGTCCTCGGTCCAGGGCGTTGATCAGCTCGAGGACGCCGAGGATGTTGTTCGCCGGGTCCTGGAGCGGGACCACCAGAATCGACTGGGTGCGGTAGTTCAGGCGCGCGTCGACGCTGGAGTCGAACGAGTATGGCCGGTCCGGCGGGATCATGTAGGTGTCGTGCAGATTGAGAATGTCGCCGGTGAGGGCGACGTGACCCGCGAGGCTTAGCTCCCGGAGATTCAGGGGCTCGGCCTGGAGGCGGCGGCGCATCTCCTCCTGACCGAGTTCCTTCGCGAGCTTGTCGTTCTGGACGACGGAAAAGCGAAGCTGGTCGCCTTCCCGGAGGAACAAGGTGCCGGCCTCGGCGCGCGTGAACCGGCGGGCCTCGGTGAGGATGCGCTCGAGCAGAGTTCCGAGGTCCTGCTCACTGGTCAGAGTGATCCCGATCTGCACGAGCTCTCTGAACGCCTGGGTCATGTTCAACGTCGGTAGCTCCGATTGCTGCAGGGCTCGCTGCCGGCCACCGCGTCCGCCGCGCGCATTCCGTCGCCTCCAAGAGCTCGGGTCCGGAAACTCCGAGCTCAGACTGATACGATACACACCTAAGCAAGCCGGATGCCACTTTAACCAGCACAGGCAATTTATAGAATTGTCTTTTAAGTCCCTGAGATCGGGAGGTCTGGCTTCGGGTCCTCTCACCTCCGTGGCCAGTCCCTGGCCAAGTAAATTCTTATTGTTGACAAATTCTTTGTCGACCCTATGCGAGCCGATGACAGGTAGGCGATATACCGTGTCACGCTGTCTTTCCTCGATCGTCGCTTGACACGCAACCCATCGGTTTCCTTGGCTGTAATCTTCGCGCTCTCCTGGCACAGCGGTTGCTCGACGGATCGGGGATGCTTCGATGAAGCTGACATTCAAGCGCCGAGAAGTGACAAGTCTGCAGCATCTTGCAACGCTCGTCGCAGACAACGCCGACGCCATGGAGCCCGGCCTCCAGATCCTCGCGTCGAATCTCAATCTCGGCCGAACGAGCGTCGAGCTCGCCGCGATCGACGGTGAGCATGTGCCGGTCCTCTTCATCCTGGGCCTTACCGCCGATGACGCCATGCTCGTGCGAGCGCTCGAGGCGTACGCGTGGTGTCTCGAGTATCCCGAGTCGGTGCAGCGACTCGTCCCCGCGACCCTGGAGCCCGGGTGGCCGCCGCGGATCGTGTTCGTAGCGGAGCGCCTGCTCGAGTCGTTCGTGCGCAAAATGCGGCTGCTCAGCTTCTCCGCAGTCGACTGCTTCGAGTTTCGCTACGTCGAGGCGAACGGCACGACGGGCTTCTATCTGAACCGGGTCGACTGGGCACCGGCGTCCCCCGGCTCCGAGACGGTCGCACCGCGGCCAGCGCGCGTCGAGCAGCCGATCGTCGAGGAGGCGGTCGTTCCGCGCGAGGAGCCGAGAGTCGTGCCGCGCGAAGAGCCGAAGCTCGTGCTGCTACGCGAGGAGCCGCGGGAGGAGCTGCGCGAAGAGCCAAAGGTCGCGCCGCGCGAAGAGCCGAAGATCGTCCCGCTCGTCCCGGTCGAGGAGCCGAGGATCGTGATGCTCCACGAGCCCAAGGCGGCTCCCCGGATCGTCGAGCCCGCGGCGACGAACGGCGCCCTCAGCAGGGACGCCAGTGAGCGAGCGGAGCGGCCGCCGGTAGTGCTCAAGGGGCTGCGTCCGCCCACAGAGCCTCCACCCCGTGGCCGCTCGCGCGAGGTGCCCGATGTGCTGCCAGGCCCGGTGGAAGGGAAGCCCACGGCCCCGCGCGAGGTCGTCAAGCCCCCGGCGCCGCCCGCGCCCGCCAGGAGCGATGTCCCGAAGAACGGCGCGTCGAAGAACGACCTCACGCGGAGCGATGCCCCGCAGGGGGACCTCGCGCCGACCTGGAGGAAGTTCCTCGACCGGCTGACGAGCACGTTCGACACGCGGCCAGCGTCCGCGCCGGCGGCGCCGCGGGCGAGTGTCCCGCCGGCGACGCCGCCCCCAGCTCCAGCTCCGGCTCCGCTCGAGATCCTGCCCTTCGCCGCGGACATCGAGGTCACCGCCAACGAGGTGGCCCCCGACGAGGCCACCGACGAGTCCCACGACGCGATCGGTGACCTGACGGAGAAGCAGCGGCGTATCCTCCAAGGACTCACCCTCCCGGACAACGGTGAGCTCGCGCCTCAGTGGCGGAAGTTCCTCGACCACCCGGCGCTCGACGAGACGAAGATCGGAGTCGTGCGAGGGTATCTGCAGCGCGAGTTCCCGCTGTGCACGGTCTACGACTTCTACGATTTCCAGCGGAACGCGCAGGTCTTCCAGCTCCAGGACAACCTCGGCAAGGTGACCCAGCTGATCACCATGACCGCGGAGTTCTTCGACATCCACCGGGATCTCGAGATCAGGGCGTGGATCGAGAAGCACCGGCTGGCGCAGGCGATGCGCCAGGCCGGGCAGGCAGGCGTGCTGGTCTCGCAGGCCGGCCTCCAGATCGAGAGGCGCTAGGTCCTCTCGCCTCGTCTGTCGTCAGCCGTTCCAGCTCCAGAACAGCGTTCGCTCGGGCGAGATGCGAATCACCGTCGCGGTTTCTCGGTCGAGCCCCAGAACCCGATACTGCGCGTACTTGGCCCGCAGGAGATCGACGGCGACCGCCCGCTCAGGCCCGTCCGTGAGAATGTCGGCCCGCCCCTGCACGATCACCCAGCAGAGCCGCGACCACTCTTCGTCGTAGCGATCGACGGCCAGGGACACGCGCGGGTTCTCCGCGATGTTGCGCACGCGCCGGAGCGCCCCGGCCGCGACCCGCTTGGGCTTCGCGTCGATTGCGGAGAAGCACGCCCGGCCGTCGAAGACGTAGCACACCGGCACGACGAGCGGCTGACCCGCCCGGTCCGCCGTGCCGAGCCGGGCGACCCGGCTCTCTCGCAGGAGCTCGGCGGCGAAGGCGGGGAGGTCGCTCACCGAATCAGCTTGGCGTGCTGATCCAGGAGCGACAGCACCGGGTCGCGACCCTCCGACGGCAGCCTCAAAATCGCGCGCGTGACTCCGGCGGCGGCATAGGCGTCGAGCGTGGCGCGCTCAGCCTTCGCCGCGAACACCGACACCGAGATGGTCGCGGGGTCTCGGCCGGCCCGTGCGGCACGCGCTCTCAGGTCGACGAGCCCGGGCAGGATCGCCTCGGCGTTGCGCCCGCGTGGAAACCAGCCATCGCAGAAATCCACGACGCGCTGGAGCGTGTGACCGCTCTCGCCGCCCAACAGGACCGGCGGGTGCGGCTTTTGCGCCGGTTTCGGATACGACCAGATCGGGTCGAAGTTGACGAACTCGCCGTGGTACTCGGCCGCCTCCTTCGTCCAGATCTCCTTCATCGCGAGGATCCGCTCGCGAAGAAGCCGAAAGCGTGTCTTGAAGGCGGTGCCGTGGTTCTCCATCTCCTCGGCGTTCCAGCCGGCCCCGATACCGAACAGGAACCGTCCGTTGGAGAGGAGATCGAGGCTCGCGATCGTCTTGGCCAGCGTGATCGGGTCGTGCTCGATGACGAGGCAGATGCCGGTGCCGACCTTGAGCGTTCGCGTTGCCGCCGCCGCGGCGGCGAGCCCGACGAACGGGTCGAGCGTGTGGGCGTACTCCTTGGGCAGCGGCCCGCCGCCGGCGAACGGCGATCGCCGGCTCGTCGGAATGTGGGTGTGCTCGGTCACGAACAGAGACTCGAACCCCCGCTCCTCCGCGGCCCGCGCCAGCTCGTCGATCCGGATCGAGTAATCCGTCGGGAAGATGAAGACACCGTAGTGCATGGCCCCTCCTGTGGGCGGCCGGCCCGCGCCAGTCAGGCGGGTGCCGGCGAGAGCGAGAAGTGCGTGTGTCGGGCAAGCCGGCGGCCGTCGCGCCGCTCGAAGCGGTCGAGCCTCACGCGAAGACGGCCTCGGGAAGGAACGCCGAGACGATCCAGTTGGGCGCGTCGACGATCTCGCTGATCTTGAGATCGACGGCCACGCTGCAGAGGATGTAGGCCTCTTCGCGGCCGAGGCCGCGCTCGTCCACCAGGTGCTCGATCATGTAGCGGATGGCCTGCTGGGCGCTGGCGAAGAGGTCGGGGCCGTGAGCGGTCGTCGCGAAGCACGGCCCGCGCTCGAAGGCGGACGCGAGCGGCCCGCGTGTCCGAAAGCGCGGCTCCCGGATCCCGCGTCCGGGCTCGAGACCGAATCGGAGCGTGACCCGCGCCATCATCTCGACGGCCGTGACGCACACCTCGCCGTCGCCCTGTGCGGCGTGAGCGTCGCCGACGCTGAAGAGGGCGCCGTCCACCCAGACGGGCAGGAGGAGCGTCGTCCCCGCGACCAGCTGCTTGATGTCCATGTTGCCGCCGTTCTTCCGAGGCGGCATCGTGCTGTGCCCGCCGGGCTCGTCGAGGGCCACGCCCATCACGCCCGGAAAGGAGGCGATGGGGACTCTGACGTCGCGGCCCATCCGCGCGTGAGTGCCGTCGCTCAGGTCCCAGATCGTCAGGAACGGCTTCGGGAACTCGGCCTCCGGCAGGAGGCCCCGGCCCGGACGGATCGCTGTCCAGCCGAAGGCGGCGGCGGGCTTCACCTCGAGGATCTCCACCGTCAGGATGTCGCCGGGCCGGGCCCCCTTGACCGCCACGGGACCCGTCAGCGGGTGGCCGCGGAACGGACCACGCGCGAGCACATCGGAGTGGGTGGAAGTCGGCGAGTAGTATCCGTCGGCGGCGTCGCGCGTGTCGAACACCACGGTGTCGCCCGGATCGATCGTGAGCCGCGGTGGCAGCGCGTTGTTCCACTCCCGGTGGACCGTCTCCCGGTCGAGGTGGTGCGTGGTCGCCATCGGGGTCAGGGTCCTCCGGTCATCGGGCCAGCTCGTTCCAGACCACCATGCCCGTGCCCGACCGCCACGCCACGGCGGGCATGTAAGCGAGCACGTCCGCCGGACCGCGGGTGAAGGCGAGGACGAGCACCCAGGCGAGCAGCTCGGCGGTCCCTCCGGAGCCGGCCGCTTCCATCCGCTCGAGCGTGCACTCGCGCAGCAGCGCCGCGTGGTCGCCCTTCTTCAACAGATCGAGGAACCATCGATCGAACTCCTCGTCCACCCAGAAGTATCGGGGCCCGCCCGGCTCGTGCGAGAGCCCCCCGGTCGCAACCACCGCGACCCGCTCGCCACCGGGGTAGGCGGCGAGCATGTCGCGCATGAGCGTCCCGACGTGATACGCGCGCTCGGGCGTCGGAATCGGCGGCACGGTGCAGTTCATCGTCACGGGGACCATCCGGAACTGGGCGTCGGGGTTCAGGTAGTGGGTCGGCACGGAGATGCCGTCGTCGAACTGCATCTCGCGGAGGTAGGCGAGCGACAGCCCGTGGCGCGCGCCCTCGTTGACGATCCACCGCGCGATCGGCGCGTGGCCGGGTACACGGTACTTCTCCATGGCGAGCCACTCGTCGAACCACTCGGCGGGCCCGACGTGCTCCTCGCCGATGCCGACGGTGTACTCCGGCATGTTGTTGATCGGCCAGTTGAGCAAGTGGTCGTTGCTGAACATCACGACGACGTCCGGGCGCGCCGCCTCCAACCGGCGCCGCATCTCGGCGGTCGCCTGGAGCGCGAGCTGCTGGTATTCCTGGGAGGCCCGCGTGAACCATCCGGTGAGGCCGGGCGAATGCGTCATGGCCATCGCGCCGACGAGCCGGGCCATTATCGCGCTCGCTCGAGCCGAGCCTGCAGGGCCATCGCCTTCGCCGTCTCTTCCGGGTATGCGCGCTGGTAACACTCGAGGGCGGCGCTGGCGTTGCTATTGTGCGCGGCGCCGAAGAACAGCCGGAGGATCTGCGGCACATAGTACTGATGCACGCCGAGGTCCATCATCCGGCGGGGGTCCTTGTCGCGAACCGCCTCGTACTCGGCACGGCTCAAGCCGAACTCTCGCGCGAGCCCCTCGAGGTCGCTGACGAATCGCGCGCGCAGCGCGGCGTCACGGCGGACGTGAAACATCATCTCGTTGACCGCCAGCGTCTTGTCGCAGCGCTCCACGTTGCCCACCCATCGCCTCCCGAAGTGGGGCTACGCCCCGGTCCCGTCGGCGCCGGCCTTCAGCGCGTGGAGGTCGAACACCTGAGCGACGCCCGTCGTCGTGGCAACCGCGGTCTCGCCCATCGGCGACCTCCTGTGGGTTCGTGACTGGTGGGCAGTTTACCTCGTCACGCGGAAAGTCTAGCACGCTTGACTTCGCACGGGTTTGGTCTGACAGTGCCTCGCGCGACGACAGCCTATGGAGATCAGGGCCCTTCGAGGCTACCGATATGCCGGCCACACGGCGCGCGACATCTCGTCGGTCGTCGCGCCGCCGTACGACCAGATCAGCGCCGAGACCCAGGACCGCCTCTACACGATGAGCCCACACAACATCGTCCGGGTGACGTCTCCGAAGGAGGCGGCCGACAAGTACCGGGGCGCGCGGGGCGTGCTCGACGCTTGGCTCGCCGGCGGCGTGTGGCGTCGCGACGCGCAACCCGCGATCTACCCCTACCATCAGACCTACACCGTCGGCGGCCAGCCGGTGACGCGGATGGGCTTCATCGCCCTCGGCGAGGTGAGCGACTACGGGCGAGGCGTGGTGGTGCCGCACGAGCGGACGCACGCCGGACCGAAGCGGGACCGGATGGACCTGCTCGAGGCGACGGCCGCCGACGTCGGGCTGCTCTTCATGCTGGCCGCCGATCCGGGCGGCGAGCTTCGGCGCGCCACGACCCCCGTCGGCGACCCGATCGCCGAGGCGAGCGACCTGAAGGGAGAGCGTCACCGCCTCTGGCGCGTCACCGAAGAGACGACGATCGCGCGCGTCCAGGCGCTGATGGCACCGCGCCCGGTGATCATCGCCGACGGCCACCATCGGTACGAGACCGCGGTGGCGTACGCGGGGCGCCGCCCCGACGCCGCCCACAAGCTGATGGCGTTCTTCGCGCTCGAGGCCCCGGGACTGACGATCCTGCCGAACCATCGCCTCGTTCACAGCGTGCCGGGCTTCGACTTCGACGACTTGATGCAGGCGGCGGCCCGCTGGTTCGACGTGGCCCCGCTCGCCGACCCGCTGGCCGTCCGGCTCGAGAACCGGACGATCGGCGTCGTCAGCGGACCCGACGCCGCCCTCTTGAGACTCAAGCCCGGCGAGCTCGAGCACATCGCATGGCCGGAGAAGACGTCGCCGGCCTGGCGGGGGCTCGCCGTGTCGATCCTCCACGAGGGACTGCTCCGACCGCTGCTCGGGATCACCGACGCCAAGCTCGACGCGAAGACGCACGTGGACTACACCGCCGACCGGGCCGAGGCCGTCGAGCTCGCCCGGGCCGGCAAGTGTCAGGCGGCGTTCCTCATCGGGCCGACGACGCCCGAGGAGCTCCAGGCGGTCGTTCGCGGCGGCGAGCTCCTTCCCCAGAAGTCCACCCACTTCTACCCCAAGCTGCTGGACGGGCTCGTGTTCCATTGCCTCGGCGAATGAGCGCGGCGGAGGCGCCGGTGACGCCGCGCTATACCGGCATGCGCGTCAAGCGGCTCGAGGACCCGCGGCTCCTTGCCGGGCGCGGACGATATCTCGACGACCTGACGCTGGCCAAGACGCTCTCCGTGAGCTTCGTCCGGAGCCCGCACGCGCACGCGCGGATCGGGCGGGTCGACGCCGCGGCGGCCCGTGCCCTGCCCGGGGTCTTCGCCGTCGTCACCGCCGATGAGCTGCGCGCGGTGACGAAGCCGCTCGCCCCGCGGCTCGAGGGCGAGGGATTCACGCCGACGGCGTGGCCGGCGCTGGCCGACGGCGTCGCGCGCTTCTGCGGGGAAGCGGTGGCGGCCGTGGTGGCCGCGAGCCCGTACGCCGCGGCCGACGCGCGCGCGCTGATCGCGGTCGATTGGGAGCCGCGGCCGGCCGTCGCGACCCTGGACCAGGCGCTCGCGGCGAACCGGGTCCTGTTCCAACGTCGCCACCGACAGGGCGACGTCGACGGCGCGTTCGCGCGCGCGGCGATCGTCGTCGGCGAGACGTTCGGGCACGGCCGTTGTGCGCCCTCGCCGCTCGAGCCGCGGGGTATGATCGCCGACTGGGACGGCGAGGTCCTCACGGTCTGGTCCCCCAGCCAGTGTCCGTCGATCTTGCGCACGGCGCTGGCGACGGCCCTCGGGCTCCCGGAAATGCGCGTCCGGATCGTGACGCCCGACGTCGGCGGCGGCTTCGGGCTCAAGATGCAGGTCTTCCCCGAAGACGTCGCGGTGGCCGCGCTCGCGCGGCAGCTCGGCCGTCCGGTGAAATGGATCGAGGAGCGCCGGGAAAATCTCGCCGCGGGGTCACAGGCGCGGGAGCAGCGGACGACAGTCGCGGTTGCCGCCGCGGCCGACGGCACGCTGCTCGCCCTCCGGGCGCGGGTCGTTTCCGACGCGGGCGCGTATCACGCGTACCCGGTCACCGGCGCCCTCGAGCCCCTGGGAACGGCGAGCATCTTGCCGGGCCCCTACCGGACGCCGGTGTACGAGTACGAAGCGCTGGCGCTGGCGACCCACAAGCCACCGCTCGGCGCCTATCGCGGCGTCGGCATGACGATGGGCGCGTTCGTGATGGAGCGCCTGCTCGACCTCGTCGCGGAGCGCGCCGGACTCGACCCGGCCGAGGTGCGGCGGCGCAACCTGATCCCGCGTGAGGCGTATCCGTTCATTTCGGCGACCGGCTTCACGTACGACAGCGGCGATTTTCCGAAGGCGCTCGAGCAGGTCCTGGCGGCGGTCGACTACGACGAGCTGCGACGCGAGCAGCAGGTGGCGCGCGCGGCCGGACGCCTCGTCGGTATCGGCATCGCGTGCTACACCGAATACACGGGGATGGGATCGACGGGCTTCCGGCGGCGTGGCGCCTCCGACATGCCCGGCATCGAGGCGGCGACGGTCACGGTGGATCCGGATGCCACCGTCAGGTGCGTCGTGAGCTTTCCCACCCAGGGCCAGGGCCACGCGACCACCATCGCCCAGATCGTGGCCGATCGGCTGGGCCTGGCGCTCGAGGCGGTCCGCCTGCAGCCCGTCGACTCGGCCGGCTCGCCGCGCGGCAGCGGCACCTTTGCAAGCCGAGGCACGGTCGCGATGCTCGGGAGCGCGGGCGCCGCCGCCGACGCGGTCGGGCACAAGCTGCGAGCGCTCGCCGCGCATCGGCTGGAGGCCAGTGCCGCCGACGTGGTGCTCGACGGGGGGCGCGCCTTCGTGCGCGGCCTTCCCGATCGCGCGGTCGCCCTGGCCGAGATCGCGCGGATGGCGTATTCGCCGCCGCTCGACGGCCTGCCGGCCGGCCTCACGCCCGGCCTCGAGGCCACGGTTTATTTCGACCCTCCCGGGCCGACCTTCTCGGGCGCGGTGCACGTCGCGGTCGTCGAGGTCGATCCGATCACGGGGCGCGTGGCCGTGAAGCGCTACGCGCTCGTCGAGGACTGCGGACCCGTGATCAACCCCATGATCGTGGAAGGCCAGATCCACGGCGCCGTCGCGCAGGGCATCGGCGAGGCGCTCCTCGAGTCCGTCGTGTACGATGGTGACGGCCAGCTCCTCACCGCGACGCTCATGGACTATGCGCTTCCCAAGGCGGACGACCTGCCCTCGATCGAGATCAGTCATCTCGAGACGCCGTCACCCCTCACGCCCGGGGGCGTGAAAGGGATGGGCGAGGGGGGGACGATCGGCGCGCCGGCGACGATCGCCAACGCGGTCGCCGACGCCGTGCGCCATCTCGGCGTGCGGATCACCACGCTTCCGATTCGTCCGGAGTCGCTCCTCGGGCGCTCCGAGGCGCGGCCGGAGCGGCCGACATGAGGACCTAGCAATGGGAAAACAGGACATCGAAATCGCGCGCGCAGTGAAGCTCCAGCCGATCCAGGCGATCGGCGAGGCGCTCGGGTTGAATGGCGGCGACCTCGAGCCGTACGGGAGCTACAAGGCGAAGATCCGCTGGGAGGCGATCGAGCGCGCGAGCGCCCGCCCGGACGGGGCGCTCGTCCTGGTGACGGCGATGACCCCGACGCCCGCGGGGGAAGGCAAGTCCACCACCACGATCGGCCTCGCCGACGGGCTGCGCCGGCTCGGGAAGCGTGCGGTCGTCGCGATGCGCGAGCCGTCGCTCGGGCCGGTGTTCGGCGCCAAGGGCGGTGGAACCGGCGGGGGTCACACCCAGGTGGCGCCGATGGAGGACATCAACCTCCACTTCACCGGCGACATGCACGCGATCGGGGCCGCGCACAATCTCCTGGCCGCGATGCTGGACAATCATCTGGCGCAGGGCAATGCGCTGGCACTCGACGTCAGGCGGATTCTCTGGAAGCGCGCCCTCGACATGAACGATCGCGCCCTGCGCCGCGTCGTCGTCGGGTTGGGTGGGCCGGCCCACGGCGTCCCGCGGGAGAGCGGCTTCGACATCACGGTCGCCTCGGAGGTCATGGCGATTCTGTGCCTGGCCCGCGACCTCCAGGATTTCAAGGCGCGGGTCGAGCGCATCGTGGTCGCCGAGAAGGGCGAGGGGACTCTGGTCACGGCGCGCGAGCTCCGGGCCGCGGGCGCGATGGCGGTCCTCATGAAGGAGGCCATCAAGCCCAACCTCGTTCAGACGCTCGAGGGCACGCCCGCGCTCGTCCACGGCGGGCCGTTCGGCAACATCGCCCACGGCTGCAACAGCCTCGTCGCCACCCGGCTGGGGCTCAAGCTCGGCGAGGTCGTGGTCACCGAGGCCGGCTTCGCGAGCGACCTGGGCGCCGAGAAGTTCGTGGATATCAAGTGTCGAACCGGAGGTCTGGTGCCCTCGGCGGCGGTCATCGTCGTCACGACGCGCGCCCTGGCGCTGCACGGGGAGGAGAACCTGGCCAAGCACGTCGAGAACGTGCGCCTCTTCGGTCTCCCGCCGGTCGTCGCGCTGAACCGCTTCACCGACGATACCGACGCGAAAGTCGACGCGGTGCTGTCCAGCTGCCGGACGCTCGGGGTGCCCTGCGGCGTGTCACGGGGCTGGGAGCTCGGCGGCGCCGGCGTGACCGATCTCGCCGGCATGGTCCTCGACGCGATCCGGTCCAGCGACCGCTCGGCCTTCCGTTATCTCTATCCCGACGAGCTCGGGCTGGCCGCGAAGCTCGAGACGCTCGCGAAGCGCGTGTACGGCGCCGATGGGGTGGCGTTCGCGCCGGTGGCCGCCGCCAAGCTGTCACGCTTCGAGTCGCTGGGCTACGGCCGTCTGCCGGTGTGCGTGGCGAAGACCCAGAACTCGCTCAGCGACGACCCGAAGCGGCCCGGCCGACCGCGCGGGTTCACGATCACGGTGCGTGACGTCGCGCTCTCCGCGGGCGCCGGCTTCGTCGTCGCGTACGCAGGGGACATCCTCACGATGCCGGGCCTCCCGAAGGTGCCCGGCGCTGAAGGGATCGACATCGACGCGAACGGCAACATCGTCGGCCTGTTCTGAACGGGCCGGGGCGACCGCGCGCTATGCTAGTATCCTTCGAAGACTGATGCGCGGAGTCCTTCTAGGAACCGGGAGCCCGCCACCCAACCCGAAGCGACGGGGCCCCGCGACGCTCGTGTCGCTCGCCGACGAGCGCTTCCTGGTCGACGCCGGTTCGGGCGTCGGTGCCCAGCTCGTCCAGGCCGGGGTGCGCCCGTGGGATTGGCCGCGCGTCTTCATCACCCATCACCACTCGGACCACACGATCGACCTCGGTCATCTGCTCATCTCGCGCTGGATCGCCGGCCAGAACGCGCCGTTCGAGATCTGGGGCCCGGCCGGGACCCAGCGCCAGGTCGAGAAGCTGCTCGACTATCTGACCTGGGACATCGACGTGCGTCGCGCGCACATGCACGAGCGGCGCCCGCCGGAGGTCCGCGTGACCGAGATCGAGGAGGGCAAGCTCCTCGAGGTCGGCGGCGTGCGGGTGAGCGCGTTCCTGGTCGAGCACGACCCCGTCAAGCCAGCCTTCGGCTTCCGGTTCGAGGGTGGAGGGCGCACGATCGTCGTCTCGGGCGACACGCGTCCGTGCGAGAACCTCGTGCGCTGGAGCCACGGCGTCGACTGCCTCATCCACGAGTGCTGCGAGATGACGAGGACCACCTGGTATCCCGGCTGTGGATGGCCGACGCTGGAGGAGAAGATCACGGACCTGGCCTCCTACCACACCCAGCCCGCCGACGTCGGCCGGATCGCGCGGGACGCGCGCGCGAAGAAGCTCGTGCTCACTCACCTGATGCCGGGGTCGGTGCCCGCCGAGCTCGCGGCCGCGGCCGGGAAAGACTTCGCCGGGGCGATCGCCGTCGGCGAGGACCTGACGGAGGTGTGACGTCGTGGACGGCGCGGCCGAGCGGCCCGTCGATCTCGCGGTGGCGTTGCGCTGGCTCGGCGGCGATCAGGTGCTGCTCCGCGAGCTGGTCGGGATCTTCGTCGACGACAGTCCCAAGCGGCTGCAGGCGATGCGCGCCGCGATGACCGCGGCCGACATCCGCCAGCTCGAGCACGTCGCGCACAGTCTGAAGGGCTCGGCCGCGATTCTGGGAGCGACGCGCCTGCAGAGCGCGGCGCTGGCGCTCGAGGACGCGGCCCACGACGGACACACGGAAAACAGCCCCGACCTCGTCGCCCGGATCGCGCGCGAGCTCGAGCAGGTCATGGCCTTCTTCGCCGATCCGGCCTGGCCGGAAGGGCTGGACATCGAGGCGGCGCCGTGAGGGTGCTGATCGTCGACGACGAGCCGATCGTCCGTCGCCTGCACGAGACCTCCCTGACCGGGTGGGGCTACCAGGTCGTCTCGGCGTCGGGCGGCGAGCAGGCGTGGGAGCTCTTTCAGGGCGACGATCCGCCGTCCCTCGCCATTCTCGACTGGACGATGCCCGGCATGGACGGCCTCGAGCTCTGCACGAGGATCCGCGCGCTGGGCCGCGAGCCGAAGCCGTATATCATCTTCGTGACCGCCAAGGCCCGCACTCAGGACATCGTGACCGGGCTCGGGGCGGGCGCCGACGACTACATCGTGAAGCCTTTCGAGCGGGAGGAGCTGCGCGCGCGGGTCCAGGTGGGCTTCCGGATGCTGGAGCTTCAGGCCGCCCTGGCCGAGCGGGTGCGTGAGCTCGAAGAGGCACTCCTGCGGGTGAAGCAGCTCCAGGGGCTCTTGCCGATCTGCTCCTACTGCAAGAAGGTGCGCGACGACCAGAACTACTGGCAGCAAGTCGAGACCTACATCGAGGGGCACTCCGACGCCCAGTTCACACACGGGATCTGTCCGGAGTGCCGCGAGAAGTACGTCACGCCCGAGCTCGAGCGCCTGCGCCGGATCAGGGAAGCCGGCCAGGCCGGGACCCAGCTGTGATCACGCGACGTGCGGCGGCGGACCGCGGGCACTTCGATTTCGGCTGGCTCGACACCTCTCACACGTTCTCGTTCGGCGAGTACTACGACCCCAGCCACATGGGGTTCCGCACCCTGCGCGTCATCAACGAGGACCGCGTGCAGCCCGGTCGCGGGTTCCCGACCCACGGGCATCGGGACATGGAGATCGTCAGCTACGTGCTCGCCGGCGCGCTCCAGCACCGGGACAGCTTGGGGACCGGCTCCGTGATCCGGCCAGGTGAAGTCCAGCGGATGAGCGCGGGCGCCGGCGTGACGCACAGCGAGTTCAACCCCTCCCCGACCGAGCTCGTGCATTTCCTGCAGATCTGGATCGTGCCGGACCGTCGCGGCTACGAGCCGAGCTACGAGCAGGAGGCCATCGCCGATCCCGACAAGCGCGGCATGCTCCGCCTCATCGCCGGCCCTCGTGGCGGCGGCTCGAGCGTCACTCTCCATCAGGACGTGCGCCTCTACTCGGTGCTGCTCGAGCGCGACCAGGAAGTGGTTCACGAGCTCAATCCGGAGCGCCACGCGTGGGTGCAGGTCGCGCGCGGCTCCGTGACGCTCAGCGGCCAGCCCCTCTGGCAGGGGGACGGCGCCGCCGTCAGCGCGCAGCCCACGCTCCGGCTCATCGGACTCGAGCCCGCCGAAGTGCTGGTCTTCGACCTCGCGTAGGGGCCGCGCGCTAGCGCGGCGTGAGGATCGTCTGAGGGGACGGTCGTAGCCGCGTCCGCGCACGCTCCCGACCGGCCCCCAGCGCGTGCCGGGCGACGATACTCAGGCAGCGCGTGAGGCTCAGTGGTCGGCTGACGACGCTGAGCCGGCCCTTCCTGATCGCGGCCAGCACCGATTCGACCGAAGGCTCGGCCTCGATGAGGGAGAACGTCGTCCCGAACTGCTCGTCGAGGTGGCTGTCGGACGTCCCGATGAGAGGCAGACCCACCGCGCGGGCCAGCTTGACCGCCGCCCGGTTGAAATCCAGCCGCGGCGTGTAGAAGTGGCTGAACTCGATCGCGTCGAACAGCTCGATCTCCTGCCAGAGCTTCTCGCGCAGACAATAGGACGCCGGGAAGAACGGATGGGGCGCGACGATGAGCCACTCGGGCGTCCGATATCGGCGAAGGTCGGCGAAGGTCCGGAGCTTGTCGGGCGCGACGTCGGCGTTGTAGACGAGCACGTGGCGCCCTTCGACCGTGGCCTCCACGCCGGGGATCAGCACGATCCCGTGGTCGCGTGCATAGGCGGCCAGCTCGTCGCTGAAGGTGAGCGTGTCGTGATTGCTGATGCTGAGCACGCGATAGCCCTCGCGAGCCGCGCGGGCGATCACGTCGCGAGCGCTGTAGGTGATGAAGGGCTCCGCCTCCCGCGTGTGGATGTGCAGGTCGGCCCGGAGCCCGGCGTTCATGCGGTCACCGGCGCGCGGTCCCGAGGCGCGCGTGTGGCGGACCGACTCCTGGAGCCATCGGATCATCGCGCCTTTTTCGGAGCAAGGCCGATACCAAGCACAGGGTGGGGTTATAAGTTGGCGTCGTTCCTAGCCACCCGACTGGACCGCGACGCGGCGCGCCGAGACCCGAGCCAAGATTCGTTCCGGAGGGGGTGGTCCGGACCTGATCGGTAGCCTCGCAGTGCTCTTGACCAGCCGCGGTAGGGGACCGACCAGGTGTCAAAGAACTTGCCGCTTTGCCCGACAGTTATACAATCGGCCGCTGGAGTGATCGTCAGTGAAATTAGCGGTTTCCGGATACGGGCTAGGCTGGCAACTCGCTTGCTGACAAGGTTGCTAGAATGAGTCAGGTATGAACTTCCTCGAGCGCGTGGTGGGCCGCTGGCGGTCGCGACGGCCCCGCTACGCCCTGGCCCTGGCGGGCGGCGGCGTCATCGGCGGCATGTACGAAGTCGGTGTCATCGCGGCGATCGAGGAACGGCTCAGCGGCGCGGGCGACTTCGATATCTACGTGGGCTGCAGCGCGGGCTCCGTCGTGGCGACGCTCCTCGCCAACGGCGTCCGCGCCTCCGAGATCTATCGCATCATCGACCAGGATCTGGAGCACCCGCTCAACTTCCGGCGCGGCGCCGTCTACGCCACGAACTCCTTCCGCCATGCGGCGGGCCGGTTCGGCCGGCTCCTCTGGGCCGTCAGCAAGAACGCGATGACCGCGGTACGCGGCTCGGTCCCCGACATGCTGGCCGCCGCGGAGCGCGACCTGCCGGCCGGGTTCTTCTCGCTGGCGGCGCTCGAGCAATACATGCGCGAGACGCTGGCCAGCGCCGGGCTGCAGAACTCCTTCACGGCGCTCGAGCGCGTCCTGCTGATCCCGGCCATCGACCTGGACCGGGCGCAGCGTGTCGTGTTCGGCCGCGACGGGCTCCTAGACGTCCCGATCAGCGAGGCGGTGGCGGCGTCTTCGGCGATTCCCGGCTTCTTCGAGCCCTATACCCTGCGCGGACGCGACTACGTCGACGGCGGGGTCGGCTTCAGCGGCCACGCGGATCTCGCGGCCGAGGCGGGTGCCGACGTCGTGATCGTCATCAACCCGCTCGTCCCGAGCCCCGACTCCGGCATCGTTCCGCTGAGAAGTCGTGGCCTCTACACGATCATGGAGCAGGCGGGCCGCATCTACAGCCAGAACCTGCTGCAGCTCGGCCTGTCGACGCTCCGGATCAAGCATCCCCGCAGCGAGTTCCACCTGATCCAGCCCACGCGAGAGGACACGCCCCTCTTCGGGCCGTCGATGGGTTTCGAGGCGAGTCGGGCGGCGCTCCGCTACGGGTACGACTCGACGAAGGAGTGGCTCACCGGTCAGGGCCTCCCGCTGCTGCGCCGACTCCAGGCGTTTCCTCAGCCAGCCGTCTGACCTCTCCGGACTGCTCGCCCGTTCAGCGACGGCCCTCGGCCAGCTTCATCGCCTCAGGAAGTGCCCGAAGTCGGCCCATGGCGAGAACCCCGAGCGCCGGCCCGATCGCCAGCGCGGCGAACGCCCACCGCCAGCCGGCACGCGTCACGAGCGGCGGGATGAGCCAGATCGAGACCATCGTCAGCGCGAAGCCGGCGCACGTCTGGGTGGTGAGGGCCGTGCCGACGTACGCGGGCGGCGACAGCTCGGTGATCGCGGTCGAGAACTGGGCGGAATCCGCAATGACCGTGACGCCCCACACGACGGCGACGAGCAGGGTCACGAGCGGCGGGCCGCCGAACGTCAGGCCGATCGTCGCTGCGCAGGCTCCGGAGAGCGCCATCGCGGTCATGGTGAGGACCGTCCGGCCCCACCGGTCGGAGGCGAGCCCGCCGGCCCAGCAGCCGAGCGCGCCCAGCGCGATCACAAGGAACGTGGCGCCGCTCGGATTGAGCCCGGCGTAGCTGCCGCCGCCGCGGGCGTCGAGGCTCGCCGCGAGGAACGCCGCGATCCACGCCCACATCGCGTAGAGCTCCGACATGTGGCCGAGGTAGCCCAGACACACCAGGCGGGGACCCCGCTCGCCGAAGACGGCGGCCGCCATCCGGATGTCGAACCGAGCCGACGGGAATCGGTGCGGTCCGTCGGCCACGCAGAGCTGGACGAGGGCAGCGCCCGCCAGGGCGAGCGCGGAGGCGACGAGCAGAGTTCCGCGCCAGGGGAGCTCGGTGAGACCGGGAATGAGGTGCGGAGCCGCCGAGCCGACGGTGAGAGCGCCGACGAGAATCCCGAGCGCCAGCCCTCGGCCTTCGCGGAACCAGGTGGCCATGATCTTCATCGCCGGGGGATAGGCGCCGGCCAGGCACAGGCCCGTCGCAAACCGGAGCACCAGCGCCGGCCCCAGGCTCGAGACCCAGAGCGCGAGCGCGGCATTGTTCAGGGCACCCAGCGTGATGCCGACCTTCATCACCATGCGCGCGGAGAAAACGTCGGGGAGGTTGGTGAGCGCGCTGATGAGGGTGCCGACGATGAATCCGGCCTGCACGGCGATCGTGAGGCCGGCGCTGCCGCCGTCACCGAGGCCCCAGTCGTGCTGGAGGGCCGGCAGGACGGCGGAGGCGCTGAACCAGAGCGAGAGGGCGAGAAACTCGGCGAGCGAGAGGAGCGTCAGCTGGCGCCAGGCTGGCGTCACGCGATCGCTACTCGACGATTCCCTTTCGCTTGAGCTCCGCGATCTCGGCGGCCGTCATCCCCAAGTCTTTCAGCACGTCCTCGGTGTGCTCGTTGGGCATCGGCGCCGCGCTTCGGATCGTCCCGGGCGTGTCGGACAGCTTGATCGCGACGCCGATCTGCCGCACGCGGCCCTGGGTGGGGTGCTCGACGTCCACGATCATCCGGCGGTGGTTGATCTGCGGGTCCTCCACCATCTCGGGGACGTCGTAGACCTTCCCGACGCAGACGTCGGCCTTCACGAGCAAGTCGTACCACTCGTCGCGGTCGCGGGTCTTGATGAGCGCCTCGATCTCGCGCCGCGCGGCCTCTTCCTCGGCGTTGGCGGCGCGCACGAACTGATCGGAGCTCCGCGCGAAGCGCTTGAAGTCGGGCCGCCCGATCGCGTTGCAGAAGTTCTCCCAGAGCCACGGCTCGGTGCAGCCGATCGTGAGGAGCTTGTCGTCGCGCGTCGAGTAGATGGCGTAGTAGGGGTAGGACCCGCCGAGAAATCCCTCGCCGCGGCGCGGCGCCAGGCCGTCGCTGAAGAAGAAGCGCATGTTGGGCGTCGCCGCCAGGAGCGAGACGGTCGTGTCGAGGTACGAGACGTCGACGTGCTGGCCGCGGCCGGTCCGCTCGCGAGCGAAGAGCGCCAGCACGATGCCGAGGGCGCCGTGCAGGCTGGCTCCGGCGTAGTCGGCGACCAGGTTGAGGGGAATGACCGGCTTGCGGTCCGATTCGCCGATCAGGTTGAGGACCCCCGCCAGCGAGAGGTAGTTCATGTCGTGCGCAGGGTAGTTTCGGTACGGGCCGTCCTGCCCGAAGCCCGAGAGCGAGCAGTAGACGAGCCGCGGGTTGAGCTGGCGAAGGGTCTCGTAGTCGGCACCGAGGCGCTTCATCACGCCTGGGCGGAAGCCCTCGACGAGGACGTCGGCCGTCGTGGCGAGCTTCCGGAAGACCGCCTGCCCCTCCGGCGACTTCATGTTCAGCGTCATCGAGCGCTTGTTGCGGTTGACGAAGGTGTAGATCGTCCGCCGCACCCACTCGTCGCTCGTCGCGCGGCCGGGCTCGGGCGTCTCGATCTTGAGAACCTCGGCGCCCATGTCGGCCAGCATCATCGCCGGCAGCTCGGCCGGCGCCACCCGCGCCAGCTCGAGAATCCTGATCCCGTCGAGCACGCCCATTCCGGTCTCCTGTTCGAACCCTAGTCTAGATTTCCCTCGAGGCGCGAGGTCAGCGCGCGGATGTCGGGGACGTCCTCGAGATGGCCGATCTGCTCGGCGACGCCCTCGGCCTCGTCCGGGGCCAGGACCGCGCCGGCGCAGGCGAGGAACTTCTCGCGGAGCGCCGCGTCGGAGAGGGGCGTGTCGGGGTGGCCCCGAGCGCCCCGCGCCTCGGTCGAGAGCGTGCGCCCGTCGCGGAGCCGGACCGTCACGCGGCTCCATGCATGCTGCTCGACTCCCTCCGGCAGGCCGGCGTCGACGACCATCGAGACCCGCTCCATCAGCTCGCGCACCTCGGGGTTGGCGACTTCTCCGTCGGCGAACGAGCCGAAGTCCACGCGGCCTTCGGCGAGCGCGGCGGCGGCGCAGAACTGCATCGAGAATTTCCGCTCGAGTGCGGTCGTCGGCCGCGCGTGCGCGAGCACGTCGGGGACGACGCGGTTCACGCCGACCTGGACGGCGGCGACGTCGCGGGCGCTCAGCCGGTGCTCGACGCGAAGGTCGATGAGCGCGTCGATCGCCGAGTGCGTGAGGGCGCACGAGGGGTAGGGCTTGACGGCGATCCCCGACCCGAGGAGATGCCAGGTGCGGCCGAGCCCTTCGAGGGCCTGCTCGAGTCCGTGTGAGCCGCCGAAGGCCGCGGCGTAGCCCTGGCGGCCCTCGAGCGCGGTCTCGGACGCCGTCAGCCCCTCGCGCGCGAGCTGGGCGGCGAGGAGGCCATTCCGCGCGGCGTGGCCGGCGTGGTAGGGCTTCGTCATCGAGCCGAAGTTTTCCTTGAGCCCGGAGGCGTGCGAGGCGGCGATGGCGAGGGCGTTGCGCGTCTGGACGAGGTCGAGCCCCATGATGCGCGCGGCCGCCGCGGCGCAGCCGAGCGTGCCGATCGAGGAGGTGGCGTGCCAGCCCCGCGTGTAGTGGTCGGGGTTCAGCGCCCGCCCGAGCGTCACGTCGACCTCGAAGCCGACAACGTACCCGAGGACGAGCGCCCGCCCGTCGGCCATCTCGGCTTCCGCGGCGGCCAGGGCCGTCGACAGGAGCGGCACGCTCGGGTGACCGAGCAGCGCGAAGTTCGTGTCGTCGAAATCGTGCGCGTGCCCGGCGGCGCCGTTCGCGAGCGCGGCCCAGCCGGGCGCGGTCTTGAGCGGCGTGCCGACGACGGTCGCGAGCGGGATGCCCCCCTCGGCACGGACGACCCGGCGCACGATACGCGCGACGGGCTCGTCGGCTCCGGCCAGCATGACGCCCAGCGTGTCGAGGGCGGCCCGGCGGACCCGGACGACGCCTTCCGACGGGCAATCCTCGAGCGACGTCTTGACGATGAACTCGGCGAGGCGGGCGGCCGCGCTCATGCACGGCACGATATCACATGAGCGAGGACGGAAAGCGGCTGGTCGTCGGACCTACTTGGCGTCGTGGAAGATGACGCCGAGTGTGTAGCGGGATCCCGACGCGACGCGGCTCACGCCGTGCCGCATGGCGCACCGGTAGACGCCGCGCGTGCCCTCGACCGGCCGGTGCCGCGTCGTGAAGATCACGATCTCGCCCTGCTCCGTGGCGATCGCCTCGCCCCGTGACTGCGCGCGCGGCCGCTGCTCGACCAGCAGGAAATCGCCGCCGGTGTAGTCGACCCCGCGCCGGCTCAGGAAGCACGTGAGCTGCAGGGGAAAGACGACGTCGCCGTAGAGGTCCTGGTGCAGGCAGTTGTAGCCGCCGGCCTCGTAGTGGAGAAGCAGCGGCGTCGGCTTGGTCTGGCCGCGCCGATGGCAGACCGCGAGCAGCCCGTCGAGAGTCGGCGGATGGACGATGGCGCTTGCGAGGGCGGTTTCCCACTGGTTGGCGATGCCGGCGAGCGGGGGATAGGCGTGGCGGCGCAGGGCCTCGACCAGCGGCGGCAGCGGCGCGGCGAAGTACCGGTATCCGCCGACGCCGAACTTGTAGCGCGCCATGTCGATCGTGCTCCGGAAGCGCTCGTCCTCGCCGTAGAGGCCGATCAGCTCGGCGCACTCGGACGGGGTGAGCACGGGGGGCGTCTTCGCGTAGCCCCATTGCCAGAGCGAGCGCTCGATGGCCCGCCAGTCGAGCCGCCCGAGCCGTGCCTGCATGTCGTCGAAGGCCGCCGTGCCATAATCAGGGCCGACCGATGCAAGCGCTCCGGTGGGCGGTGCTCCTTCTGGCGATCGTCTCTGCGCTCGCATTCCTTGTCCTCGCCGCGTTCGCGTTCGACCAGCGGTTCTTCGACCTCGACCACACCGTGGACGCCCTGGCCCGGTCGACGGCGCACCCGCACGTCAAGTCTCTCATGCGGGTGCTGAGCGGCGTCGGGTCAGGCTACGGGCTGATCCCGCTGAGCGCCCTCACGTTCGTTCTGCTCAAGCGCCACGGCCATCGCTTGGCCCGGCACGTCCCGGCGATGGTCGTCGGATCGTTCATCGCCTTCGCGCTCACCAAGTGGATCGTGGCGCGCCCTCGCCCCAAGCTGTCTCCATACGGATTCCCGAGCGCCCACACCTTCGGCGCCGTCGTGTTCTTCGGCGGCTTGATCTACGTGCTGTGGACCATCGAGCTGCGCCGGGTCTGGCGGTGGACGGGGACGGTGCTCCTGGTGCTGCTGATTCTGGCAATCGCAGTCAGCCGGCTCTACCTGCGGTCTCACTGGCTGAGCGACGTGCTGGGCGGCTTCGCCGGAGGAACCGCGTACCTCCTGTTCTTCCTGCTCGCGGTCGACCCGCGGCTCCGGCCTTCCCGGTGACGAGGAAGCCGGGGGCTCGAGCCCCCGGCTCGCCTCAACTCAGCGCCGCGAGCCGATCTTCGCCGCCGCGGCGGCGGCCTTCTTGAAGTGCTCGTCGGTGAAACCGTAGAGATGCGCCCCGCCGCCCATGATCTGCGCGGCGATCTCGCGGGGGACGTTCTTCAAGAGGTTCGTCGAGACGTGCGGGAAGTTGGAGTCGAAGTGCGGGTAGTCGGTCGAGATGCACATCCGGTCGGCGCCGATCAGCCCCGCCGTCGCCTCGATCTCCGGCTCGCTCCCCTCGACGGCCGCCCAGCAGTTGCGCCGGAAGTACTCCCGCGGCGTCAGCGCGAGGTACGGGGCGTGCGAGTCGCGATACTGGGGATAATCCCACTCGATGCGGGTCAGCACGCCCGGCACCCAGGAGTTCTGGGCCTCCAGATAACCGACCCGGAGCTTGGGATGGAACTCGAACACGCCGCCGATGACCATCGCGATCAGGGCCTGCTGCATCTCGATCCAGTGGCTGGCGACGTGGCGATAGAAGCGGTTCTCGCCGTACAGCGGGATCATGCGGGAGTAGATGGCGCTCACGCCCTCGTGGAATCCCCAGGTGGCGTTCAGCTCCTCGTGCACGGTGTAGAGCGGGTCCCAGTAGTTGGAGTGCCAGTAGTGCCCGTTCACGAGGTTCGGGCGGATGAACGATCCGACGGCCCCGAGCTGCCGGACGCACCGCACGAGCTCGCGGCAGGCCAGGTGCACGTCGTGCACCGGCAGCATCGCCACCCACTTGAGCTGGTCCGGGCTGTACGCGCAGAACTCATGGATCCAGTTGTTGTACGCCTGGCAGATCGCCAGCGAGAGCTGCGGGTCCATGTTGTCGCGCCCGAGCAAGGCGAGGCCGGCGGTGGGGTACAGCACCGCGATGTCGACCCCCTCCAGCTCCATGCCCATCACCTGGGCGACGGGGTCGTAGTCGCGCTCGACGGCGAAGTCGAGCCGGCCGGTGTCGAAGAGCCGCGAGCCCGACAGGGGCTGCGTGCTCTGCGGCCCGCTGTTGCGGACGCGCTTGCGGTACTGCTGGAGGTCCATGTCCGAGGTCGGGATTCCGTCGATGACGGTCAGGCCGGCGGCGCCGCGCTTGGGGCGTCCGTCGGCGCCCACCGGCACGCTGATCCGGTCCTTGAACCTCGGATCCAGATAGCGCTCGAAGAGATCCGGCGGCTCCATGATGTGCATGTCACTGTCCACGAACCTGAGGCCGTCTTTCATGGCTTTCTCCTTGACCCTTAGCGGTAGGCGTCCGGCGCTTGCTTGACGGATTCCCAGAAGACCGGATCGTGACCGGGAAAGATGCGACCGCGCACGAGGCGCGCGATCGTCTTCAGCTTTCGGAGAGAGTGGAGCGCCAGCGTCGGATTCCAGACGACGCCGGGCACGCGCTCTTTGTCGGCGTGCTCGTGCCAGTAGCACGCGTCGCCGGTGAGGATGACCGGGCCCGTCTCGGGCAGCTCGACCAGCAGCGACTGGTGGCCGGGCGTGTGGCCGTCGGTTCTCAGGATCGTCACGCCGGGCAGGAGCTCGGTGTCGCCGTCCAGCAGCCGCCAGCGGTAACCCGGCAGGTCGAAGTTCTTGCGATAGTAGAACGACTCGAAGAACGAGCTCGGGTAGTGCGCGTACGCGTACTCGTCCTTCTGGACGATCAGCTCGGACTTGGGGAAGAGCGCTGCACCCCCGGCGTGGTCGAAGTGAAGGTGCGAGAGCACGACCATGTCCACGTTGTCGGGCTCGAGGCCGACGAGGTCGAGCCGGTGGATCAGCAGATCCTCGTCCGTGAAGCGCGCGAGCGGGTCGCTGCGCATCATGCCCGGGACCGCGCGCGGCGACAGCCCCGTGTCGAAGAGAATCATCGCCTCGGAGGTGCGGACGAGCCAGCAGGCGATGGGAATCTGGACGCGGTCGCCGGAGAACTCCCCATAGAAGAGCCCGGAGCGCTCGAAGCCCATGAACCCGTTCTGCAGCGCGTACAGCCCCTGCACCGCCATGCCGCGCATCATAGCACCCCGCCCTCAGTCATGGGGACGCGCTGGGCCGCCGCCTCCACGCTCACGCCCGCGACGCGGAGCGACCGCCAACCGGATGTTGGGCTACAATCGCGCCCATGGACTTTCAGCTGACAGAGCAGCAGGAGCTGATCCGCAAGGAAGTCGCCACGCTCGCGCGATCCTTTTCGCTCGACTACTGGCTGGAGAAGGATCGCAAGGCGGAGTACCCGGTGGACTGGATCCGGGCGTTCGCGCAGGCTGGCTGGCTCGGCATGATCATTCCGGAAGAGTACGGCGGGTCGGGCCTGGGCGTGACCGAGGCGACGCTGATGCTGCACGAGATCTGCGCCGCCGGCGCGGGCACGACGGGCGCCTCGCCGATCCACTTCTACCTCTTCCCCCCGATGCCCGTCATCAAGCACGGCTCGGAGGGCCTCAAGCGCCGCTATCTCCCGCGCGTCGCCGCGGGCGAGATCGTCATGTCCTTCGGCGTGACCGAGCCCAACGCCGGCACGGACACCTCGCGGATCCAGACGAGGGCCGAACGCCAGGGCGACCGCTACGTCGTCAACGGGCGCAAGGTGTGGAACACCAACGCCAAGCACGCGACCCACATCCTGCTGCTCGCGCGCACGTCGCCCCGGGACGCGGCCGCGCCCTTCGGCGGGATGACGCTGTTCTTCACGGAGTTCGATCGCGCCAGGATCACGGTGCGCGAGATCGAGAAGCTCGGCCGGGCAGCGGTCGACTCGAACGAGATCTTCATTGACGGGCTCGAGATCCCGGCCGAGAACGTCGTGGGCGAGGTCGGCCGCGGCTTCTATCACCTCATCGACTCGCTCAACCCCGAGCGCATCTTCACCGGGATCGAGGCGGTCGGGATCGGGCGCGCGGCGCTCGAGCGCGGCGTGCAGTACGCGAAGGACCGGGTCGTGTTCGACCGTCCGATCGGCCAGAACCAGGCGATCGCGCACCCGCTCGCGCTGGCCTGGGCGAAGCTCGAGACCGCCGAGCTCATGTGTCTCAAGGCCGCGTGGCTCTTCGACAATGGCCGGCCGTGCGGCGCCGAATCGAACACCGCCAAGCTGATGGCGGCCGAGGCCGGCTTCGAGGCGTGCGACGTCGCGCTCCAGACCCACGGCGGCTACGGGTACGCGAAAGAATTCTACGTCGAGCGGCTCTGGCGCGAGGTGCGTCTCTACAAGATCGCGCCGGTCTCGCAGCAGATGGTGCTCAACTACCTCTCGGAGCACGTTCTCGGGCTCCCCAAGAGCTACTGAGTCGGCCGGCGTGCGCGCCGCAGGCCGTCGCGGGGCTGGGGCCCGGCCGGCCGAGGCGCGGCTATGAAAAGGAGGACCTGGCATGGCGGTCAGTCCCGATCGACGGAAATTCCTGGCGGGCACCGCGGGCGCGGCGCTCGCGGCGGCGCTGCCGTTCCCGGCGGTGGCGCAGTCGAAGCCGGTCCGTATCGGCCTGCTCACGGTGAAGACGGGGCCGCTCGCCCAGGGCGGGATCCAGATGGAGCAGGGGACGATTCGCTTCTTCAAGGACCGGAACTACACGCTCGCCGGGCGCAAGGTCGAGCTCGTCGTCGCCGACACGGGCGGCAACCCCGCCGGCACCAAGACCAAGACGCAAGAGCTCGTCGAGCGCGACAACGTGGACATGATCCTGGGGCCGCTCGCGGCGTTCGAGCTGCTCGCCATCACCGACTACACCGCGCAGGCGAAGGTGCCGATCCTGAGCCTGGCCGCGGCCGAGGACATGACGCAGCGGCGGCCCAACCCGTATTTCGTCCGGGCCTCCGCGACCTCGGCGCAGCCGATGCACCCGCTGGCCGACTACGCCGCGAAGGAGCTGAAGTTCAAGCGCGTCATCACCATCGCCGACGACTTCGCCTTCGGTCACGAGCAGATGGCGGGCTTCCAGCGTGTCTTCGAGGACGCGGGCGGCCGGGTGGTGAAGAAGCTGTGGCCGCCGCTCGTGACGCCCGACTACACGCCGTATCTGGCCCAGATCAGCTCCGTCGACGCCGTGGTCCAGGGGTTCGCGGGCTCGAACCCCCTGAAGTTCATGAAGCAGTACCAGGACCAGGGCCTCAAGCTGCCGGTGCTGGGCGGCGGGCCGTCCTGCGACGACGCGCTGCTGAAGTCGTTCGGCGACGAGGCGGTCGGCTTGATCTCGTGCTCGGCCTACACGGCTGACCTCGACACGCCGAGCAACAAGCGCCTCATCGATGGGATGGTGCGCGACTACGGCAACAGCCCCGGCCTCTACTCGGCCGGGCTTTACATCAACGGCATGGTGGCGGAAGCCGCGCTCGAGAAAACGGGCGGGAAGACCGACGACAAGGACGCGCTGAACCGGGCCTTGCGCGCGGTGGCGCTTACCGACACGCCCCGCGGACCGTTTTCCTTCGATCACTTCGGTAACGTGGTCGGGAGCTTCTACGTCCGGCGGTGCGAGAAGAAGGGCGACAAGCTCGTCAATACCACGATCAAGACCTATCCCAAGGTCAGCCAGTTCTGGACCTACGACGAGAAGTGGTTCCTGTCGCAGCCGGTGTACTCGCGCGACTATCCGCCACTCAAGACGTGAGGGGGCCGGGACGGCCCCCTCCCGACCTCCCCCAGAAGCAGATTGCGGCGGCAAAGCCGCCGCTCGGACCGGAACTTCATGAGCTTGTGGGTCGTGCTGGCGGTCAACAGCATCACGCTGGGCGGCCTCCTTTTCCTCCTTTCCGCCGGCTTCTCGCTCATCTTCGGTCTGATGAAGATCCCGAACCTGACGCACGGCTCGTTCTTCATGCTCGGCGCGTATCTCGCGACGAGCCTGATCGCGCGGGGGATGGACTTCTGGACGGCCGCGCTCGTGGGCGGGCTGCTGGTGGCCGCCCTGGGCGGTATCGTCGAGCGCCTCATCCTGCGCCGGCTGGGCGGGGCCGAGCTCGCGCAGGTCCTGGTGACCCTCGGCCTCTCGTTCATGATCGCCGACGTCTGCCTCATGGTGTGGACCGGTGATCCCATCCGGATCGCCACGCCGAGCGCGCTGCGCGGCGCCACCTCGCTGCTGGGCCTCGGCTTCCCCACGTATCGCCTGGCCATCAGCCTCATCGCGGTGATCTTCGCCGTCGCCCTCTGGGCCCTCCTCGAGCGGACGCGGCTCGGCGCGATGATCCGCGCGGGCGTCGACGATCCGGCGATGGCCCGCGTGGTCGGCATCCGCGTCTCGCGGCTCTTCACCCTCGTGTTCTGCTTGGGCGCCTGGCTCGCCGGCTTCGCCGGCGTGATCGGCGGGCCGATCCTCTCGGTCTATCCCGGGCTCGACCATGAGATGCTCCCGCTGGCCCTCGTCGTCGTGATCCTCGGCGGCAGCGGCAGCCTGCTCGGCTCGCTCGTGGGCAGCTTCGTCGTCGGCTTCCTCTACAACTTCGGTCAGGCGATGTTTCCCGAGCTCGCCTACGTCGTGCTGTTCCTGCCCATGCTGATCGTGCTGGTCGTCCGGCCGCAGGGCCTCTTCGGACGGCAGGCGGCGTGAGGCGGGCCGGGCTCGCCGCCGCGCTGGTGATCCTGGCCGCGGTACCGCTCTGGGTCAGCGGGACCTACTACGTCAACATCGCCAGCCAGGTTCTCTTCTACGCCATCTTCGCCCTCGGGGTGAACGTGCTCGCCGGCTATGCCGGGCTGGTCAGCCTCGGCCACGCCGGACTCTTCGGCATCGCCGCGTACGCGGGTGCGCGGATCATGAACAACGGCCACGGTCACATCGCGATCACGACCGGGGCGCTGGCGCTGACGCTCGTCGCCGCCGCGGCCTTCGCGGTGCTGGCGCTCCGCGGCACCGGCCTCGGCTTCGTCATGATCACCGTGGCCCTGGGCCAGATCGTCTGGGGCGTCGCCTATCGATGGATCAGCATCACCAACGGCGACAACGGCATCGCGATCCGGGGCCGGCCGAGCCCGCTCGGGCTGTCGCTCGCCTCGCCGGCGGGTTTTTACTGGGCGACCCTGGCGGTGTTCCTCGCCGCGGTGGCCACGATGGCGGTCTTCGTCGCCTCGCCGTTCGGCGCCAGCGTGCGCGGCACGCGGGACCAGCCCAGGCGCATGAACGCGCTCGGCTACCACGTCTGGATGATCAGGTTTCTCGCGTTCCTCTTCTCGGGCTTCTGGAGCGGTGTGGCGGGGCTTCTCTACCTCTACTACAACCAGTTCGTGAGCCCGCAGGCGGTGGCGCTCACCGCGTCCGCCGAGGCGCTCTTGATGGTGATCTCCGGCGGCACGGCGACCTTGCTCGGGCCGATCGTCGGCGCCGGCCTGGTCGTGATCGTCAAGAACGTGGCGAGCGCCTACATCGAGCGGTGGAACTTCGTCCTCGGCGCCATCTTCGTCGTCATCGTCGTCTTCATGCCCGACGGCCTGGTGCCGGGGACGCGGCGGCTCTGGCGCTGGGCGGTGGCGGCACTTCGACCGCGCGAGGCGGCGGTTGATTCTTAGCCCCGACTGGCGGGCGGTGGCGTAGTGGTCGGCGGAGTGACCTGGCGTCGCGGGGCCAGTGGCGCGGCGCGCAGGCTGTCCAGGTCGATCGCCGGCATGTCGACGTTCAGCGCGCGCAGGACGCCGTTGGCCAGCTCGTTGTAGCGGCTGAAGTAGCGTCGCATCCGCCCGCGCCACGCGGGAATGCCGCCGTTGGCGTGCAGCTCGAACGCCGACTCGCGGCCGTCCAGGGCCGAGGCGACGTGGTCGCCCGCCAGCTGGAGCAGGGCGGCGCGCTGCAGGGCCGTGTAGCCTCCGCCCGCGAACGACTCCTCCAGCCCGGCCGCGACCTCCGGCGCCGCCAGGTCTTTGTCCGACGGGGCGACGACGAGGGAGGAGCCGGGCAGGATCCTCAGGATCTCGGCCATGCGCTGGCGCGCCTTCTGCATGGCGATGCTGCCGGCCGCGATGTGGCCCCGTCCCGGCACGCAGAAGCCCTCGGCCGTGAACTCGGGGTCGAGCTCGGCGGCGGTCTGGCAGCTCCGCACGGTCTGGACGTCGACGACGAGGTCGATGAGGTACTCGAGCGTCGGCTCGTGCTCGACGAGCCCCATGGCGTGGGTGCAGGCCAGGGCCAGGCCGAGCGTGAACTCCGCCTTCGAGAGCCAGCAGTAGAGCTGATGCCAGAAGAGCCAGGAGGCCATCGGCTCCGGCGTGACGTCCATGAGGAACATGCGCTCCCAGGGGATGAACACGTCGTCGAGCCACATCTGGGCGTCCAGCTCGTCGTAGCGGCTGCTCAACGGAGCCATGAACGGGTTCGCGTGGCGGGCGGAGATCTTGCGGCAGAGAACGGTCACCCCCGGCGCGCCCACGGGAACGATGAAGGTCGCGCGATGCGCGCCGCGGTCGATTCCGCAGTGGCTGCCGACGTAGACGTCCTCCGCGTAGACCGGGCTCGTGTGCATGCCGACCTTGCCGCGGACGACGAGGCCGGCATCGGTCTCGCGGACGAGCCGCAGCGCCGCGCGCTCGCTGGGGTCCTCGCGCAGGCGGTAGCCGATCGTCGCGGCGCCGGCCGAGAACGTGAGGAAGCGCCCGGTGCGGGCGATGAGGTCGCGGAACGCGGCAGCGTTCGCGATCTGCTCCGGCGAGACGTTTCGCTGGTGGACCGCGTCGAGGATGCCCAGCGCGATGAGGTTGCCGTAGGCCGGGGTGTGCGTGATGTTGCCGGCGCTCAGGAACGTCGTCGCCGAGAAGCAGCGGCCCATCCCCCGCAAGTCGTCGGTGCTCCGGGGCAGGACGAAGGCGCGCGGGACGCGGCTCCCCTGGGCGTCGGGCGGCGTCAGGACCACGTCCTGCCATTCCGGGTCGAAGTGGCGATCGTACCAGGCCGCGTATTCGTCCACCGTCGCGCGCGTCGCCGGGTGCACCGTGACGTCGTCGATCAGGCCTTCGCCCACGACCCAGACCCTGCGCCCGTCGCGCAGCGCCGCGCGATACTCGTCTCCTGTCCTCATGCTCGGGAAGCTTAGCACCCGGTACCCCGGTCGACATCGTCGACGGGCCGCGGCATAATCCCGCGGGAGGAGCGGGCGCACTCCTGACACCGCGGCTGGAGAAGAAAGGGAGGCTCGGGTGGCCACGATTCCCAAGGTTCTGCACGAGCACATCAACACCGCGTTTCCGACTGCCGTATGCCTGGTGGCCACGGTGCTGCCGAACGGGTTCGCCCAGGTGACGCCGCGCGGCAGCACCATGGTGTACGACGACGACCACATCGCGCTGTGGGAGCGCGGCAAGGGCACGACCAGCGCCAACTGGAAGGACAAGACCAAGGTCACGGTCTTCTTCAGAAAGCCTCAGCTGCGGGAGGCCGGCGTGCTGCCGAAGGGCGGCATCGCCCGGTTCTACGGCACCGCGGAGATCGTCAAGTCCGGCCCGGTGTACGAGGAGATCTGGCGGCGCCTCGTTCAGCCCGAGAAGGAGCGCGATCCGGACAAGAAGGGGTTCGGCGTGCTCATCAAGATCGAGAGAGCCGAGGACCTCGACGGGCAGCCGCTGGCGCTCCAGTGAGCGACCTGCGCGGCGTGCTCGCGGGCGTCCGGGTCCTCGACTTCGGGCGCTACATCGCCGGGCCGTACTGCGCCGCGCTGCTGGGAGACCTCGGCGCCGACGTCATCCGCATCGAGCGCGCGGGCGGCGGCGAGGACCGGTGGGTGGCCCCGGTGGCCGAGGACGGCGTGGGTGCCCTGTATCTGGTGATGAACCGCAACAAGCGCGCGATGACGCTCGACCCGGCGTGCCCGGAGGGCCGCGAGATCGTGCGCAAGCTCGTGGCCACGGCCGACGTCGTCGTCGCGAACCTGCCTCCCGAGGTGCTGCGCGCGCTGGCGCTCGACCTCGAGAGCCTCCGCCGGGTGAAGGCCGACATCATTCTCACGACGGTGACGGCGTTCGGCGCCGGGGGGCCGTGGAGCGGCAAGCACGGGTTCGACGGCATCGGTCAGGTGATGTGCGGCTCGGCGTACCTCACCGGCACGCCGGAGCAGCCGCTGCGAGCCGCCGTCGCCTGGGTCGACTGCGGCACGGCGTCGCTCGCGGCGTTCGGCACCCTGGCCGCGCTCATGGCGCGCGGGCAGACCGGCCGGGGGCAGAAGGTGGAGGGCGCGCTCCTCCGGACCGCGATCGCCTTCAACAACCCGACGCTGGTCGAGCAGCAAGCGATCCAGGTCGATCGAGTCGCGACGGTCAATCGCGGCCAGACGTCGGCCCCGTCCGATCTGTTCCGTACCAGGGACGGCTGGATCCTCGCCCTCGCGATCGGAGAGCCGATGTTCCGGCGGTGGGCCAAGCTCATGGGTGAAGACCACTGGCTCACCGATTCGCGGTTCAAGGACGACCTGGCCCGTGGGGACCACGGCGAGATCATCTCGAAGCGGATGTCGGAGTGGACGGCCGAGCGCACGACCGCGGAGGCGCTCGCCGAGCTCGAGGCCGCCAGGATCGCGGCGGGCCCGCTCTACTCGCCGCAGCAGGCGCTCGAGGACGAGCACGTCCGCGCGGCCGGCCTCCTCGTGGACACCCAGTATCCGGGTCTATCCCGGCCGGCGCCGCTCGCTCCGACCCCGGTCGACCTCTCCGAGACGCCCGGGCGCTTCCGCCACCGCGCGCCCACGCTGGGCGAGCACACGGATGAGATCCTGGCCGAGCTCGGGTATCGCCCGGAGCAGATCACGGAGCTGCGCACCCGGCACGTGATTTGAGCGCGCTGGCCGTGCGCGGACTCGACAAGTCGTTCGGCGGGCTGCGCGTCACGGCCGGCGTCGATCTGGCCGTCGAGCCCGGCGAGCGCCGCCTCATCATCGGTCCCAACGGCGCCGGGAAGACGACGCTCTTCAACCTCATCACCGGTGAGCTCCGGCCCGACGGCGGCTCGGTCACGCTCTTCGACCGCGACATCACGCGCGTCCCCAGCCGCCGCCGCTTCCACCTGGGGATCGCCCGCACGTACCAGATCATCACGCTCTTCCCGGCCGAGACGCTGCTGCGCAACGTCACGCTCGCGCTGCTCGGTCTGTCGCGGCGCCGCTGGAACCCGTTCGTCAGGCTCGACCGACAGGCGGCGCTGATCGCCCGAGCGCGCGAGACGCTGGCCCGGGTCGCGCTCGACCACCTGGCCGCCCGCCCGCTCGCCCAGACCTCCTACGGCGAGCGCCGCCGCGTCGAGGTCGCCATGGCCCTGGCCCAGAACCCCAGGGTCCTGCTCCTCGACGAGCCCTTCGCCGGGCTCTCGATCGACGAGCGACGCGACGTGCTCCGGCTGGTCACCGGCATCCCGCGCGACGTGACGATCGTCATGATCGAGCACGACATGGACGTGGCGCTCGATTTCGCCGAGCGGATCACCGTGCTGCATTTCGGCGAGGTGGTCGTCGAAGGCACGCGCGGCGAAGTCGTCGCGCACCCGCGGACGCGCGAGATCTACCTGGGCGAGTGACGGTCGGCCGCCCGCGCGTCGGCCTGCTCGAGCAGCCATTCCAGATGAACCTTCAGGTGGTAGAGCTCGCCCATGAGGCCGGGCGGGGGCGGCGGCATTTTTGATATCTCGGCTTGCACGCCCCGGAGCCGCTCGGCGGCCGCCCGCGCCTCTTCCGGCGTGCTCCGCGCGAGCGTGTGGTCGATCTCGTGCACCACTCGGTACCGCCGGGTGATCCGGCGCCGCATCGACTGGTTGTAGAGCGAGGGCAGGATGCGGACCAGCGGCAGAAGAAGCCCGACGGCCGGCAGGATCAGCAGCGCCCAGCGCTCGACCGTCACGGCGATCCAGAAGGGGAGGAATCGCTCCAGGAACGGCGGTCCCTTCCGGAGGTAGCGCCGGGCGACCTCGTGCAGCGGCAGCTCGACGAACGCGTCGGAGGGGAACATGTTCGGCGCCTCGAACAGGCCCGACCGGCTGTGCACGGTCTCGGCGGTCTTCAACAAGAGCCGCACGATCACCGGGTGGACGTCCTCGCGCACCACGAGCGTCGCCGTCGCGGCGAGCAAGAGGACGTCGCGGTCGGGCACGTCCTCGACGAGGTCGACCACACCCTCGCCGAGCGTGACGGTCGACAGGAACCGGTAGCGCGTCGTGTAGGCGAGCGTGCGCCGGACGCTCCAGAGGCTCACGGTCGGACTGAGCAGAAGGCGACGCACCAGGGGCACGCTCGGCGCCATGATGAAGAAGGCCGCGTCGATCCGGCCCGTCTCCAGCGCGGTCGCCGCGCCCTCGCTGGCGAGGGCGAGGAGCGTCGAGTTCTGAGCGGTGACCCCGCTGTCGCGGAGCAGGCGCACCGCGAGCGGCCGGATGCCGCTCCCTTCCTCGCCGATCTGGATCCGGTGGCCACGGAGGTCGGCGAGGCCGCGCAGCGGCTTGGCCCGCCGGTGGAACAGCCACACCGGCTCGTAGTAGAGACTCCCGAGCGAGAGCAAGCCATCCGTCGGCGCCGCTTCGGCGGTGCCGCCCTGGACGAAGCCGGCCATGGCGTGGCCCGCCGCGAGGCGCTTGAGCGTCTCGACCGACCCGGCGCCGGTCAGGATCTCGACCGTGAAGCCGTCCGCTTTGGCCAGCCGCGCGTACTCCTTCGCGAACGTGTAGTAGGCGCCGCCCTCGCGACCCGCGCTGAAGGTGATCCGCCGCGGTGGGAGCGGGTCGACCAGCCGGCTGAGCACCGCGAAGACCACCACCGCGAGGGCCAGAGCGGGCACGAGGACGTAGGCGAGCTTCCTCCAGTCCACGGCAGCAGTGTATGAGCCGACATCCTGTTGCCGTCAGAGGATTTTTGGGCTTGCCGTGGGGAGGCGCAGGTGATTGGATTACGCACCAACACGATGGGCACCGTTCGAGCGACCGGTCTGGTCAAGACGTTCGGCGCCGTGATCGCGGTGAACGACCTGAGCTTCGAAGCCAAGGCCGGGGAGTTCCTCACGCTGCTCGGACCGAGCGGCTGTGGCAAGACCACCACCTTGCGGCTGGTCGCCGGCCTGGAGAGGCCGGATCGGGGCGACGTCTACCTGGGCAGCCGGCCGCTGTCCGCGGCGGCCTCAGGACTCTTCGTGCCGCCGGAGCGACGCGGCATGGGGATGGTCTTCCAGAGCTACGCGATCTGGCCGCACATGACGGTCTTCGAGAACGTGGCGTTCCCGCTGCGAGAGCTCCGCGTGCCTCGCGCGGAGATCCGCGACCGGGTGATGGCGATCCTCGCCACGGTCGGGCTCGGCGGTCTGCACGAGCGGCCCGCGCCCATGCTGTCCGGCGGCCAGCAGCAGCGGGTGGCGCTGGCGCGGGCCCTGGTGTCGAATCCCGAGGTGCTGCTGCTGGACGAGCCACTCTCCAACCTCGACGCGCGCCTGCGGGAAGAGATGCGGTTCGAGCTCCGCGACATGCAGGCCAAGCTGGGCATCACCAGCATCTTCGTGACGCACGATCAGGCCGAGGCGATGACGCTCTCGGATCGCGTCGTGGTCATGAACGCCGGTCGCATCGAGCAGGAAGGCAGTCCGGAGGACGTCTACCAGCGCCCGAGCACACGATTCGTCATGGATTTTCTGGGTCGGGCCAATCATCTGCCGGCCCGCATCGTCCGCGCCGACGACGGCAGCTGGGTGGCGGAGGTCGAGGACAGCGGCTTCTGCATGCCGGTCGGCGGTGCCGGGGCGTGGAGCGACGGGCAAGAGGTGCTGCTGGCCTTCCGCCCCGAGGCCGTGGAGGCGCGCGCGGCCGAGCGAGACGGCGCCTGGGTCGGCGTGGTGCGATCCTCGGTATACGTCAGTGGTCACGTCGAGTACGTCGTGGACCTCGGCAAATTCACGGTGAGGGCGACGGGCCCGGAAGATCCTCGGCTGCCTCACGACGCGCGGGCGCGGCTGCTCGTGTCGCCGCGAGCGGTCAGGGTCTGGCCGAGGACCGTCGACGAATCCGCGGGCGTCAACGGGGGCAGACCGCGATGAACAGGCGGCGATTGGCAGCGGTGGTCTCGGGCCTCGTCGTGTCAGTCGTGGCCATCGGGTCGGCCCCGGAGACGGTGCGGGCGCAGGCCAAGACGCCGGCCGCCGCGCCGGCCGATTCCTCCGCGTCGCCGGCGAAGTTCCAGGCCGCCATGGCGGAGTGGAAAAGCAAGATCGTCCCCGCCGCGAAGAAAGAGGGCGAGGTGATCTGGTACAGCTGCGCCCAGGCGACGGAGGCCGAGGGCACCATCACGGCCTTCAACAAGGCGTATCCCGAGATCCAGGTGAGTCAGGTTCTGGGACCGGGCTATCAGCTCGTGGAGAAGATCAGCACCGAGGCCGCGGCCGGCCGCGTGCAGGCCGACGTCTACCAGTGCGGCGGCCAGAGCGGCCGGACCATCGCCTGGCGGGGTCTGGGCGAGGAGTTCATTCCTCCGACGGCGCTCGACCCCAGCGTGAAGTGGCGCTGGCCCGTCATGAACAAGGAGACCCACCTCGCCGGCGTCTTCGCGAGCGTCAGCGGCCTGAACGTCAACACCAAGCTGGTTCCGGCGGAGAAGTACCCCAAGAGCTACTGGGATCTCGTGCGCGACCCCTACTGGGTCGACCTCATCAAGCGCAAGCGCGTGGCGTTCACCGATCCGCGCATCGCCAACATCGGCGCCTACCACGTGTATGGGCTGAAGGAAGTGAACGCGAAGGACTACGGCGAAGGCTTCGTCCGCGAGTTCGCCGGGCTCAAGCCCAAGCTGCTCGGATTCAACGAGTCGGGCGAGGTGGCGCGCGGCGAGCTCCACGCCATGCTCGGGGGCCCCTGGCGCGTGGAATACAGCATGGGGACCGTGCCGATCACGAAGCTCTGTCTCGAGCCGGGCTGCGTGAGCACGCAGTCGCCGCTGTTCGCCGTCGTCAAGAGCGCACCGCACCCGAACGCCGCCAAGGTCTTCGTCGACTTCATGCTGAGCCGCGAGTACGCGGAGTGGCGGGTGCAGGCACTCGGCAACACGCCGGCCCGCGCCGACGTGGCGCCGCGACCGCTGGACGACCCCGCGAAGTTCAAGCTCCAGTTCGCCGGCGACGACAAGGCCGAGCGCCAGATCACCGAGGTTCTCAAGTGGGTCATCGGCTCTAAATTATTCGACTACTAGCGTGGCCACCGTCACAGAGACCGATCGGGTTCGGCTTCTCCGGTGGCCGCGCGTTGCGGCGTGGGCTTGGCTGCCGACCCTGCTGCTGATCGGGGTCGCCGTGCTCACCGTGACGCCGGTCGTGACCGCGTTGCTGGCCGGGTTCAGGGACGCTCCGCCCGGGCGCGCCGGAGCCATCTCGGTCGAGTCGATCCGCGCCTCGTTCGCCGTCATGGCGCAGCCGGAGGTGTGGCAGATCCTGTGGACCACCGTCTGGCTCTCCACGGTTCGCGCGGTGCTGGCGCTGGCTCTCGCGGTGGTGCTGGCGTGGATCATCGCGCGCACGGACTGTCCGTTCCGCAACCGGCTCGAGTTCCTGCTGATCCTTTCGTTCTTCTTCCCGCTGCTGGGCAAGGTGCTCGGCTGGGCCCTGCTGCTGAGCCCTCAGAAGGGCTATCTCAATCAGCTCCTTCGCCAGCTTCCGTTCTTCGCGGGCGACACGGGACCTCTGGACATCTTCTCGTATGGCGGCTTGATCTTCGTGAGCGTCACCGGGTGGGCCACGCTCCTGACCATTTTCCTGGTGCCGGCGTTCAGGAACATGGATGCGGCGCTCGAGGAGTCGGCCCGCATGTGCGGAGCCTCGCCGCGACGGACCGTCCAGCGGATCCTGGTTCCGCTCCTGCGCCCCGCGATCCTGGCGGCCTTCATCCTGTCGCTCACCCGGCTGCTCTCCTCGTTCGAGACGGAAGTGTTCCTGGGCACCAGCTCGGGCATCTACGTCCTCACGAACAAGATCTACGAGCGCATGGTGCAGATCTTCCCGCCCGATTTCCGGACCGGCATGACGATGGCGGTCATGCTGCTCGTGATCACCTTCGGCCTGGTCCTCGTGAACTGGCGGTTTCTCGGCAAGCGCGACTACACGACCGTGACCGGGCGCGGCTACTCCGCGCGCCCGATGGCGCTGGGCAAGCTGCGCTGGGTCGCCTTCGGCTTCGTGGTGCTCTTTTTCGTCGTGTCGGTGGTGTTGCCGGCGGTGATGCTGATTCAGGTGAGCTTCATCCGGTTCATCGGGCTGGACGTCTTCGACCCGGCGAGCTACACCCTCGACAACTGGCGCCGGATGCTCACGTTGCGGGTGAACCGGCTGGCGCTGACCAACAGCCTGGTGATGAGCATCGTCGCCACGACGGTCGGGATGGTCCTCTACTCGCTGGTGTCCTACGTGGTCACCAGGAGCCGCTACCGGGGCCGGCGGCTCCTCGACCTCGTGGCCTGGGTGCCCTGGGCGGTGCCCTCCCTCGTGCTCGGCCTCGGGATCCTCTGGGCCGTGCTGCTCTCGCCTCTCGCCATCCTCTATGGCACGCTCTCGGTCATGATCCTGGCCCACATCGTGCGCGGCTTTCCGTTCGGGACCCAGATCATGGGCTCGAGCATGATCCAGATCAGCCGCGAGCTCGAGGAGGCCGCGCGAATCCACAAGGCCTCGTGGACCTCGACGTTTCGGCGGATCTGGCTGCCCCTCGTGAAGAACGGCTTCCTCGCGGGGTGGGTGATCCAGTTCACCGTCTCGTTCAGCGACCTGGCCACGGTCGCCTTCCTGTACGGCGCCAAGTCGACGGTGTTGCCGACGCTCTTCCTGAGCCAGTGGTCCAACGGGCGCCTGGAAGAGGCGGCGGTGGCCGCCCTGATGATGACGGTCGTCGTCCTCGCGGTGGTCGTGCTGGTACGCCGGCTCGTCCAGGGCAACGTACGGACGACGACGGTGGCATAGTGGCGCAGTGGTAGTGTGAGCCGCAGGACGTCGCGGGGCTGGGGCCCCGCCGTCCGAGGCGAGCCTCAGGTGGTAGTGTGAGCCGCAGGACGTCGCGGGGCTGGGGCCCCGCCGTCCGAGGTGAGCCTATAGACGAGGAGGGCACGATGCTTTCCCGAGAGGACAACGAGCTGCTCTGTCGCGTCGGACCCGGCACCCCGGTCGGGGCCTTGCTGCGCCAGTATTGGGTTCCCGCCCTCACGTCGAGCGAGCTGCCGGAGCGGGACGGAGCGCCCGTGCGCGTCCGGCTCATGGGCGAGAACCTGATCGCCTTCCGCGTCACGTCCGGCAAGATCGGCCTCATCCAGAACCACTGCCCGCACCGCGGCGCCTCGCTCTTCTTCGGTCGTAACGAGGAAGAGGGCCTGCGCTGCGTCTACCACGGCTGGAAGTACAGCTGCGAGGGCCACTGCGTCGACATGCCCAGCGAGCCGGAGGAGAGCAACTTCAAGTCGAAGATTCGCGCGACCGCGTATCCGTGCGTCGAGCGGAACGACGTCATCTGGGCGTACATGGGCCCGCGCCAGACGCCGCCGCCCTTGCCGGACCTCGAGCCGAACATGCTGCCGAAGGGCGAGTACGCCGTCCAGAAAGTGCTCCGCGAGTGCAACTGGTTTCAGGCGCTCGAAGGCGACATCGACACGAGCCATCTCGGGTTCCTCCATCTGGGTGCCGTCCGGCCCGAGCAGACGACGCCGGGCACGTTCGACTACTACAACGTGGCCGACCGCGCCCCGAAGTACGAGGTCGTCGACACCGGGTTCGGCACCTCCTACGGCGCCTACCGGCCGGCCGAGGCGGATACGCACTACTGGCGCATCGCCCACTTCCTGTTCCCGTTCTTCACGATGATCCCGACCGGCATCCTCGGCATGCAGGTCCTCGTCCGTGCCTGGGTGCCCATCGACGACGATCACCTGATGTTCTGGAGCATCACGGCGCCGCGCTCGCGCGTGGGCACGGGGGCCGCGGGCGGCGCGTCCGGGCTCAACGCCGGCGGCCGGGCGGTCGCGGCGGCCGGCGCCCGGCCCGGCGGCTTCGAGTTCCTGCCGGAGACGACGGACTGGCTCGGCAAGTTCCGCCTCGCCCAGCACAAGGACAACGACTACCTGATCGACCGCGCGGCGCAGCGCACCGAGAGCTTCACCGGGATCGCCGGTATCCACCAACAAGACCAGGCCGTCACGGAGAGCATGGGGCCGATCTACGACCGCACGCAGGAGCATCTGGGGACCTCGGACGCGATGGTCATCCGGACACGGCGCCGGGTCCTCAACGCCGCCAGGGCGCTCCGCGACAACGGCACCGTGCCGCCAGGCGTCGACGACCCGTCGCTCTATCGTCACCGCTCCGGCGGCGTGATCCTGCCGCGCGACGCCGACTGGCTCGAGGCGACGAAGGATCTCCGCCAGGCCTGCGCCGCGCCATGACGACGACGGCGGTCCTCAAGACGGCGCTCGCGACCTACGCGCACACGAAAGGGCTCAAGGACGGCACCGTGACCGCGCCCGGCGTCCGGCTCGAGCACGTCGAGGTGAGCCCCATCGTCGGCGCGTTTCGACGCATGGTCCGCACGCTGGAGTTCGACGTCTCCGAGATGGCGATCACGACCTATCTCACGGCCAAGGCGCACGGCAAGGCGTTCACGGCCCTGCCGGTGTTCGTCATGCGCCAGTTCCACCACTCGCCGATCGCCTACAACGTGACGTCGGGCGTGACGTCGCCCCGTGACCTCGAGGGCAAGAAGGTCGGGGTGCGCGCGTACACCGTCACGACCGGCGTCTGGGCGCGCGGCATCCTGGCGACCGAGTACGGCGTCGATCTCAGCCGGATCACCTGGGTCGTCGTCGACGAGGAGCACGTTCAGGAGTACCGGAAGCCGGCGAACGTGATGGAGCGGCCGGGGGCGAATCTCGGGGAGATGCTGGCCAAGGGCGAGCTCGCCGCGGCCATCGGTGCCGGGCCGGTGGACTCGCCCGACGTCAAGCCGCTCATCCCGAGCGCCCGCGAGGCGGAGGCGGCGTGGTACCGGAAGACCGGGATCTATCCCGTCAACCACACGGTCGTCGTGAAGGACGCCTTGCTGCAGGCCGACGCGACCCTGGCGCCGCGTCTGTTCGGCGCCTTCAAGGAGGCGAAGGCGGCGTTTCTCAAGCAGCTCGGCGCGGGTGCCAACCTGACGGCCGACGCCCAGGCTTTGGCGCAGCGCCGCAGCGTGGTCGGTGACGACCCGCTCCCGTACGGTGTCGCCAACAATCGCAAGGCGCTGGCGGCGGTGATCCAGTTCGCCTGCGACCAGAAGATCCTGCCGCGCGCGGTGAGCCCGGAGGAGATGTTTCCCCGCAACACGCTGGATCTGGAGTAGACCGGCCGGACGACCGACTCCCGTGTCTGAATTCCGGCGCGTGGTCCCCGTGCTGCAAGTGGTCGACGTCCGAGCGACGCCTCTGGTTCGAGGACCTGAACGGATGTTCTACGGCCTCGTGGAGTTCGAGGTCCTCGATCCAGACGGCTACCGTGTCTGCGTGAGCGGCAATGTGGCGGCCGGTACCCAGGTCCGCTCGCATCGGAGCGGGAACGTCCGTCCTAGAGAGCGGTGATGCGATCCTCGCTGCGCGCGGTGCTCTTGCTGGCTGCGGTTGCGGCGCTCCTCACGCAATCGCCCCCCATATCCGGCGCTGACGGATGCGGCGAGGTGGTGACGCTCGAGACGCATGACGGCACCACGACCCGTTATGCCTTGGCTAAGCCGAAGACGTCGGCGCCAGGCGAGCCGATCGCGGTCGTGCTGCTCGTGGGCGGCGGAGGCCACCTCGATCTCGACACCAGGGGTTGCCCGCGAGCGCTCAAGGGCAATTCGCTCGTGCGCTCGCTCCCGCAGTTTCACGATGAGGGCTTCATCACCGCGCTGGTCGACGCGCCGTCCGATCATCCCGGCGAGGACGGCCTGGCCGGATTCCGGGCCGCGGGGAAGCACGCGGACGACCTCGGCAAGCTGGTCGCCGACGTGCGGCGGCGGACGAGCGCGTCCGTCTGGCTCGTGGGCACCAGCCGGGGGACGATCTCCGCGGTGAACGCGGCCGCGCGGCTCTCGAGCCCGTCGGCGCCCGACGGCCTCGTGCTCACGTCCGCGTTGATGTCGGGCGGCAGCAAGGTCGGGCAGAAGCCGTGGCTGACGCAGACCGTGTTCGATCTCCACCTGGAAGCGATCCAGGTGCCCGTGCTCGTCGTCGGCCACGCCGCCGACACGTGCATCCGCTCGCCCGCGGGCCTCATGGGCAAGATCACCGAGCGGACCAACGGGGCGCGCGAGCAGGTCGTCACCGTGACCGGCGGCCCCAGCAGCCCGGCGGGCGCCCGGGCGAGCGTCGAGGCCTGTCAGGGCCGCTCGCCGCACGGCTTCGTCGACCAGGAGGCCGAGGTCGCCGCCGGCATCGCGCGGTTCATCCGCGGCGGGCGCTACTAGGGCGCCCGTATGCTCTTGCTCATCGTCGCGACGGTGGCGACCGGCCTCTTCGCCGGCGCGGCCGTCTACGTCAGCGCCGTCGAGCATCCGGCCCGCGTCGGCTGCGGACCGGAGCTGGCGGTTCGCGAGTTCGGTCCGAGCTACAAGCGTGGCGCGGTCATGCAGGCGTGCCTGGCGCTGGTCGGCTGTGCTGCCGGAGTCGCGGCGGGCTGGCAGCGGAGTGACGCGCCGACGATTCTGGGAGCGCTGCTCCTCGGGGCGCTCGTCCCGTTCACGCTCATCGTCGTGCTCCCGACGAATCGACGCCTGCTCGATCCGACACTGGACGCGCAGAGCGCAGAGGCGGCACGCCTGTTGGGTCGGTGGGCGCGATTGCACGCGGTGCGAAGCATCGTATCCGTCGTGGCGTTCGTGATTCTCTTGACGCGGTTCCGCGTGCCCGGCGCTGGCTAGCGAGCCGGCGCTGGCCTGGGCGTCGTCGCCTTGACGATCCGATCGGTGGGGGACTACGATGCTCGCCTGGTCGAGAGAGTCGACGCCGGGAGGGCTTCATGATCATCGATTGTCACGGCCACTACACGACGGCACCGAAGGAGCTGGAGGCGTACCGGCAGAAGCAGATCGCCGATCTGAAGGAGCCGTCGTCCGCGCGCTCGAAGGGGACCCTGAGCATCAGCGACGACCAGATCCGCGAGTCGATCGACAAGGCGCAGCTCAAGCTCCAGCGGGAGCGCGGGACCGACGTCACGATCTTCTCGCCCCGCGCGGCCGGCATGGGCCATCACATCGGTGACGCGACCACCAGTCTGCACTGGGCTCAGGTCTGCAACGACCTGATCCATCGCGTCTGCACGCTCTATCCCCAGAACTTCGTCGGCGTCTGCCAGCTGCCGCAGACCCCGGGCGTGCCGCCGACCAACTGCGTCGCGGAGCTCGAGCGCTGCGTCAAGGAGCTCGGCTTCATCGGCTGCAACCTGAACCCGGACCCGTCGGGTGGGTACTGGAAGGATCCGCCGCTGACCGACAAGTGGTGGTACCCCTTCTACGAGAAGATGGTCGAGCTCGACGTGCCGGCGATGATCCACGTCAGCGCGTCCTGCAACCCCAACTTCCACACGACGGGCGGCCACTACATCAACGGCGACACGACGGCGTTCATGCAGCTCATCACCGCCGACCTCTTCAAGGACTTTCCCAGCCTGAAGCTCATCATCCCGCACGGCGGCGGGGCGGTCCCGTACCACTGGGGGCGCTATCGTGGTATTGCGCAGGACTTGAAGAAGCCACTCCTGAAGGACCACCTGCTGAACAACGTCTACTTCGACACCTGCGTCTATCATCAGCCCGGGATCGACGTCCTCTTCAAAGTTATCCCGGTCGACAATATTCTGTTCGCGTCCGAGATGGTCGGCGCGGTCCGCGGCATCGACCCGGAGACCGGGAACTACTACGACGACACCAAGCGGTACGTCGAAGGGCTCCGGCTCGGTGACGAGGATCGGCGCAAGGTCTTCGAAGGTAACGCGCGCAAGGTGTACAGCCGCCTGAAGACCAGGCTTCCAGCTTCGAGATAGGAGACGGCCATGCCCGAGATTCCCCGCCTGAACGGCGTCATCAAGGCCCTGGAGGAAGGCAAGACCGCCTTCGTCGGATTCGCTCCGGTGGACGTCGAGACCGCCAGCGCGCTGGCCGGCTCGCCCTTCGACGGCGTCGCGTTCGAGATGGAGCACGCGCCCATGAGCGCGCCGGCGCTGCGCGACGCGCTCCAGTACATGCTGGACCGGCGCCAGATCGTGCAGGGCGGGACGCTGGCGCCGAGGGTGACGCCGCTGGTCCGCATCCCGCCGAACGGCGGCGAGATGAACCAGTGGATCGCCAAGCAGGTGCTCGACATCGGCGTCTTCGGCATCATCTTCCCGCACGTGAGCACCGTGGAAGAGGCCCGCAACGCGGTCAGCGCCTGCCGCTATCCGCGCTTGCCGAGCGCGCCGCTTTCCCAGCCGCCGGGCATCCGCGGCGATGCCCCGGCTCGGGCGGCGCGCTACTGGGGACTCACGCAGCAGGAATACTACGCGCGGGCCGACGTCTGGCCACTGGCACCGCAGGGCGAGATCCTCGCGATCATCCAGTGCGAGGACACGCGCGCCATCGAGAATCTACCCCGGATGCTCCAGGAAGTGCGCGGCATCGGCGTCGTGCTGATCGGGGAAGGGGACCTGAGCCAGGAGCTCGGTCACCCCAGAGAGTACGAGCATCCGGTGGTCGCCGAAGCGATCGACCGCATTCTGAAGATCTGCAAGGACCACAACGTCCCGTGCGGCCACCCGCACCCGGACGCGAAGAACATCGAGCGCCTGATCGCGAGCGGCTACCGATTCCTCATGCCGAGCACGCCGCGCTCCTTCGGCGTGCTGGAGCAGGGGCGCAAGCTCGCCGGCCGGAGCTGAAAGAATCGGAGCGAAGTCAGCTCAGGGCGCGCTTCCGAAAGAGAATCTCTCGGACCCCTGACTTCAACAATACCGAGTCGTACACCTCGAGGCCGGCGAACATCATGTTGATGTCGCGGTTCTGCAAGACCCACCGCCGGCCGCACGACGAGGGGTAGAAGCGGTAGCGAAGGTGCGTCTCGTCCTCGATGAAGTACTTGGTGTAGCGCGGGTCGTCCGATGCGCGGGCGCCGAAGAACCCGAGCAGCACGCCGCCCGGCCGTAGCATCCGCACCAGCTCTTCGGCGAGCACGCCCGCCGCCGCCGGAGCGAGATAGTCGAAGACGTCCCAGCCCAGTACCGCATCGACGCTCGCGTCAGGCAAGGCGAACCGACCGCTCAGAAACTCCGGAAGCTGGTCGGCCTCGCCCTGCCGGACGTGGCGATCGATGTCGGCGTAGAGGTCCTCGATGTGGATCTTGCAGCCGACCCGTTCCCCGAAGAACGTGATATTCGATCCGATCACGGGACCCAGGTCTACCACGTCGGGGGCGGGCCGAGAGAACACAAGAGACAGGAAGTTTGGGAGAGTCTTGCTCGCGTAGACGGTCTCGGCGGAGACGGCAGCGACCGTACGCGGCTCGACGACAACACGCCCCGACTCGTTGTCGATTCGAGAGATCTGCCGGCCCAAACGGGCCACGAGACCCGAGAGCCCACCGTTTCGGTGATCTGAATTCAACGTCGGCTCAGACGCGAATGAATTCGCCGTTCACGAGCGACGGCTCCGGCTTCGGCGTCTCCGACTTCTGCGTCTCCGACTTCTTCGAATCGGCCTTGTACCCGCCGAGCGGCCGGTCCGCCGCCGCGGTCGGCTGGTCCTTCTTCTGCATGTCGATGCTGCCGCGGAAGTGCGATCCATCGGCGATCGCGACTCTGGGAGCCACGATGTCGCCTTCGACCGAACCGCTGTCCTTGATGTCGACCTTCTCGGTCGCGTTCAGGTTGCCCTGCACGTGGCCGAGGACGACGATCGCCTTGGCACTGACCGCCGCCTTGATCTTCCCGTTCGATCCGACCGTCAGGACGTGGTCGCGCAGCTCGATCTTGCCGTCGACGCGCCCCTCGATCGTGAGGTCCTCGCTGCCGCTCAGCTCGCCGTTGATGACAATGCTCTTTCCAATGCTCGCCAGTTCTTCGTGCATAGGCCGTGGCTCCTTCTGCGTCTGATCGAATCCACCAGACGACATCGATGAGTAGGACGGTGTTTGCGCCGAAAGGGACGGTGGTGGCACCGAAACGGCCGGTGCTGGCGCCGAAACAGACGGTACCTGCGCCGGACTAGCCGGGGCGCTCGTCGGACGTGGCGGCTCCTCGCGTTTCCACATCAGCTTTACCTCCGTGTGCGCCCGGACTGGTCGTTGGCCGCTGTCAATCAGAGCTGCCGGGACAGCTCGCAATGAGAGGCTGAGTATAACTCTGCGACCGGCGATTCAAAAACGTTTCGCCCATATTTTTTCGATCTGGTCCCCCCGGCTCCGGAGAATCTCGCCCCTTCGCCGGAGCGGTCCGCCGGTTGTCGTTCCAAGCAATGTCGCGTGGAATCGAGCACGCACGGCGCTGCAGCCCGGGCCGTCCGGCGGGCGCCGACGGGCTCGAAGTGACTGAAATGCTTGCCCGACGGGACTCCAGAAGGAGGGCGCTGGGGAAGTTTCTCACGGACGAGAATCGCCTGCTTCGCGGCGCGCGCGTCCTCGTCGGCGTCAGCGCATGGCGGTTCAGAGGCCAGATGCGCCAGTCTATCAGGTACATCGGCCCTTCGAGCTTCACGAACCCGGGCGCGGGCCCGGTCGTGATCCAGTTGGTTCATCGCGACAGTGCTGGTTGGTTTTAGCGCGTGGAAGTTCCGGGGGCAGATGAGCTAGTCTTCTCCCGCTACAGAACTTTCGGGGGAGGGGATTGCACATGGACCTGGGACTGGCTGGGCGGGTCGCGATCGTCACGGGTGGGAGCAGGGGTATCGGCCGGGCGATTGCCAAGGAGCTGGCCACTGAGGGTGTCGATGTGGCGATCTGCGCCCGGCAGCGACAGGCCCTGGACGAGACGGCCAAGGCGCTCGCGAACGAGACCGGGCGGCGCGTCGTTCCGATCGTCGCCGACACGATGAGCTCGGAGTCCGTCAGGCGTCTGATTGAAGCCACCCTGGCGGCGTTCGGGCGCGTCGACGTGCTCGTGAACAATGCTTCGACGCCGGGCGGCATGGTGCGCGGGCCACTCGCGGAAGCCGACGACAAGACTCTGCTCGAGGACATCGACACCAAGGTGGTCGGCTACCTGCGGTGCGCCAAGGCGGTGGCACCTCACATGGAGCAGCGCCGCTGGGGACGGATCGTCAACATCGGGGGACTCTCCGGGCGCCGGTCCGGGAATATCAGCGGGTTGCGCAATGCCGCCATCGTGCACTTGACCAAGACGCTTGCGGACGAGCTTGGGGCTCACGGGATCACCGTGAATTTGGTGCACCCCGGGCAGACGCGAACGGAACGTACCGACGCGGAGACTGAGCGGCGGGCGGCGAGTAATGCGATTCGACGCATCGTGGATGCGTCGGAGATTGCGCAGGTCGTGACGTTCCTGGCGTCGACGAAGGCGGCGAATGTTACCGGGGTGGCGATCGACGCCAGCGGGGGATCCATCCCGGTGATGTTTCAGTAGGGCTCAAGTACGGCTCAAACCTTCGGTCGCCGGCGACTGGAATCGATCCGGGGGGTCATCTGGCTGCTCGCCGCGTGTGGTAGCGGCGGCCCGTCGCCGCGGGAGCGCGATAATGTCCCAGGCGCTCGGCGGTTGGTAGCGACGCCGCCCACTGCCAGGGTACGTGAGATGGCTCAGCGGCGTGCCCCGCTCCGAACAGTTCACGAGCGCGGTCGTGGTCGGCGAACTCCGGTGGGTCAGCTGGTTTGCTCTCCGCGTGTGGCAGCGGCCCAGCGCCGCGCGAGCGCGATCATACCCGCTTCGTGCTCGGGCCAGTCGTGCAGGGTGGCGGGATCGAAATCGGCGCCGTTGGGCCAGACGAGCGTGTGAACTTCGCGGTCGAGTGAGACTGCGTTGAACTGGTTGAGGTCGCGTAACGGACCGTAAAGCTCGCCTTCCAACACCGATCGAAAGTCGATCGTCCGAACCAGGCCATCTTCAAACTCGATCCGGAGTCGGTACGGCCCTTCGATCTCGAACGCCTTCACCTTGTGGATAGGGTGCTCCACGGCCTACCTCCTATCGAAGGGGTTCTATTGCGACTCTACGCTTCCAGCTTTCTCCCGGTCAACGTGTAGATCTCGATACACAGCGCAGCGTCGCACCTTCCGCCGGCGAGGATTGTCGTGAGGTTTCCGCCGTCGGCGTGCTCGGAAGGATACAGCCAGCTCAGCTCGCGCGGCGGAAGAGGGCGTAGCGCTCGGCCAGGAAGTCGCGATTGGGCTTCAGATGGTCGGCGCGCGGCACGTGGATGCGCCGGCCTTGAAAGCCCTGCAGACCATGCTGGAGCATCGGCCCGTCGATTTCCTCCAGCACGTCGAGGCGCACGGTGACCTCGAGGTCGGGTGTGACGCCGATGAGGTAGCGGTCGAAGGCGGCGTGGTGGAGCTTGCAGTGAACCCATCGTCGTAGGGGCGCTCGCGGTGTTCGACCGGCGGGGCGGTGGTGATGGTGAGGGGCAGCTCGGGCAGGATGGCCGGCTTGAAGATCCCCTGCGGACCGATCAGGGGGACTCTGACGCCCTCGAAGTCGAAGCCGCGTTCGAGGACTACCCGTGGGATGGAGGCTTCGCCGAAGCGGCGGCGCTGATCGGTCAGGAAATCAAAGGCGCGCAGGCGGACCGCGGCGTCGCGGTCGTCAGTCATGGTCACACAATCGCTGAGGCGAGGTGCGCACGAGTCTCAGCGTCCGGCACCCAGACGCAGATGCCCTTGAGTGCACGAGTGAACAGGATGCGATAGGTCTGTGTCACACGATGAAGAAGCCGTGCTGCCGCTGGGCCGTCGGACGCCCTGGCGAGTTCGTGGCGGGCTGCGGTCACCAGGTTCATGAAGCCAGTTTCTTCAACGGCATTCGCGTCGACCCGCCATCTGTGGCCACGCCAGATGAGGTCGTTGAGCCATAGGATCCCGACGTAGTCGTAGTCGAACCCCCGCACCACATACGGGCAGCCGACCTCACAAAGGGGATCGTGCGCAATACGGCCAGCCCCATG
>DASPZZ010000189.1:0-2617 GCA_035635995.1 Binatia bacterium | reverse complement strand
GCTGCTGGCCTATCACGTCGCCGTGCTCCGACACTGCGACGTGGACCAGCCGCGCAACCTCGCCAAGAGCGTCACCGTCGAGTAGCGGGAATGAGGCTCGACGTCTTCTTGTCGCCGCTGCCGCCGGGAGGCTACCAGCTCGTGATGAGCTTGTTTCTGATCGTCGGCCTTCTGGTCGGCCGGACTGTCTATCAGGGCGTTCGCAATCGACGGCAGGCTGGCAAGCGCCTGCTGATCCTGGGAACGAGCCCGCTGGCGCGCGGGGTCGTCGAGGAGATCGGGCGGCGACCCGACCTCGGGTGGGTGATCGTCGACGTCGTCGAGGACCCCGAGAAGCTCGGCATCGCCATCGAAAAGACGCGCCCCGACCGAATCGTCGTCGGTCTCGGCGGAAGGCCGCAGCTGCCGTTCGGCCTCCTGCTCGAATCCCGAGCGCGCGGGATCCTCGTCGAGGGCGCCGTCGAGACCTACGAGCGCCTGACCGGCAAGCTGGCCCTCGAGGCGCTCCCGGCCGGTAGCGTGGTGTTCTCCCACGACTTCCAGCCCACGAACGTGCGCCTGGCGCTCACGCGGCAGCTCAGCCTGTGGCTGGGCGCGCTCGGATTGTTCGTCTGCCTGCCGCTGCTCGCCGTCATCGCGGTAGCCATCAAGCTAGATTCCCGCGGTCCCGTCTTCTTCGTTCAGGAGCGCATAGGCCGGCGCGGGCGGACCTTCACGCTCGTCAAGTTCCGCACCATGCACCCCGTCGAGGGAACCCAGTCCGAGTGGGAGCGCGACAATTGCGATCGGATCACGCGCCTGGGGTGGTGGCTGCGGCGGTACCGGCTCGACGAGCTGCCCCAGCTCGTCAACGTCCTGCGCGGTGAGATGAACCTCGTGGGGCCGCGGCCGCACCCGGTGACGAACTTCGCCGTGCTCGCGCAGGCGGCGCGGGGCCTGCACGAGGAGGCGATCCCCTACTACTCGCTCCGCTGCGCGGTGCGGCCAGGGATCACAGGGTGGGCCCAGGTGCGCTACCGGTACGCGAACTCGCTTGAGGAAGAGATGGAGAAGGTCCGCTACGACCTCTACTACGTGAAGCACATCTCGCTCTGGCTCGACGTCCGCATCCTGTTCGAAACGGCCAAGGCGGTGTTCACCGGCCAGGGGCTCGGGCGCCCGGCGGTGGTCACGACGCGCGGCGAGAACGCGGACCGACTCGAGGCCGCATGAACGCGACCACGGTCGCCGAGCGGCGCGAGCGCGGCTCCGATTCCGGCCGGGATCGTTCTCGGTCGTGGCCGGGGCCGGCGTTCCCTTACATCGTCGGCGAGTCGGAACGGATGCAGAACGTCTACGCCGTGATCACGAAGGCGGCAGAGGGCGACGCCAACGTGTGCATCAAGGGTGAGAACGGCACCGGCAAGGAGCTCATCGCCGAGGTGCTCCACGACGCGGGGCCACGGCGCCACCGGCCGTTCGTCGCGCTCGACTGTGCGGCCATCCACGACCTCCCGATGGAACGCCATCTCTTCGACCACGGCCGCGGAGGGTTCACCCTCTTCCTGAACGAGATCGGCGATCTCGCGCTGCACCTCCAGGCGAGGCTTCTCGAAGTGATCGGGATGAGCGCGGACGTCCGCATCATCGCCGCCACGAGCCGCGACCTTCGCCAGGCCGTCCATGGCGGCCGCTTCCGCGAGGAGCTCTATTACCGCATCACCGTTGTTCACGTCGAGCTGGCGGCACTCCAGGAGCGCAAGGAGGACGTTCCGCTGCTCGTCGCGCATTTCCTTCGTCGCAAGGCGGCCGTGCATCGGAAGACGATCCGAGGCCTCACGTCACGCGCCATCGAGGGTCTCGTGGCCAACCCATGGCCGGGTAACGTGCAGCAGCTCGAGCAGTGGATCGAGCGGGCGGTCGTGCTTGCCGAGGCGGACCTCATTGACGTCGAGCATTTTCCCTCCGTCATCCGTGAGACGATGGTGACGCCGCTCCCGTCGATGCCTCGGCGGCTCCGCTTACGCGAGGTCGAGAAGCTCTACGTCCTCGAAACACTCGAACAAACCGGGTGGAACCGGGCCAAGGCGGCCCGGCTGCTGGGGATCAGCGTGCGAGGCCTGCAGTACAAGCTGCAGCGCTATCTCGGTGAGGACAAGAGCATTGTCAGCGCCCGTCCCGCCATCGAGCCGGGATGAGGCAGCCCCGGTCGAGGCGCGCGCGCCGCGCGTCATGACTCAGGCCACCGCCAAACAACGGCTCACCGCGCTTCTCGCCGAGCGCCGCGGCCACAATTTCTGCGACGCGTGCGCGGCGCGCGCGATCGGCATCGATCCTTCCACGGCGTATCGCGCCGCCGCGAAGACGATGCAGGCTACCGGCTTCGTGCGCGAGTACGCGATCTGCTCCGACTGCGGCGCGAGCCGCCTCATCTCGCGCGCGACCGGCTGAGCGTTCGAGCACCTGCCGTCGACGTCGCGACCGAGTTTGCTTCGGAGCGGCCGCGGGCGTTGCTAGAATGGCGGCATCCATGCGGCCCCTCCGCCTCCTCTCGGGCCTCGTCGTCCTGGTGTTCGTGGGCACCGCGCTGGCCGGGCTGCCGACGCTCACGTACGAGGGCCGCCAGTACGTCGAGCTG
>DASPZZ010000188.1:0-3081 GCA_035635995.1 Binatia bacterium | reverse complement strand
CGCCCGGGAGGCGTTCGGGAGCTACTTCCCCGACGGCGGGTCGATCGGCGCCGCGCGCCGGGACAACAGCGGCGTGTTCCGCGACCGCTATGCGCGGGCGCGCCTCACCGACCAGCAGGTGGCCGCGATCAGGTGGCTGGCCGGGCAGCCTGACGGGCCCGCGAAGATTCTCGTCGTCTCCGAGGACTGGTCGTCCGACTGCTGGCGCGACGTGCCCATGCTGGCGCGGCTCGCCGAGGCCGGTGGGCTGGAGCTCAGGATCTTCAACCGCGACGGCCAGAAGATCCTCGGGACGCGGCGTCCGGATCCCGCCGCGTACCCCGACGGCAACCACGACATCATGCTCGAGTTCCTCAACACCAAGAGCGGCGGCGAGTGGGCGTCGGTCCCGGTCGTGGCGATCTACACGAAGGATTTCCGCGAGCTGCACCGGTACATCGAGTTTCCGGCCATCTATCGCAAGGACCACATCCGCGGGTACATGCAGTCCGCCCGGGCCGGCGAGAGCGAGGCGCAGACGAAGGAGCGCGGCCTGCGCGAGTTCGTCGCGCTGCAGGGCTCGCCGTTCTTCGACGTGTGGGCCTCGGCCGGGATCGACGAGATCCTCGCCGCGCTCTACGAGAAGCTGACGGTGAAGGCCTAGGCCCCGCGCGAGGCGACGACCAGGAGCCCCTCGACCGGCTTCTTGAGCTCGAGGCGAAGGTGAACGCGAGCGATCTGGCGAGGTTCGAGTCGAGCCGCGGCCAGGACCTGACGGACGTAGGTCTCCGTGTGACTGTAGCGGCCGTGCGGGTTGATCTTGAAGCCCTGCGGCAGTCCCTCGTCGGTGCGCTCGAGGGTGAACACCAGGTGCCCGCCCGGGCGTAGCCCGCGCTGCGCCGCCGCCATCACGGGCGCCAGGTCGCCGAAATAGACCAGGGTGTCCGCGGACACCACGTGGTCCCACGCCGCGGGCACCGCCCCGACGAAGGCCGTCAGCTCGCCGAGAATCAGCTCGTCGTAGAGCTTGCGCATGGCGGCCCGCTTCAGCATCTCGACCGAGAGATCCACGCCGACCAGGCGCCGGGCGAACGGCTTGAAATGCTCGGCGCAGAGCCCGGTGCCGCAGCCGGCGTCGAGAATGTCGAGCCGAGCCTCCGGCGTCCCCAACACGTCGGCGGCGGCCTGCGCCACCAGCGCCGGCGCGCGATACTCGAGCTTCTCGAGGATCTGGTCGAAGCTGTCGGCGAAGCCTTCGAAGATGTTCCGCACGCACGCGTCCGAGGCGCGCGCGGGCACCTGGTACCCCGTGCACGCCGCCAGCAGGTGTTGCGCCAGAGGATTCTCCGGCTCGAGGGACAGCCACTTCCGATACACGTCGGCCGCCTCGTCGATGCGTCCCCACCCGTACAGCGCCGACCCGAGGCGGCGATACGAATCGAAGTGGAACGGCCGCAGCAACACCGCTTGCCGATACGCGGTGAGCGCTTCCGACATGCGGTCCAGCGCCTCGAGGGCCTTGCCGAGATTGAGGTGGGCGTCGGCCATCTCGGGCCGGAGCGCGATGGCGCGCTCGTAGAGCCCCACCGCCTCCTCGTGGCGCTTCTGCTGCTGGAGCGCGTTGCCGAGGTTGTTGTGGGCGTCCGCCAGGCCGGGCTGCAGCTCGATCGCCCGCTCGTAGCAGGGTACCGCTTCCTCGGCGCGCTTCTGGTGCTGGAGCACGTTCCCGAGGTTGTTGTGAGCGTCCGAATAGCTGGGCGCGACCTCGACCGCGCGGCGGATCAAGCTCTCGGCCTCCGCCAGACGCCCGAGCTGGAAAGCGACCACGCCGCGAAAGTGCAGGGCATCGGGGTCGTCGGGAGCCAGCGCCAGAATGCGGCGATAGAGCTCGTCGGCGGCCTCCAGGCGGTCTTCCTTCTGTAGCTCGCGGGCGAGCGCCATCGCATCCGCGAGCCCGAGCTCCTTCGGCTGCGCCGCGCCCGCGTCGTCGCCCGTCGCCATGGAGCCGATTCTAGTCCATTCGCGGAAGCCGGGATGTGGCCCCTTGACTCCGCACCCTGATCGGAGCAGCCTCGCGTGAGGCCAGAGGCCATCGGGCGACCACGGAGGGCGGTCATGAGCGAGCGAGAGCTGACGTACGGCGAGGCGGTCAAGGAAGCGATCGCGGAGGAGATGCGACGCGACCCGCGCGTGTTCCTGATCGGCGAAGACGTGGCCGAGGCCGGCCACCCCTTCAAGACCCTCACCGGGCTCGTGCAAGAGTTCGGCACCCAACGGATCATCGACACGCCCATCTCGGAGCCGGGGTACGCCGGCATCGGCGTCGGCGCGGCGATGACGGGGATGCGGCCGGTCGTTGACGTGATGTTCGGTGACTTCATCACGTTGACCATGGATCAGATGGTCAACCAGGCCGCCAAGGCGCACTACATGTCGGGCGGCAAGATCAAGGTCCCCATCGTCTTCCGCACGACGCTCGGGGCGACGCGCCGCTCGGCCGCCCAGCACTCGCAGTCGCTTCACGCGTGGGTCAGCCATATCCCCGGTCTCAAGGTGGCGTTGCCCTCGGGTCCGTACGAGGCCAAGGGCTTGATGAAGACGGCCATCCGCGACGACAGCCCGGTGGTCATCTTCGAGGACAAGATGATGTACCGGGTCAAGGGACCGGTGCCCGCGGAAGACTACACGATCCCGTTCGGCGTCGCCGAGGTGAAGCGCGCCGGAACGGACATCACGATCGTCGCGACCAGCAGCATGGTCGGGGTCGCCCTCGGCGCCGCCAAGCTGCTCGAGGAAGCCGGGATCAGCGCCGAGGTGATCGATCCGCGGACGACTTGGCCGCTCGACAAGAAAACCCTGATCGAGTCGGCGCAGAAGACCTCGCGCGCGATCGTGGTGGACGAGGGCTACGAGCGCTACGGCGTCACCGCCGAGATCGCCTCGGTGATCGCCGAGGGCGCTTTCTATCACCTGGACGCGCCGGTCAAGCGGATCGGCGCCATGGACGTGCCGGTTCCGTTCTCGCCCGTTCTCGAGGACCTCACCGTGCCGTCGGAGAAAGCGGTCGCCGACGCGGCGAAGGCGCTCTGCCGGAAGTCCTGA
>DASPZZ010000187.1:0-3681 GCA_035635995.1 Binatia bacterium | reverse complement strand
GGTGACCGCGCTGAGCCACGCCGAGCCGAAAAAGACGCGCCGGGCTCCGACACGATCGGCCATCGCGGAAAACGCGACGAGGGCGACGGCATAGCCCAGCTGGAAGCCCGTCGAGATGGATCCAGCGGCGGTCGCCGACATCTCCCACTGGGTGCGGAGCACCGGCAGGACCGCGGCGTACGTCATGAACACGGACGTCATGCAGGTCCGCGCGACGCAGACGGCGAACAGCCAGCCGTCGAGCCTCACGGCCGGGTGAACCCGCGCGCGATGAACTCCGGGAATCGCGCTTCGAGCTCGGCCACCACCGCGTCGGCAACTTCGGCCGCGCTCCCCGACCGCTCCTGCGCGTCGCTGCGAGCCCACAGGTCGAGATACGCGTCCTGATCCTGGAGCCCCAGGCGCATCGCGACCGAGTCGATGAGCTGTTGGAAGCGGTCGCTCAGCTGGCGGGTGACCGTTTCGGTGGCGTCGCGAGCCTCGACCATCGCCGGCACGTCTTTCCACGCGATGATCTGGTAGCTCGCCATCGATCGAGAGCCGGAAGTTGGACGCTATACTCCGCCCATGAACTGAGCGAGGAGCGTGATCCGATCTCCCGGACGAAGCGCGGAGTCGAGGTCGTGCTCGATGCCGAGGACCGCGTCGTTGACGAGGACCTCGATGTGCTCACCGAGCTCCTTGCCGTGCCAGAGCGCTCGGTGGAGCTCGGGGAACTTCGCCGACAGCCCGGTCAGCACGCTGCGGACCGTCGCGCCTTGGGTCAGCGGCTCCTCGACGACGCGCTGTCCCGAGCCGTCGCCACCGACGAACTTCGTGATCCACGAGGCGATCTCGATCGGAATGGTCGCGGCCGGCAGAGTCTTCACGCTTCGAAATCTAACAGATTGGGACGGAGGGTCAACGCCCGGGGTGGCGGGCGCTGGCTATCCGGAGGAACGGCGGGCGCGCGGGGCCGATTCGTTGAGGAACTCGTCGCGCTTGGTCTTGAGCCGACGCACGAGCTCTTCGTAGGAGCTCGACCGGATGATCCGATCGAACTGCGAGCGATAGTTGCCCACGAGGCTCACGTTCTCGATGAGGATGTCGTAGATCAGCCACCGATCCCCGCGGAGGCTCATCCGGGACTCGACGGACACCTCGGTGCCGGTCCTCGTCATGATACGTGCGCGGACCGAGGCCAGCTTCCCGTCGATCGACTCGCTGAGGTATTTGATCCGCTCACCGCCGTACTCGTCCATCCGCGCGATGTAGGTCTGCTCCAGAAGGTCGGCGAAGAGCTGGGTGAATTCCTCGCGCTCGGTGGGCGTACGGTCCTTCCAGTGGCGGGCGAGCACGCGCTGGGCCGCCTCGCCGACGTCGAACGCCTCGTGCGCGATCTTCCGGACCGCGGCCCGGCGATCCTGCCGCGCCATCGACGGGTCGTCGAGGACCTTGACGACCTGATCGGTGTATTCGCGGAGCTGATCGGTGGGGCCGGCCCATACCGGCGAGGCGGCCAGCAGCACCAACCCGGCGACGATCGTCATCAGCATCTTGCCCATTCCCAGAGTATACGGCCCAGATCCGGCCGCGCCGAAAAACGGCCGGCTCGCCTCCGAGCCCACGGCCGGGCTCATGGCGTGAGCACCGGCGCCGGGACGCGCACCCTCAGCTCACGGCCGACGAGCCACGCCGCGGAGAACGTGAGGATCGCCGCGATGAGATAGACCGCGTGGATGCCGAAGGCGTGGATCACGAGCCCGCCCACGAGCGGTCCGGTGATGCCGCGGACTCCCGCGAGCGTCGCGCCGATGGCCACGTACTGGGCCGTTCGCTGAGGCCCGGCGACGTCGATGACCGCCATCATCCACACGAGCTCGAGGCCGACGGACACCAGGGAGTCCGTGACGACGCTCGCCAGCAGCACCCAGGGACTCCAGGCGACGTAGTAGATGAGGGGCGTCATGCCTCCCAGGAGGTACATCACACGCAGCGCTTCGAGGCTCGGCTTGCGATCCACGAGCCGGCCCCAGTACGCGCTGCCGGCGAGGGTCACGACCGCGGCCACCGAGCCGAGAACGCCCACCTGCGAGGCGCTCACCTGGAGCACATCGACGAGGAGGAGCGGCTGAGCCGGCGTCTGGATCCAGCAACCGAAGCCGAACAGAAAGGATGCGATCAGGAGGCGCCGGAAGGCGTGATCGTCGCGCACCGTCTGCCAGGCGCCGAGGAGCCCCGCCGGCAACACGCCGGCGGCATTCTCGGGCTCGGGCACGGCGAGCCGCCGCAGACGTAGGCTCGCGGCCATCCCGAGCAGGGCGGCGGCGACGAAGATCCAACGGTAGTCGACCCGATCGAAGAGCTGACCGGCAGCGAGCGCGAGCCCGATCCCCAGCACGGCGCCGGCCATCCGGATCAGGCCGAGGGCGCGCCCGCGCTGAGCCCGCGGGTACACGCGCTCGACGACCGCCGCCTGAGCCGGTGCCGCGGCGGCGCCGAAGAAATCTCGGGCGATCACGAGGCCGACGAACGACCAGGCCGAGCCGACGAACGGAACGAACAGGAACACGCCCCGGGCCAGGAAGCCGGGCCAGACGAGGTACGGCAACGGGGAACGTCCATGGAACGCCCTGGCCCACAGCAAGGAGAGGAGCATGCAGGCTCCGCCCGCCGAGGACATCACGGCAAGCTGGAGCGTCGTGGCCCCCAGCTCGCGGCGCAGGATCAGGCCGAGGAATGGAGCAGTCAGCCCCGCGCAGACGGTGAACAGGAGCGTCGCCGAGATGTCGATACGGAGGGCGCGGCGGGTCTCAGGGCTGAATCGGGATCCGATCATTTCCGTCCTTCGGGCTTGGCCGGGACGGGGGCAACCCTGTAGCCGTCCCACGAACGATTATGGCGCATCTCAGGGTACCGGCCTCGCTTCCCGATGATGCGCCCTAACCCTGCGTCGCAACGACGATCCGGGTCGGCTACAATCGGGCGCATGAGCCCCCTCTCGGCCGCCGACCCCCACCCCCGCAAGAGCGTCAGAGTCCTCGATACGGAGATGGCCTACGTCGACACCGGCGCCGGGGACCCGATCGTCTTCCTTCACGGCAACCCGACGTCGTCCTATCTCTGGCGCAACATCATCCCTCACGTCGCAGGACACCGGCGCTGCCTGGCCCCGGATCTGGTCGGAATGGGCGACTCGAGTAAGGCACCGGGCGGCACCTATCGGTTCGCCGACCATGCGCGCTATCTCGACGGCTGGTTCGAGGCGCTGGGGATCTCGCGAAACGTCGTGCTCGTCGTCCACGACTGGGGCTCGGCGCTCGGGTTCCACTGGGCGCGACGTCATCCCGAAAGCGTCAAGGGCGTCGCCTACATGGAAGCGATCGTCCGACCGGTAACCTGGCAGGAATGGCCCGAGGCGGCGCGCAAGATCTTCCAGGCGATGCGCTCGCCCGGCGGCGAGGACATGGTGCTGCAGAAGAACGTCTTCGTCGAGCGGATCCTGCCGGCGAGTGTCGTTCGCGGCCTCACCCCCGAGGAAATGGACCGCTACCGGGCTCCGTATCGCGAGGCCGGCGAGTCACGGCGCCCCACGCTCACCTGGCCGCGCGAGATTCCCGTGGACGGGGAGCCCGCCGACGTCGTTCGCATCGTCAGGGAGTACGGCGAGTGGCTCGCGCAGAGCCCGATGCCGAAGCTCTT
>DASPZZ010000186.1:0-2017 GCA_035635995.1 Binatia bacterium | reverse complement strand
CGCCGGGACCGCGGCGTGGCGGGGTACCGCTAGCGCGGCGTCGTGCCGCGAGCTCCGCTCAAGACCGCCAGCAGGCGAGAAGGGTCGACGGGCTTCAGCAGGTGCTCGTCGAAGCCGGCGTCGAAGGCGCGCTGCCGGTCCTGCGCCTGCCCGTAGCCGCTGAGCGCGATCAGCCTGGGGCGATCGCGCAGCTTCGAGCGGATCTGCCGCGCGACCTGGAAGCCGTCGATGCCGGGCAGCCCGATGTCGATCAGGACGACGTCGGGCTCGAGCTGCACGGCGATCTCGACGCCGCTCACACCGTCGCCCGACTCGTGAACTTCGTGTCCGGCGCTCTCGAGAAGGATGCGCATCATCTCGCGGTTGTCGGCGCTGTCCTCGACGACCAGGATGCGCCGGCGTTCCCCTCTGGCGGGGGCCTCGACCGACGGTCTTGGCGTCTGCGGCGCGTCTACCAGCGCCGGAAGGCGAACGGTGAAGACGCTTCCCCGTCCCTGGCCGGCGCTGGCGGCATCGACCCGGCCGCCGTGGAGCTCGACGAGCCGGCGAACGAGGCTCAGGCCGACGCCCAGCCCGCCCGCCCGGCGATTGAGGTCCCGCTCGCCCTGCACGAACAGGTCGAACACGGAAGGCAGTAGCTCGGCCGAGATCCCGGCGCCGTCGTCAGCGACGCGCAGGACGGCCTCGTCGGGCTCGCGGCGCACCGTCACGTTGATGGCGCCGCCTCGCGGCGTGAACTTCAGCGAGTTCGACATGAGGTTCATGACGATCTGCTCGATGCGCACCCCGTCGGCCTCGACCCAGACGGGTTCGACGTCGACGGTGACGACGTGCTGCCCCAGCTTTTGCGTACTGTCGAGGGTGGCGAGGCACCGCCTGACCGCGGCGGCCACGTCGATCGGCGCGCGGACGAGCTCGATCTTGCCGAGCGCCCCGCGCGTGACGTCGAGCAGGTCCGCGACGAGCCGTGAGAGGTGCTCGGTCTGGTGGGCGATCACGTCGCGGGCGCGACGATCGTGCTCGGGCGTCGACGAGGTTTGGCCGAGCACGGAGACCGCGGAGATGATGGCCCCCAGGGGATTGCGCAGCTCGTGGCCGAGCATCGCGAGGAACTGATCTTTCGCCTGGCTGGCCGCCTCGGCCGCCGCCCGGGCGGCGCGCGTCCGGATCAGCTCGACCAGATCGGTCACGACGAGGCAGAGGCTTTCGGAGCCATCGGCGGCGAACGTGCCGACCGAGAAGAGCGCGGGCACCGAGCGGCCGTCGAAGGCGAGCAGGTGCCCCTCGTACTTGCCGCGTCCGGCGCGCAGCACGGCGGCCAGGAGGGGTTGGTCGGCCTCGGCGACGAAGGGACCGATTGGCGCGCCGACGATCGTCTCGGGCGCGGCGCCGACCAGCTCGGCGAAGCGGCGATTGCAGTAGAGGACGTCTCCCGCTGGAGTCAACGTCAGGGCGCCCTCTTGCATCTGCTCGACGAGCATCCGGTAGGGCTGTTCGGCGGTCTTGAGCGTGAACAGCTGAGGACCGTTTGGCCCCTCGACGACGAGCCCGTCCACCTCGCCTTGGCGAATGGCGCGCAGCGTCTCCTGAGCTTCCTCGAGCTCTCGCTGGAGCTTCTTCACCTGATCGGGATTCATCGCGTCGTCCGCCATGTCGGGAGCTGTCATGGGTGCTCCACGAGGTCGAGTCCGGCCAGGACCCGGGCGGTGTTGGACATGTCGCCGATGACCCGGCGCGCGGGCAGCGGCAGCTCCTTCACGCAGGTCGGGGCCGCGATGATCTGCTCGCCGGTCGCCAGGGCCGGCTGCTCGTAGAGATTGATCACTTCGAGCTCGTACGTGCCGGCGAAATGCTCCTCGCAGATCGCCCGGATGTTTTCGACCGCCCGGGTCGAGCGCGCGGTCATGCCGGCCACGAAGAGCCGCAGGACGTAGGCCTGGCGCGGCCCCTGCACCAGGTGGTCGTGGCTCGTCTCAGGAGTATTCAAGGATTCCATAACGTCACGACGCCGGTCGGA
>DASPZZ010000185.1:0-5319 GCA_035635995.1 Binatia bacterium | reverse complement strand
GCCCATGCCCGCGAACGGCCACATCGGGCGATAGAGGCCCGCGCCCGAGATCCATTCCCAGTTGAGCTTGAGCGTGCCGGCCCAGAAATAGAAGAGCGTGACCAGGACGCGAAGCCCGTCGCGCTTGGCCGGGACGAAGAGATAGGCGAACGTGGCGAAGAACGCCATGTAGTGCTGGTTCATGCGCAGGCGATAGTCGAGCAGCATGATGGCGAGCTTGAGCGCGTTCACCAGCACGAGGCCCGCGTAGGCCCACGGCACGAGCCGTTGCGACGCGAACAGGAGGCCGGTGCCGACGGCCGCGGCGAAGTAGGCGCGAAGCGCCAGCGCGACGCCGGCCGGCGACAGGATCCGGAGCGCCCCGCAGTCGGGCACCAGCGGCCAGCAGATCGGCTCCGCGCCCGTGCCGACGAAGGCGGCGATGCGCTGGTCGACCCAGTAGAGGTAGGTGACGACGTGCAGGAAGGCCAGCGCCACGCCGTACCAGCGCAGCGCGGCGTCGCGCTCGATCTCGGCGATCTGCGCGCGGAAGAAGCCGACGACCCCGGCCATCGCGGGGAGCCTAGCCTATACTGTGGGGCGGCGCGAGAGTGGCGGAACTGGCAGACGCGCTGGACTTAGGATCCAGAGGGCGAAAGCCCGTGGGGGTTCGACTCCCCCCTCTCGCACCAATAGTCTTCCGTTCCTCTCGGGTGCCGGAGCATTCTGGCATCAAGCGACATCGACGTCCCCGGCAGCCATGGAGGCTCTACCATGTGGATGCCTGGTGCACTCATCGGCGGGTTGCTTGCCTACCAAGTCTATTCCGAGGCATGGGCCGTCGGCGCCGTCGTCGGGGCCCTCGCAGGCCTGGTGGTGGGTCGAATGGTCGCGAGGCCGCCAGGGGACCGGCGGTTGGTGAGCGTCGAGGGCCGGCTCGCCGAGGTGAGAGATCGCCTCGAGGGGCTCGATCGTCGTGTTGAGACGCTCGAACAGGGCGAGCAACAGGTGCCGACGGCCACTGCGGCGCCTGGCGCCCCTCATCCGCCCGAGCCGTTCGAGCCGCTCCAGCGCGCCGAGACGGTCGCAGCGCGGGCCGCCGAGCCCGACGCGCCCGCCGAAGAGCCCGCTCCGTGGCGACAACCGGCGCTGACGAAGGCGCTCCAGGATTGGCCACTCTGGCGCTTGCTCGCCGGCGGTAACACGGTCGTGCGAGTCGGTGTGGTCATCCTCTTCTTCGGCGTCGCGTTCTTGCTCAAGTACGCGCACGAGCGCTTCGACATGCCCATCGAGCTGCGACTCGTCGGCGTGGCGGCCGGCGCGGTCGTGCTGCTCGTCCTCGGCTGGCGACTCCGAGCGCGTCGTCCGGGCTACGCCCTCACTCTGCAAGGCGGCGGCATCGGCATCCTCTATCTCGTCATCTTCGCCGCCTTCCGGCTCTACAGCCTGTTGCCTCCGGCGCAAGCCTTTGTGTTGCTCGTCGTGGTGGCGGCGCTTTCCGCCATGATCGCCATCGTCCAGGACGCGCTGGCCCTCGCCGTGCTCGGCGCGTCGGGGGGCTTCCTCGCACCGATCCTCGCTTCGACCGGCGGCGGCAGCCACGTGATGCTGTTCAGCTACTACGCCGTCTTGAACGCCGGCATCCTGGCTGTCGCCTGGTTCAAGGCGTGGCGCGTGCTGAACCTGGTGGGCTTCGGGTTCACCTTCTCGATCGGGACGGTGTGGGGTGTGAACTTTTACCGCCCCGAGCACTTCACGAGTACCGAGCCGTTCCTGGCGCTCTTCTTCATCGTCTATCTCGCGATTCCGATCCTCTACGCGCGGCGCCGGGCGCTCGGGCTCGAACGATATGTCGACGGGTCGCTCGTCTTCGGCGTGCCGCTCGTGACGTTCGGGCTCCAGGTCGGACTCGTGCACGACATCGAGTACGGGGCGGCGTGGAGCGCCCTCATCCTCGCCGCGGTCTACCTCGTGCTGGCGAAAGCCGTCTTCGGCAGCCGTGGCGAGGCCCTCCGCCTCCTCGCCGAAGCCTTCCTCGCCCTGGGCGTCGTCTTCGGTAGCCTCGCGATCCCGCTCGCCCTCGATGGTCGTTGGACGTCGGCCGCCTGGGCCCTCGAGGGCGCGGCGATCGTGTGGGTCGGGGTTCGGCAGCAGCGGCTCCCGGCGCGGATCTTCGGCCTCGCGTTGCAGTTCCTCGCGGGCGCCGCGTTTCTTGCGGATCAGACGCGGCTCACCGCCCCGTTGTTCCTCGCGAACAGCGCCTACCTGGGCTGCGTGTTTCTCGCCGTCGCGGGCCTGTTCTGTGCCTGGTACCTCGATCGACATCGCCCGGGCGTCACCGAGCCCGAGCGGGTCGTCGCCCACGTCCTGTTCGGATGGGGGATCGCGTGGTGGGTCGGCGGCGCGCTCGGCGAGATCGATCGCGACGTACCGACGGCGTATCGTATCCAGGGAGCACTCGTGTTCTTCACCGCGTCGTGTGCGGCGTTCAGCTGGCTCCACACGCGCCTCGACTGGCGCCTCGCGCGCTATCCGGCACAAGCGGTGACGCCGCTCATGGTCGTCGCGTTGGGTGCGAGCGCGGCGCAGGAGAAGCACCCGATGGCGCATCTCGGCTACGTCGGATGGCCCCTCGCGTTCGGGGCGCACGTTCTCCTCCTGCGCCGTCACGAAGCCCCGGGCAGCCGATACCAATACTGGGCTCACGCGGCCGGTGTGTGGCTCCTCGCCGTGCTCGGGAGCTGGGAGATCGGCTGGGGTATCGGCGAGCTTCTCGCCGGGCGCGCCGTCTGGCCGCTCATCGCCTGGGCGCTTGTCCCGGGCGCGCTCCTCACCGTGCTCGCGTTGCGCGGCATCCGGATCGCGTGGCCGGTCGCCGCCCATCGCGACGCGTACCTGGCCGCCGGGGCGGCGCCGCTCGCCGGCTTCCTGGTGCTGTGGGGGCTCGTCGTCAACTTCGTGTCGAACGGTGATCCGGCTCCGCTGCCGTACGTTCCGATTCTCAGCCCGCTCGATCTCGCCGAGATCGGCGCCTTGCTCGCCGTCGCGCTATGGTTTTTCGAGGTGCGCCGGCTGGGGCTCCAGCCGATCGCGTCGGTCCCGCCCGCTCAGGCCTGGGGCCTGCTCGCCGCGCTCGTATTCGTGTGGACGAATGCCGTGCTGCTGCGAACGCTTCACCACTGGGGCGGGGTGAGATTCGCTCTGGACGCGATGTTGCGCTCGGACGTCGTCCAGACCGCGTTCTCGATCCTGTGGACCCTGGTCGCGCTGGCCAGCATGGGCGTCGCGACCCGACGAAGCCTGCGCGCCGCCTGGATCGCCGGCGCGGTGCTGATGGCCGTCGTGGTGGTCAAGCTCTTCATGATCGACCTGTCCAATGCCGGCACGATCCAGCGCATCGTGTCGTTCGTCGGCGTGGGCGTTCTAATGCTCGTCCTCGGCTACTTCTCGCCGGTGCCGCCCCGGTCCCCGCGGGAGGCCCGATGAACGCGCTGATCGTGGCGCTTCTCCTGGTACCGGCGCTGGCCGCCGCCGAGCAGCCGCGCGACTTCGCGTACGGCATCCCGCTCCAGACCAGCGGCCAGGACGCGCTTCAGCAGCTCGAGCTGCCCCGCGCGGTGTACGAAGGCGTCGTGCACGCGGATCTGGCAGACCTGCGCGTCTTCAACGGCGCGGGTGAAGTGGTCGCGTATGCCTTTCGGCCCCGGGTCATGACGACGAAGGAGAAGCCTCGCCCCATGGCCGTCACGCTGTTTCCGATCCGCACCGATGATCCGACCGGTGTGGAGGGCGTCGAGCTCCGTCTCGAGCAGCGCGGCGATCGGATGGTCGTCGACCTGCGAACGCGCCAGGGCCGGCCGGCGCGCGGCGCGAAGCTGGTCGGCTACCTGGCCGACGCGCGGGCGCTCGCCAAGCCGATCCGGGCGGTCACGCTCGAGCTGCCGGCTGGCGCCGATCAAGTTTTCGCGCGTGTGACCATCGAGGCCAGCGATGACCTTCGACAATGGACTCCGCTCGCGAGCGGCGCTCCGGTCGTGAGGCTGTCGTCCGGGGGCGCGCGCCTCGAGCAGCTACGGATCGAAGTGCCGGCCCGGCGGGCCAAGTACTTGCGAGTCTCGTGGCCGGGTCGCAGCGGGTCCCTCGAGCTGTCCGGGCTCGCAGTGGAGCCCGGCGAATCGGCCGTCGCCGCGCCGCGCCAGTGGAAGCAGGTCACCGGAGTGCCGGCGAACGACAAGCCCGGCGAGTACGAATTCGATCTCGGCGGGCAGTTCCCGGTCGATCGGCTGCGCGTCGGGCTGCCGCAGCAGAACACGGTGGCGTCGCTCGAAGTCCTCTCGCGCTCGAAGCCCGCCGACCCGTGGCGCCACGTGACGGCCGCGACCGTGTATCGGCTGATCCGCGATGGCGATGAGCTGACGAGCGCGGACATCGAGGTCGGCGCGATTCCCGACCGGTACTGGCTGGCGCGAGTCGATCAGCGCGGCGGCGGAGTCGGTCGTGGTCCGCTCGGCCTGAGCGTGGGTTGGGTGCCCCAGCGCCTCGTGTTCGCCTCGCGCGGGGCAGGGCCGTTCCAGCTCGTGTATGGCCGCCGCGACGCGAAGTCGACGGCGTTCCCGATCGCGACCCTGGTGCCCGGGTACACGGGCGAGGAGGAGCCCGAGCTCGGCCAGGCAGAGACTCGTGTGGCCGGACCGAATATCGTCATCGGAAGAGCCGAGGCGGCAGCAGAGCCTCAACGACTCGGCGAAGAAGCCGTCACACGCGAGCGAGTCGACTGGAAACGCTGGACCCTCTGGGGAAGCCTGGTGCTCGGTGTCGTCGTGCTCGGCTGGATGGCGCTCAGGCTGGGGCGGCAGATGTCCAGGCCGGCATGACGGCAATCGTGCTAGGACGTCCGGATTCTTTCGCGGGCTATCTCGCGCTCGGAGGTGGCGGAGGCGGCGTCCCCGCCGGGGGCGGAGGCGGTTCGTTCGCCGATGGCGATCTCGCCGGCGGCGGTGCCGGAGCGGACTGGGTCTTCGCGGCCGCCGTCGGGCACTTGTAGACATTCGCGGCCATCATCTTCAGGTCGTCCACTCTGAACGTGAGGACGGCCGCGTTGCCGCCGCCTCTCACGATCTTACGCCGGAGATCTTTGACGTTGTCGTCTCCGGCCACACCGATCTGGTTGCACCCCGACACGAGCGCCGGCTCAGTCGTGAGAAACACCGCCGCCATCGCCTTGTGTTCTTGTTCGTCTTGCCACGAGTAGTACGGCGACGGCCCCCAGTAGGGATACGGATAGGGATAAGGCGGCCCCCAGTAGGGGCCGACGCCGATGACGACGCGACCGCCGCCCCA
>DASPZZ010000184.1:0-2171 GCA_035635995.1 Binatia bacterium | reverse complement strand
ACCACGCCGAGCGGCACGCGGACGCGCGAGATCTCGAGGCCGTTGGGCTGGCGCCACGACTCGACGACGGCGCCCACCGGATCCGGCAAACCCGCGATCTCCCGGAGCCCCTGGGCCATCCCCTCGATCCGCGACTCGGTGAGCGTCAGGCGATCGAGAAACGCCTTGGTCACCCGGCCGCGCGCCCGCTCGACATCGGCGCGATTGGCCTCGAGCAGCACCTGGCTCTTCTCGACGAGCCCGCGCGCCATCTGCTGGAGCGCTTCGTTCTTGGTCTTCGTCGGGCACAGCGCCATCGCGCGCGCCGCGGCGCGCGCCGACCGCGCGCGGGTCTCGATGAGAGCCTTCGGGTCCATCTCGTTCCTCACGCGCGCCTCGGCCGGCGGGGCCCCAGCCCCGCGACGGCCTGCAGCGCGCACCACCTATAAGATCACCAAGTTGTCACGGTGGATCACTTCGTCGAAGCTCTTGTAGCCGAGCCGGTGCTCGATCTCCTGCGTCTTCGCTCCGCGGATCTTGCGGAGCTCGGTCGCGTCGAAGTTCACGACTCCCCGGGCGAACTCCTTGCCCCCGGCGCCCCCCAGGAGAGCCACCACCTCCCCAGAGTCGAAGTCCCCCTCGATCTCGACTATGCCTGAAGGCAGGAGGCTCTTGCCACGCTGAGTTAATGCCGCCAGCGCCCCCGCGTCAACCGTGAGCCGCCCCTGAGGCGGAACCGCGAACGCGATCCAGCGTTTGCGGGCCCCCAGGCGGTCGGCCTTCGGCGCGAAATACGTCCCCACGGACTCGCCGTCGAGGATCCGTCGGAGCACGCCGGGCTCGCGCCCGCTGGCGATGACCATGGGCACCCCGGCCGCCGCCGCCTTGCGCGCCGCCTGGAGCTTCGTCGCCATGCCGCCGACCGACACGCGGTCAGCCTGATCGTGGGCGAGGCCCTCGATCTCGTCGGTGATCGCATCCACGGTGTCGAGCTTGCGAGCCCGCGCGTTGACGGACGGGTCGTCGGTATAGAGACCGTCCACGTCGGTAAGGAGCACCAGGAGATCCGCGTCGATCAGCGAAGCGACGAGCGCGCTCAGGTTGTCGTTGTCGCCTACCTTGATCTCTTCGACGGCGACGGTGTCGTTCTCGTTGACGATCGGCATCACGTCGAACTTCAGGAGCGCCAGCAGGGTGTTCTTCGCGTTCAGGTATCGCGCGCGGTCGCTGATGTCTTGAGCCGTCAGGAGGACCTGACCGACGGGGATGCGATGGCGCCCGAAGGCCGCCTCGTACTGCCACATCAGCGCCGACTGGCCGACGGCCGCGGCGGCCTGCTTCTCGGGAATCGAGCGCGGCCGCTCGACGAGCCCGAGCCGCGCCATCCCCGTCACGATCGCGCCCGATGACACCAGCACGATGCGCCGCCCCTCGCTGATCGAGGCGATGTCGGCGGCGAGCGCGTCGATGCGGGCGGCGCTGACGCCCGCGCCGGGGGTCGTCACGAGCCCACTGCCCACCTTCACGACGAGACGCCGCACCCGTCCGAGACGACGCGCGCCGCTCATCGGGTACGCCCTCCGGCACGACCCGGGCCGGACGCCGGAGCGGAGGCCGGCGACGCCGCCGCCTGGGCCGAGAGCGACTCGAGCCGTGAGGCGGTCGCCCGCACGAGCTCGGTCAATCCGCTTCCGGTGACGGCCGAGATCACGAAGAGCGTCAGGCCGTTCTCGGCGCAATGTCGCTCCACGCGCTCGCGGCTCGGCGCCGCGTCCGGGAGATCGGCCTTGTTGGCTACCACGATCTGGGGGCGCGCGGCGAGCTCGGCCGAGTAGGCGACCAGCTCGCGGTTGATCACCTGCAGATCATCGAGTGGATCGCGTCCGGTCTGCGGATCGAGATCGAGCATGTGCACGAGAAGGCGCGTCCGCTCCGTGTGGCGCAAGAACTGATGCCCGAGCCCCTTGCCTTCGGCGGCCCCCGGGATCAGCCCCGGAAGGTCGGCGATCACGAACGAGCGGTCCTCGTCGGCGCGGACGATGCCGAGCGTGGGCTCGAGCGTCGTGAACGGATAGTCGGCGATCTTCGGCTTGGCCGCGGACAGCCGCGACACCAAGGTCGACTTTCCCGCGTTGGGAAAGCCGATCACGCCGACGTCGGCGAGCAGCTTCAGCTCCATGTGAAGCCAGCGC
>DASPZZ010000183.1:0-36735 GCA_035635995.1 Binatia bacterium | reverse complement strand
GCCCCGGCCGGCGGGGCGGAATGGGACCCCTTCGTACCTTCGCACTTCGAAGAAGTGCGAGGAGGTCGAACGGGTGATGGAGCCCCGCCGGCCGGGGCCGCACCCGGCGCCACCCGCCCGCCGATCGCGTCGATCGTTCATAAATAAACCGAGCTAGCCCCAGCGGGACGCCGGCATATTCTGGAGCCGATCCTCACGGCGCGACGGGTGGGCTGGCGAGCATGATCCGCCGTTCGTGACCGATCGAGCTCGGTCGTCGGGTCGTCAGGGGTCGTCGCGACCCAGGCCGAGCGATGCCTTGAGCGATCGTGAGCCGTCGGAGGCGGTCCACGTGATCGTGCCGTCGCCCTCCGGCTTCAGCGTCACGGTCGATTTGTTGGAGAGCACCGCCTGGATGACGCCATCCTTGGCGGTGGCATCGAACACGCCACTGCCGAACCCGGTCGAGCGGTACATGAGGCGGAGCCGGCCCGATCCCCCGTCGACGGGCGCCACGAGCACCACCGTGTCCGCGAGCATGGCCCACCGGGGCCCTACCAACGAGCCGACCGGAGGTGGAAACGCCGCGGCCTCGCGAACGAGAGTCGGGCGCTCTGCGGCCGGCGGAAGGAGCAACTCGCGGACGACGAGCCATTCGTCCGCGACCGGCGCGCACGTGAAACGCCCGGCCGGCGGGCTTTCGGCGGCGAGGAAGTCACCGAGGCAGAGGCCGTAACGCAGGGCGAAGCGCCCGGTGACTCCGCCTCCGTGTCCGCTGAGGCCGCTCGTCTCGTCGAGCAGGAGATAGGGCAGGCTGCGGCGCGAGAGGATGGCCTGAGCGTTCTCACCGCGCGTGAGATAGCCGAACACCTCATCGTTCTTCGGGAAGACGACGGCGATGCGGCCTACCTTCGCGCGCCGCAGGATGCGATCCGTGATCGATGGATCCAGCGCTCCGGTCGCACTCGAGGAGCGGACGCCCGGGGCAAAGGCGACGACCGCGTCGAGGCCGGGCAATGTGTCCGCCGCCTCCAGTGAGACATAGCCCCCGAAGGATTGACCGGCCAGCGCGACCTTGCGGTAGCCCAGCTTTTTCCACTCCGCGACCTCCTGCAGAGTGCGCTGCACCGTCCGAAAGAGCGTGTCCCCGGGCATGGTCTCCGCCAGGTGATGCCGCTTCAACATGATCACGTCCCAGCCTCGGGTCTGGAGCAGTCGAAGCGCGGGCGGCGCCGGCGCCATCCACGACTGGGTCGTGCCGGATATCCCGTGGTTCCAGATGACGACCCCGTGGGCACGTTCTGGACCGTTCGCCGGAAGATCGCAGAACGCGCGCTCGAGCCAATAGAACCGGTTGCCTGGCTCCTGGTCACACGCGAGCTCCCCGGGTTGGGCGCCGCTCACCGGAGGAGCGAGCAGGAGCAGTGCGGCTGCGAGCATGCCGGCGCCTCTGATCACGGCATGCCGCGCCATGCGTCGGCCGGGCACCTCGGTCACTCCCCTCGGAAGGCGGGCTTGCGCTTCTCCAGCATCGCCCGCACGCCTTCGCGCGCGTCGGCGCTGGCGCGCGCGCGACGGGCGAGCTCGTCGAGGTCGGCGTGCTCGATGCGTTCGCGAAGTGAGGCCGATCGGCGAATCGTCGCCTTCATTCCCGCGAGCGACAGCGGCGCGTTTCCGGCGATCGTCCGGGCCAGCTCGTAGGTCGCCCGCTCGACCTCCGCGGCGGGGACGACCGCGTGCACCATCCCGATCTCGTACGCCCGCTTCGCGTCGACCGGCTGGCCGGTGAGCAGAATCTGGCGTGTGAACGCCGGGCCGATGATCTCGACCAGCTTCTGGCCGAGCGGAAACGGCACGACCAGCCCCAGCCGCGCCAGCGGCATGGCGAAGCGCGCCACGTCGGCGGCGACGCGGAAGTCGCAGTGGAGCGCTAGCTCGCACCCCCCCGCGTAGGCCGCGCCGTGGACCATCGCGATCGTCGGATGGCGTGAGGCTTCGATCTGCTGAAACAGGCTGATGACGTCCGCCTCGGGCTCGAGCGCGTCGCGCTGTCGCCGGCTCATCTCCTGGAGGTCCCGGCCCGAGCAGAACGCGGTGCCCGCGCCCCGGATCACGACGACCCGCACGCGCTCATCGCGCTCCAGCTCGTCGAAGCGCTGACGGAGCGCCTCGAGCACGGCGGTGTTGAGCGCGTTGCGGCGCTCCGGGCGGTTGAGCGTGATGGTGGCGATGCCGTCGGCGAGCGCGCACAGGGTCTCGTCGGCCATGGAGGTGTCCTCGGGTCAGCGGAACAGCGAGCGCGCGATCACCATGCGATGGACTTCGGACGGGCCCTCGCCGATGCGCCGCACGCGCGCCTCGCGGTACCAGCGCTCGAGCGGGAACTCCTTGGACACGCCGTAGCCGCCGTGGATCTGGACCGCGGCGTCCACGACGCGCCCGAGCACCTCGCTCGAGTAGAGCTTGGCGATCGACGCCTCGACGCGCGCGTCCTCGCCGCGGTCGGCCTTCCAGGCACCGTCCCAGATGAGCCAGCGGCACGCGCGGAGCTCGACCTCGGCGTCCGCCAGCATCCACTGGATGGCCTGGCGCTGGGACAGCGGCGCGCCGAAGGTCGAGCGCTGCTTGGCGTGGGCGACGGCCATCCGGTGCGCGGCCACGGCCACGCCGAGGTTGCACGCCGAGTAGGGGAAGCGGTTCTTGACGAGCAGGTCGAAGGCCAGATCGAGGCCCTGGCCCTCGGCGCCGATCAGGCTCTCGGCGGGAAGCTCGCAGTCCTCGAAGACCACGTCGTTGGGCACGGCGGAGGTGCGGATCGTGCGGATGGTCCGCGCGGTGAAGCCCGGCGTGCCCCGCTCGAGGATGAAGCACGAGATGCCGCCCCGCCCCTTCGCCCGATCGGTGCGGGCCCACACGATGCCCCACGGCGCGTCGTGGGCGCGCGAGATGAAGACCTTCCGACCGTTCAACACCCAGCGGTCGCCGCGCCTCTCGGCGCGCGTCTGGATCGCGCCCGCGGGGTCGGATCCGCCGGACGGCTCCGTGATGGCGAAGAACGTCTTCAGACCATCGCGGATGGTGGGCACCGCGTACTTGGCGATCTGCTCCTTGCTCCCCGCCCAGATCGCCGGGGGCGGATAGCGGCCGAAGACGCCGCAGCCCGGATTGTAGAGGCCCATCCGGTGCTGCGACATCTCCTCGAGCGCGACGCACATCGCGAAGGTGTCGAGGCCGCCGCCCCCGTGCTCTTCAGGAGCGCCCAGCGCCCAGAGGCCCGCGGCCTTCGTCTTGGCCGCGATCCTCTGGCAGTCGTCCTCCGGAAGCTCGGGCGCGTCCGGGTCGATGCGCTGCTCGACCGGAATGACCTCGTCGCGGACGACCCGTCTGATCTGCTCGCGCAGCGCGAGCAGCTCGTCCGGCAGCCGGAAGCCCGGAAAGTTCATTCCGGCTGGACTAGACCCTCACGGTGCGATAGGTCGGCGTCCGCCACTCCGGGAACCGCTTGTCGACGCCGCGCACGATGTCCATGTACGAGCGCAGCAGGCGGCTGGTGATCGGACCGACCTTTCCGTCGCCCAGTGGGAACCGGTCGATGGAGACGATCGGCGTGATCTCGTAGCCGCTGCCGCAGAGGAAGGCCTCGTCGGCCACGTAGAGCTCGGTGCGGTCGATCTCGCGCTCGACGACGCCCATGCCCAGAAGCTCGGGGCAGATCGAGTCCATCAGCGTCGTCCGCGTGATGCTCTCGAGAATGTCGGCGGTGACCGGCGGGGTGACGAGCCGGCCTTTACGGACCATGAAGAAGGTCGCACCGGTCCCCTCGGCGACGTGCCCCTCCTTGTTGAGGAGGAGCGGCTGGTCGTAGCCGTCGGCCTTCGCCTGCAGCGTCGCGAGCCGGCCGTTCTGATAGTTGGCGCCGCACTTGAGCCGGATCGGAATGGCGTTGTCCGAGGTGCGCGCCCAGGAGCTCACGCAGCACTTGAGCCCGGCGCCCTCTTCGACGCGCGGACGGCGCCGCGGGTTGATGTAGAGCCCGGTCGGCGTCGTGGCGTCGAGTCCGGTGCCGGTCACGTACGCGACCATGTGCATGTGCACGTCTTCCCGGATCTCGTTTCCGGAAAGCACCTGGCGCACGGCCTCGTAGAGATCCACGTCGCTGTAGGGAATCGTGAATCGCATCATCTTCATGGACTCCCGGAAGCGGGCGAAGTGCTCGGGCAGGCGGAAGGAATAGACCTCGTCGTCGGCGGCGTTCCAGTAGGCGCGGAGTCCTTCGAACACGTTGGTCGCGTAGAACACCGCGGCGCTGTTGACGGGCAGGACCGCCTGGGCCTGGGGCACGAGCTTTCCGTTCATCCAGATGCTGAGGTCTTTCATAGGGCCGGGCTCCTTTGGTAGTCGGATGCCAGCAAAGATACAGGAACAGCGCTCTCGGCGAAACTGGCTCTGCGACTGGTCGCGGGGCAGCGAGCGGGGCGGCGGGGAGGGTCGTCTGACCACGCGGCACGCGTGCGCTGCTCCGCGGCGGCTGGGCTCCATCCGGGCGGGCGACTCTCGCCGTGTGCTTGGCGGGAACGGGTCTGACGACCCTCCCCGCCGCCCCGCCCGCTGCCCCGCGACCAGGTCACCGTCGGGCGCCGAGATCCCTGATAAGTCGACGTAGGGGATGGCGGATAATCTGGGCGCGATGACGACGGTGGTCGAGCTTCGGGGGGCGCGCAAGCGCTTCGGCGAGATCGAGGCGCTGAAAGGAGTCGATCTGACGATCGGCCCGGGCGAGCTGGTGGCGATGCTCGGGCCCAACGGAGCGGGCAAGACGACGTCGATCAGCCTGATGCTCGGCCTGCGGCGCCCGACCGGCGGCCAGGCGCGCCTCTTCGGCCTGGACCCGGCGGACCGGCGCGCCCGGAGCCGCTGCGGCGTGATGCTCCAGGAATCGGGGACGACGGGCGTGTTGACGGTCAGGGAGATCGTGGACCTGTTCCGCGCATACTACCCGTCACCGCTGGCCACCGCCGCCGCGATCACGATGGCCGGGCTCGACGCCAGGGCGGACGCGCGGGCCGGCACCCTGTCCGGGGGCGAGCGCCAGCGTCTGTATTTCGCCCTCGCCGTCTGCGGTGATCCCGAGGCGCTGTTCCTCGACGAGCCGACCGTCGGCATGGACGTGGAGGCCCGCCGCGCCGTGCTCGACGGCATTCGCGCGCTGTCCGGCGCCGGCAAGACGATCGTGCTCACGACCCACTATCTCGAGGAGGCCGACCAGCTGGCGAGTCGCATCGTCGTGATCGACCGCGGCGTGGTCATCGCGGATGCCACGCCGCGCGAGATCAAGTCGCGGATCCCGAGCAAGCGGATCAGCTTCAGCGCCGAGACGTCCGTGGGCGACGTGACGTTCCGCGGGCTTCCGGTGCAGAACCTGGAGGTCTCGGACCATCGGGTCCGCCTGCTCAGCAACCAGCCCGAGCTGGTCCTCAAGGCGCTGTTCGAGCGCGGCGTGGCGGTCCGAGACCTCGAGGTGACGGGCGCCGACCTCGAGGAGGCCTTCCTCAGCTTGACGAGCCGTCCATGACGCGCCCGGCGGCCGCGCCTCTGACGCGGATGCTGCTGGCACAGACCCGGAGCGAGCTGCTCATGCGCTGGCGGGTCCCCGCCTTCAGCGTCACCAACCTGGCGCTGCCGATCGTCTTCTTCATCTTCTTCGGCCTGCCGGTCGCGCATCTCCGGCGCGCCGACGGCGTGAGCATCGGCGCCTACCTGCTGGCCTCGTTCGGCGCGTACGCGGTCGGCAACGTCATGGTCTACGGCTTCGGCATCGGCGTCGCCAACGAGCGCGGCATGAAGATCGATCGCCTGATGCGGGCGAGCCCGCTGCCGCCGCTCGTGTTCATGCTGGCCAAGGTCCTGACCGCGCTCGTGTTCGCGCTGATCGCGCTGATTCTCCTCATCGGCTTCGGGGCCATAGCCGGCGGGATCCATCAGACGCCGGCGGTCTGGGCGACAGTCGTCGCGCGGCTGCTGGCAGGCTCGCTGCCGTTCATCGCGCTCGGGTTCGCGATCGGCTACTGGTCAGGACCCCACGCCGCGCCCGCGATCGCCAACCTGATCTACTTGCCGCTGTCCTTCGCCTCCGGGCTCTTCGTACCGATCAACCAGCTGCCCGCCTTCGTGCAGACGCTCGCACCCTACCTGCCGAGCTATCACTATGCGCAGCTCGCGTGGAGCGCGCTCGGCGCCGGGTCGGAATCGCTCGGCGCGAGCCTCCTCTGGCTCGCCGCCTACACCGCGCTGTTCCTGACGCTCGCGGTCAGGGCCTACCGGCGCGAGGAGCGCGCGAAGTTCGGCTAGTTGACCCGTCGCTCGCGGCCGGCCCAGTAGGGCTCGCGCAGCTTGAACTTCTGCAGCTTGCCGGTGGCGGTCCGGGCCAGGGCGTCCCGGAGCTCGACGGACGTCGGGCACTTGTAGTGGGCCATGCGACTGCGGCAGAAGTCGACCAGGTCGCCCGCGCTCACCTGCGCCCCCGGCCGGAGTACCACCAGCGCCTTGATGGTCTCGCCCCACCGCTCGTCGGGAACGCCGATCACGGCGGCCTCGGCCACGGCGGGATGCTGGTAGAGACAGTCCTCCACCTCGATTGAGGATACGTTCTCGCCGCCGGTGATGATCACGTCCTTCTTACGGTCGGCGATCGTGATGTAGGCCCCCTCGGTGTGGCCGCCGTCACCCGTGCGGAACCAGCCGTTCTCGACAGCTTTGGCGGTGTCCTCGGGCTGGTTCCAGTAGCCCTCGAAGACGTGGTTGGTCCGGGTGAGGATCTCGCCGTTCGCGTCGACGGCCATGCGGACGCCCACCGCCGGCACGCCCGCCCGTGACAGGCGCCGGGCCCGTTCCGCCCGATCGACCCCGTCCCACTCCTGGGGGGCCCGGTTGATGGTGAGCAACGGGGAGGTCTCGGTGAGGCCGTAGATCTGGATGAACTCCCAGCCGAGCTCGGCCTCGACGCGCTCGATCGTCTTCGACGGAGGCGGCGCGCCCGCGACCACGATTCGCACGCGCCCGGCACCCGGCACGCTCTCGCCGCGCTTGCGACGGGACGCCGCCGCGTCCAGCACCGCCGCGATCACGGCCGGCGCGCAATTGAAGATGGTCACCCCTTCCGCCGCCACGCGCCGGAGAATCTCTTCGCCGTCGATCTTACGGATGACCACCTGGCGCGCGCCGATCGCGGTCACCGCGTAGGGCATCCCCCAGCCGTTGCAGTGGAACGTGGGCAGCGTGTGCAGATAGACATCGCGGTCCGAGAGGCCGAGGTGCCAGCCGAACGTGACGGCGTTCAGCCAGCAGCCCCGGTGCGTGAGCTGCACGCCCTTGGGCCTCGCCGTGGTGCCCGACGTGTAGTTGATCGAGACGGGCGCGTTCTCGTCGGTGACGCGGCCCCGGGGCGCGGCGTCCCGGCGGCCGAACAGCTGGGGGTCGGTGGACGAGCCCAGCACGATGCGATGCTTCACGGTGAGGTGTCTGAGCGGCTCGTCGAGCTCCGGGTCGATCAGGGCGACGGTGGCGCCCGAGTGCTCGACGATGTAGCGCACTTCCTCCGCGTTCAGCCGGAAGTTCACCGGGACGATGACGCGCCCGTAGACGCTGACGCCGAAGAGGCATACCAGAAAGCGCGCGGCGTTGGGGGACACGATCGCCACCCGCTCGCCATCGGGCACGCCGAGATCGTCGAGGGCGACCGCCAGGCTGCGAGACATCGCCGCGAACTGCCCGTAGGTGATGCGGCCGAGCCCGCCCCCGGGCGGGTTCGGCTCGTCGACGATCGCCTCGCGATCGCCGTAGACGTGCTCGGCGCGTTCCAGGAAGTCGGCCAGCGTGAGGGGCACGATCATGGTGGGGCTCCAGGTCTTCGGGCTTGCGAATCTCAGGCGAGGTGGCGACGGATCGCCGCGAGCGTGTCCGCGTACTCCTCCGAGCCCGGCACGCGCGGCGTGTGGTTCGTCTCCCAGGTCGGGCGCTTCGGGTTCGGATCCCACTCGTAGCGCGGGAAGAGGTGCCAGTGCAGGTGGCCGACGGTGTTGCCGAGCACCTCGTAGTTCATCTTGCGCGGCCGGAAGGCCGTGGCGATCGCCCGCGCGACGCGCACCATGTCGTTGAAGTACTGCGTGCCCTGGCGCTCGGGCAGCTCGAAGAGCTCGATCGCGTGCGTCTTCGACACGACCATCGTGTAGCCCTTGTAGTACTGATCGGGCGCCAGGATCGCCAGCGACGCGGGCAGGTCCTGGACCTTGCGGAGCACCTGCCCGGCCTCCCCGGCCGGGCAGGTGTCGGCGCGCTCGAGCGCCGCGACGACCGTGCAGAAGACGCAGCCGGCGTCGCTCACTTCGCCTTGGCCGCCCAGTCCGGTTTGTATTCGATGCCGAGCGACTTCATCTCGTGGAGCTTCTCGCCCCAGGCGGCCTTTTGCTTCTCGAGCCCGCGCCGCTCGGTGACCTTGTCCCACTCCTTGGCGGCGTTGTCGAGGGCGTCCTTCGGCGACTTGCGCTTGGCCAGCGCCTCGGTGATCTCGAACGCGAGCTTGCGCTGGTACTCGTCGGCGGCCGGGATGACCGGGTCGGGCACCAGGAACGGAAAGCTCTGCTCGATGGCGTCGAGATACTTGTCGGCGTCCGGGAACAGCTTGCGGAACTTCTCGGAGCGCAGATGGCTCACGCGCCAGGGGTCCATGATCGTCTTCGCGTCCATCACGATCTTGAGGCTTTGATCCGGGAGCGAGATGAACTCCAGAACCTTCATCGTGACTTCCTTCTTCTTCGAGTACTTCGAGACGGCCATGCCGCGGCCGGGTGTGATGGCGGGCCGGTGGACGACCTTGCCGTCGATCTCGGCGCCGGGGACGATGCCGAATCCGGCCTTGCCCACGATCAGCGACTCGCCGGGATTCCCGACCCGCTTGCCCGTGCTCGTCCACGAGTGGAGCAGCGGCACCTCGCCCTTGATCAGCATCGTCTTGGGCTCCTCCGACTCGAAGAGGAGCACACCGGGCGGATAGAACGGCATCGTCCTGACCATCTCCTCCAGCGCACGCACGCCCGCCGTCCCGTTGATGAGCGGCTTCATGTTCGCGTCGAAGTAGTTGCCGCCGTACGCGAAGAATCGCTGACGCCACCAGTAGTATGAGAAGCCGCTCCCGCTCGGCTTGTAGGAGGCGCCGGCGCCGAAGAGCTTCGCCTGGCTCCCGTCCCAGCCCCAGCCGTGGAAGAACTCGGCGGCGTCGTCCCACTGCTTCCACGTCTTGGGCGGCTGCAGATCGTACTTGTACTTGGCCTTGAACTTCGCCCGGTTGTCCGGCCGCTCGAAGGCGACCTTGTTCCAGTACATGATGTGGATGTCGCCGTCGTACGGCATGCTGACCAGCTTGCCCTGGAAGCGCAGCATCACCTTGGCGAACACCGGGACGATGTCGTCCATCGCGAAGTCGAGCTTCAGCTTCTCGACCCAGGGCTCGAGCGGCTCGAAGTGCCGGCCGTAGTCCGGCATGTTCGAGGGGCCGAACATGATGAGGTCCCAGGGGCTCGAGCCGCTGTTCAACTCGAGGAGGGTTTTGGCCACGAAGGCGTCGGCGGGAATGACCTCGATCTCGAGCTTGACGCCGAGCTTGTCGTACAGGTCCTGCTCGACCAGGCTGAGCGAGTACTTCACGAACTCCGCGTTCACCACCGCCCGGACCGTCTGCCCCTCGTAGGGCCGCGCGGCCGGCGCGCGAGGGGGCATCGTGAGCCAGCCGAGCGTGACGAGGCCACCGAGCAGCAGCGCGACCGAGGTCGCGGACCAGAACCGTCTCATGGGAATCCCCCTTGCCATCGTTTGCCTATCCCTTCGTCCCGCCGAGCGCCAGGCCCTTGACCAGATAGCGCTGGAGCATGAAGGCGACCGCGAAGGCGGGAAGCACGCCGAGCACGACCGAGGCCGACGCCTCGCCGTAGAACATGTCGGTCCCACCACTGGTGAACGAGGTCACCAGCACCATCATCGTCTTCGTCTCGATGCCGGTGAGGACGATCGCGAAGAGGAACTCGTTCCACGTCGCGATGAACGCGAAGAGCGCCACCACCGCCATCCCCGGCGCGATGATCGGAACGATCACCTGGACGAGCGCCCGGAGCCGCGAGCAGCCGTCGATCATCGCCGCCTCCTCGATCTCCACGGGGAAATCGCGGAGGAAGCCCACGAGCAGCCACACCGCGAACGGAATGTAGAGCACGGTGTAGACGACGACGAGTCCCAGGTAGTTGTTGGTCACCCCGAGCAGCTTGTAGACGATGTAGATCGGGATGATGAGCGCGATGGCGGGCAGCATCCGCAGCACGAGCAGGAAAATGGACAGGAACCCGCCGCCGAAGCGCCAGCGGGCGATCGAGTAGGCCGTCGGCAGGCTGACGACCAGCGCGGAGATCATGCTGAGCGTCGAGAGCACCATGCTGTTGGTGAAATACCGCGCCCCGCTCGACCGCGTGAACAGCGCGGCGTAGTGCTTGAGCGACGGCTCGACCGGGATCCACACCGGCGGGAACGCGAAGAAGTCCTCGTTGCCCTTGAGCGACGTGGTCACGATCCAGAAAAAGGGGCCGAGGAAGAAGACCAGCGCGACGCCGAGGCCGAGGTAGGTCAGGCCGTGGCCGACGCGGCGCCACAGCCGGTGACGCTTCAGCCGCTGGGTCACGACGGCGCTCCGCTCTATGGCGATCGCCATCAGGCCGCCCGCGACTCCCGGACGCGCTGCATCCAGAAGAAGGCCAGCGTCAGGATCAGCACGCCGCCGACGATCACATAGGAGAGCGCCGCGGCGTAGCTCATTCGGAAGTCCTTGAAGCCCATCAGGTACGTGGTGAACGCGACCGTCTCCGTGCTGCCGCCGGGCCCGCCGAAGGTCAGCACGAAGATCAACCCGAACAGCTTGGTCAGATCGATGAGCCGGATCATCACCCCCACCACCATCGTGAACTTGAGCAGCGGCAGCGTGACGGACCAGAAGCTCTGCCAGGGGTTGGCGCCATCGACCCTGGCCGCGTCGTACAGCTCCTGGGGAATCGACTGCAGTCCGGCCAGCAGCACCAGCATCATGAAGGGCGTGTTGTGCCAGACCTCGACCAGCACGACGGCCACGATGGAGATGAGGGATGACGAGAACCAGTCGAAGTAGACGTCGAGGATCCCGAGCTGCCGCCCCAGGTTGTTGATGGCCCCGTACTTCACCCCGTACATCATCCGCCACGCCATCGCCGCCATCACCGGCGAGACCATGGCGGGGATGGCGAGGAGTGCCGTGATGATGGGCCGGCCGCGGAGCACGCGACTGAGCAGCATCGCGATCCCGAGCCCGAGCAGGAGCTCGAGTACCAGCGACGGGGCGATGATCACCGCCGTGTTCCAGACGGAGCCGAGGAACCGCGGGTCCCGGAAAATCGCCTCGGTGTAGTTCTTCACGCCGACGAACTCGTAGTCGGAACCGACGGAGAGGTCGAAGTTCTGGAACGACAGGTAGAAGGAGTACGCGAGCGGGAAGAGGATGACGAAGCCGATCAGCACGAGCGAGGGCGAGGCGAAGGCGAAGGGCTCCCACTGCTTGCGCTTCATGGCGAGGCCCGGCAACCGCATGGTGCCCGGAGGAAATCACGCCCCGCTCGGCCTGTCAAGGCGCGCCGAACCGCGGTAGGATCGCTCGCCTGAGGAGGGCCGACCATGCCGCGTCGCACCGCCATCCACGCCGGTCACGTCATCGCCTTCGACGGTCGAGGCCACCGCCTGCTGCGCGACGGGACCGTGATCGTCGAGGGTGACCGCATCGTCTCGGTCGGCCGACGCCAGGCCGCTTCGGCCGAGACCGGCGGGGAGACCGTCGACGCCCGAGACGCGATCCTGACTCCGGGCCTGATCTCGACCCACGCGCACATCGGCGGCTCGCCGCTCGATCGCTCCTTCATCGAGGATCGCGGCAACCCCCAGTTCTTCTACTCCGGTCTCTTCGAGCTCCTGCCGGTCCGCGGGGCGGCGCAGGACGACGAGGCGACGCGCGCCTGCGTCGACTTCTCCATGGCCGAGCTCCTCCGCGGCGGCGTGACCACGGTGATGGAGATCGGCGCGGCGAGCGAGTACGTCGCCGCCCGCGCCGCCGACTACGGCCTGCGGGTCTACGTGGGCCTCGCCTTCCGCTCGGGCCGCTGGCTCACGCGCGACGGGCGGCGCGTCGAGTGGGAGTGGGACGAGGAGCAGGGGCGCCGGGGCCTCGGCCAGGCCATCGAGCTCCACAAGCGGTACGACGGCGCGCACGGCGATCTCGTCCGCTGCTTCTTCTCGCCGGCCCAGGTGGACACGTGCACGCCCGATCTGCTGCGGGCTTCGAAGCTCGCGGCCGACGAGCGCCAGCGGCCCTGGCAGGTCCACGCCTCGCAGTCCGTCGTCGAGTTCAACGAGATGCTCGCCCGCCACGGCAAGACGCCGGTCGCCTGGCTGCGCGACCTCGGCGTGCTCGGCCAGAACGCGATCCTCGGCCACGCCATCGTCGTCGGTGGATCGTCCTGGACCAACTACCCGGCGGGCGACGTCGCCATCATGGCCGACGCCGGGTGCTCGGTCGCCCACGCGGTCTGGGTCTTCGCCCGGCGCGGCGTCGTGATGGAGTCCTTCGCCGGCTACCGCCGCGCGGGCGTCAACATGTCGCTGGGCACGGACACGAATCCCCAGAGCGTCATCGAGGCGATGCGCTGGGCGGCGGTCGTGTCCAAGATCGTGGAGCGCCAGACCGAGGCGACGACCGCCGCGCACGTGTTCGACGCCGCGACGCTCGGCGGCGCCAGGGCGCTCGGGCGCGACGATCTCGGGCGGATCGCGCCGGGCGCCAAGGCTGATCTCGTCCTCTGGAAAGGCGCGTCGTGGGGCATGACGCCGCTGCGCGATCCGGTGAAGAACATCGTCTACAACGCAACCGCCGAGGACGTCGACCGGGTCTGGGTCGACGGCCGCCTGGTGGTCGACGGCGGACGCGTGCGCGCGGCGGACGAGCGGGCGCTCTTCGCGGCGCTCCAGGCCGGGGGCGAGCGCATGTGGCCGCGCATGAATCGCTTCGACTGGGCGGGCCGCAGCGCCGACGCGCTCTCACCCCAGACGTACCCCGAGTGGGCGTAGCTCTCAGCATTGACGCTGGGCGGCGGGCGCCGGATAATCCGGGCGATGATCGAGCACTGGTTCCTCGCCGCAATGCTGGCCGTCGTTGGGCTCGAGGCGGTTGTCGCGGTAACCTCCGCTCTCACCTGGCCGTGAGCTTCAGATCCTCGTACGGGCTCGAATACGCGTGGCTGGTGATGAGCGTGAGGCCCGACTCCGCGACCCGTGGTCCGTGTCCGTTGATGAACGCGAGCTCCCAGATCGGCGCGACCATGGCCTTCTCGTAGATGAGCTGCTGGATCCGGTGGAGGTTCACCTCCCGCTTCCTCACGTCCATCTCGGCCGCCTGCTCCCCGATGAGGCCCTCGATGTCCGCGTAGGTTCCGTAGGTGAACGTGCCGCCCGCCGCCACGAAGGCGTCGAGTCGGGTGGCGGCGTTCCCGAAGGCGCCGCTCGCCGTCTGGATGATGTTCTTGAGCTTCTTTTGACTGTTCTGCAGGATGAACGCCGCCCGCTCGAGAGGACGCAGCTGCGCCCGGATGCCGACCGGCTGGAGGTAGTTCACCACGGCCTCGCCGAGATTGGCGTAGGACGCGTCGCAGTAGTAGTCGCCCGCGTCGAAGCCGTTGGGATAGCCGGCTTCGGCCAGAAGCTGCCGTGCCTTCCGCGGATCGAAGGAAGGGGCCGGCGCGGGCCAGTAGAACTGGAAGGTGTGCGGGATCATGCTGCCGGTGATGCGCGAGAAGCCCAGGGTCTCGGCCCGGTTGATGGCCGGCCGATCGATCGCGTAGTTCGCGGCGAGCCGCACGCGCTTGTCGGTCCAGGGCGACCTGGCGTCCGTCCATTGCTCGGGGAAGACGAGCCAGAACGTGCCGGGCGGATAGTTGGGCTTGAGGGTGAGCCCCGGGGTCCGGCGCAGCTCCTCGGCGAGCGCGCCGCGGATCGAGTAGGCGATGTCGGCCTCGCCGCGCTTGAGCATCGCCAGGCGCGTGGACTCGTCAGGGATCGACTTGAAGACCAGGCGTTTCACGGCGGGCGTCTTCCGCCAGTACTGCTCGTTGGCCTCCAGCACCAGCTCCACGCCGGGCGTGAAGGACACGAACTTGTAAGGGCCGGCCCCGACCGGCGCCTTCTTGAAGCCGTCGTCGCCGACACGCTCGACGTACTTCTTGGGAACGATCCAGCCGGCACCGGTGGCCATCGTGCCGTAAAAGGTCATGAAGTCGGGCCACGGCTGCTTGAAGCGAAACCGGACGCGGTGAGGATCGAGCACGTCCACGCCCGCCACCCGGGCCTTGAAGGGCCCGGACGCGGCGCCGCGATAGCGCTCCATGGAGAACTTCACGTCCTCGGCGGTGAGGGAGTCACCGTTGTGGAACTTCACTCCCTGGCGCAGGACGAACTCGTAGCTGAGGCCGTCCTGGGCAACGGTCCAGGACTCCGCCAGGCTCGGCGCCATCGGGTTGCCCGGCATCGGCTTCACGAGCGCGTCGTGGAGCGCATAGAGGAACATGAAGGGCGTGATGATCCCGGTGGTCTCGGCGGGGTCGAACCAGGTGGGCGCGAGCGAGACATGCACGGCCCAGGTGAGCTGTCCGGTGGGCGCTTCCGAGCGCCCCGCAGGCGCTTGCGAGCGCCCCGCGGTCGGGGCGAACGACCCCACGAGCAGGGCGACGACCAGGATCAGCGCGAAGCGGGAGATCGGCCGAAGCGGCACCCGTTCGATCATGCGAATTCCTCCTCTGCGTCGCGAACAGTTCTGGGAGCGAAGCCGAGGAACGATGAACGGAACCCGAGTGGGCGCGATTATGCGCGGGCGGCCCGGGTTGTCAATACTCGCTGCGTTGCGGCGGGGCCGGGCGGCGGGCGAGCACGAAGAAGATCGAGCCGAGCGCGGCGAACCCGGCGAGGATCCGGAACGCCGTCTCGTAGCTCCCGGTGCGGTCGGCCAGGACGCCGGCGATGATCGGCCCGCCGATCATCCCGAACATCACGACCATCGAGGAGATTCCACTGATCGTGCCGAACGATTTGCTTCCGAAGTAGTCGGCGCGGATCGCCGACATCAGCGGCCCGCGGACCCCCCACGCAAGACCGTGAAGCACGGCGAAGGCGGCGACGGCCGAGAACGCCGCCGCGGAGGCCAGCAGGAGCAGGCCGGCGGCGTGTGCGACCATGCAGCCGACGACGATCGCCCGCTTGCTGAAGCGGTCGCCCGCCCAGCCGCCGCCGAGCTGGCCGATCATCTGCATCACGGTCATCAGCGCGACCACCGCGGTGGCCTGCTGCAGCGAGTAGCCGAGCCGCTCGGTGACGTGGACGATCAGGTGGACCGAGACGGCGGACACGGCGAGCAGCGCCAGGCCGTGGCCGATCGAGATGTACCAGAGCGCCGGTGCCCGCATCGCCTCTCGCGGCGTGAAGTCGTCAGCGACGGCGGCCGCCGAGGGGCGGGAACCCGTCGTCGCTCCCTCGGGACGGGGCGCGGGCGGCTCGCCGTCGGGCCACTCGCCGCGAGGCTCGGGCCGGTGATGGACGAGGCGCGAGACCGGCAGCGCGACCAGCAGGACGACCACGCCGGACATGAACGCGGTCCAGCGCCAGCCGATCGTGGTCAGCGCGACCGCCACGAGCTGCGTCAGGAGGCCGCCGACCGGCATGCCGGTCGAGCTGATGCTGAGCGCCAGGGCGCGGCGGCGGCGGAACCAGGCGACGATGGCCACGCCGATCGGCAGATAGCCGCCCAGGCCCGAGCCCAGCGCCATCAGGAAGAAGGTCAGGAAGAAAGTCTGGGGGGAGCCGATCTGGCTGAACAGCATGAAGCCGACGGCGAAGATGATCATCCCGATGCGGATCAGGGTCCGCGGGCCGAAGCGGTCCGTCAGCCAGCCCTGGATCGGCCCGAGAATGCCGCTCTCGGCGCGCGCCATCGAGAACACCGCCGAGAACATCGTCTTGCTCCAGCCGAACTCCTCGCGGAGCACGACCACGTAGGCGCCGTACGCGTGAAACATGAGCGCGCCCATCAGCGCCTCCAGGCAGAAGCCGGCACCGACGATCCACCAGCCGTAGAAGACCCGGCCCCTCACGCCGCCGAGGCCGGGTAGAGATGGCAGGCGACGAGTCGACCGCTCTCCGGCGCTAGCGGCGGCTCGTCGCGGCGGCACCGCTCCATCACGTGGCGGCACCGTGTGTGGAAGCGGCAGCCCGGCGGTGGATCGAGCGGGCTTGGAATCTCCCCGCTCAGGATGATCTCCTCCGGGCGTTCGCGCGGGTCGAGCGGCAACGCCGCCGAGAACAGCGCCTGGGTGTACGGATGCTTCGGGCGCCGGGCAACGTCGGCGGCCGCGCCGAGCTCGACGATCTTGCCCAGATACATGACGGCGATCGTGTGGCTCATGTGCGCCACCGCCGCGAGGTCATGCGCGATGAACAGGTAGGAGACGCCAAGCCGCCGCTGGAGATCGCGCAGGAGGTTCAGGATCTGAGCGCGGATCGACACGTCGAGCGCCGAGACGGGCTCGTCGAGCACGACGAGCTTCGGCGAGAGTGCCAGCGCCCGGGCGATCGCGATGCGCTGGCGCTGGCCGCCCGAGAACTCGTGGGGATAGAGCTCGGCGGCCCGCTCGGGCAGCCCGACCAGCTCGAGGAGCTCGAGCACCCGTTTCCGGAGCGTCGGGCCGGCCGGCCGCTCGTTGATGACCAGCGGCTCGCCGACGATCGTGCCCACTCGCATCCGCGGATCGAGCGACGCGTAGGGGTCCTGGAACACGGCCTGAACGGATCGCCGATATCGGCGCAGGCCGTCGCGATCGAGCCCCACCAGCGGCGCGCCCTCGAAGCGGATGGCGCCGCTCGTCGGTGTCTCGACGTGCAGGATCATCCGGGACGTCGTCGTCTTGCCGCATCCGGACTCGCCGACGAGGCCGAGCGTCTTGCCCGCCTCGATCGCGAACGAGACGGCGTCCACGGCGCGCACGAGTCCCGCCGGCCGGCCGAAGAGGCCCTTCCGCACCGGGAAGTGCTTGGTGAGCGCCGTCGCCTCGAGCAGCGGGGCCGGGCTCATGGCGGCGCGTCGAGCCAGCACCGGCTCGAGTGACCGGGTGCCGGCGTGAATTCCGGCGGCTCCTCGGCGCGACACCGCGCCATCGCCCGCGGGCATCGCGGCGCGAACGCGCACCCCGGTGGGAGCGCGGCGAGATCGGGCGGCTGGCCTTCGATCGCGGTGAGCCACTCCGTCGACTCGCCCAGGCGCGGCACCGACTCGAGCAGCGCCCGCGTGTACGGATGCCGCGGCGCCCGGAAGATCGTCTCGACCCCGCCCGCCTCCACGATGCGCCCCGCGTACATCACCGCGACGCGGTCGCACATCTTCGCGACGATGCCGAGATTGTGCGTCACGAAGATCATCGCGAGACGGTGGAGCGCCTGGAGGTCCTTGAGCAGCCGCAGATACTGCGCCTGGATCGTGAGATCGAGGCTCGTGGTGGGCTCGTCGGCGATCAGGAGCCGTGGCGGTGCTGCGATGGCCATGGCGCCGACCACGCGCTGCCGCATGCCCCCCGAGAGCTGGTGCGGGAAGGCGCGGAGCCGCGCCGCCGGGGACGAGATTCCGACGGAGCCCAGCAGCTCGACCGCGCGCTCCCTCAGCCCGCGGCCCGCGAGCCCGTGGTAGCTGGCGAGCGGCTCGCGGATCTGCATCCCGACGGAGAAGACCGGGTTCAGGCTGCTCATCGGGTCCTGCAGGATCATCGCGACGCGCTTGCCGCGGATCCGCTGCATCTCGCGCGGGCTCTTCGTCAGGAGATCCTCGCCGTCCAGGAGCACCTGGCCGCCCAGGATGCGTGCCGCCGGGCGCGGTACGAGTCCAAGGATCGAGAGACACGTCATGCTCTTCCCCGACCCCGACTCGCCGACGAGCCCGAGCGTCTCGCCCTCGCCCACCGAGAAGGACACGCCGTCGACCGCCTTGATCGTGCCCCAGCGGGTCACGAGATGTGTGCGGAGGTCGCGGACCTCGATCACCGGCGAGGTCATCACGGTCACGACAGAAACCGGGCGGCGCCGAGCCTGCCCCAGAGATGCGCGAGCGGATCGAGGCCGAGTCCGAGCCGGGCAAGCACGTCGCCCACCATCGGGGTGAGCGCGAATCCATGGCCGGAGAATCCGGCCGCGACCAGGAGACCGTCGACGGCGGGAACGGGGCCGAGCACCGGCAAGTCGTCGGGCGTGAACGCTTCGATGCCGGCCCAGCTCCGAGCCAACGACCGCGCGCCGAGAGGAAGGTAGACGGCGCGAGCGGTGTCGAGGCTCCCGCGGACGCTGTCGTCCAGCACCTCCCACCGGTTTTCCGCTTCGTCGACGATCCGCGCGGGCCAGCCACCGCCGATCAGATAGGCGCCGTCGGCGAGCTGCTTCAAGCTCAGGCGGCGGCCGAAGCACCCCACGACCGGCGCCAGGGCGGGCGGCCCAGGATCGGTCAGGAGCATCTGGAGGGGACGGCTCCGAAGCGGCAGCTCGACGCCTACCTTCGCGAGGAGCGGCGCGCTCCAGGCGCCGGCGGCCACGATCGCGACGAGGCGCCTGTTCTCTACGACCAGCGCACGCACGGCGACGCCTTCTTCCAGCCGCGCGCCGAGACGTCGGGCCGCCGCCGCGAACGCACGAACCGTCGCGAGCGCCTCGGCCTGGCCGTCGATGGGACAGTGAACCCCGCCCCGGCAGTCGGCCGAGAGCCCGGGCGCCAGGCGGAGCGCGGCCGCGCGGTCGACCAGCTCGACCGGGACGCCGTCGGCGCGCTGCTCGGCGACCGCACGGGACGCCTCCGTCCATTCCGCGTCGTCGAGCGCGACCCGGAGACCGCCGCCGCGGCGGTAGCCGGTCTCGCCCTCGAGCTCGCGGTCGAGGTCGGGCCAGCGCCTCAAGCTCTCGAGCGCGAGCGCCCGCTCGGCGGGGTCGCGTCCCATGACCCGAACGCCGGCCGCGCTGGCGCCGGACGCGGCGGCGCCGACCCGCCGGGACTCGAGCACGGTGACCCGAACGCCCGGGTCGGCGCGGCGCAGATGGAGCGCCGCGCTGAGCCCGATCAGACCGCCCCCGACGACGACGACCGACCGCATCATAGGTTCATAGCTGCGCCTCGGCCGGCGGGCCCTGCAGCGCACACCACGGACGGACGCCGCGCGCTCAGAGCTGGCGGAGCTTCGGGTCGAGCGTGTCGCGCAACCAGTCGCCGAGCAGGTTGAAGGCGAGCACGACGAGGAGGATGGCGAGCCCGGGAAAGAACGACACCCACCAGGCACTCGTGACGAAGTCGCGCCCCTCGGCGATCATCGAGCCCCAGGCGGGCGTGGGCGGCGGGATGCCGGCGCCCAGGAACGAGAGCGAGGCTTCCACGATGATCACGTAGCCGACCTGGAGCGTGATCAGGACCGTCAGCGTGTTGAGCGTGTTGGGGAACAGGTGACGGAGGATGATCCGCGACGCCGAGGCGCCGGCGATGCGCGCCTGGGTGATGAAATCGAGCTCCATCAGCGTGAGGACCTGGCCGCGGATCACGCGCGCGTAGCGCGCCCAGAGGATCACGGCGATGGCGATCACCACGTTGACGAAGCTCGGCCCAACCGTGACGGCGAGGATCAGTGCCAACAGGATCACCGGGAACGACATCGTGGCGTCGGTGACTCGCATGAGCACGGTGTCCACGCGTCCGCCGTGGTAGCCGGCGACCAGCCCCACGCCGGCGCCGAAGGCGCTGGCGAGGAGCACGGTGAGGACTCCGGCCGTCAGCGACACGCGCGAGCCCCAGATGATCCGCGACAACAGATCGCGGCCGAGCCGATCGGTGCCCAGGGCGTGCTGCCAGGTGCCGCGCGCGTCCCACACCGGCGGCGTGAACCGCTTTCGGAGCGCCTGCTCCTCGGGGTCGGCGGGACTCAGGACATTGGCGAACAGCGCGGCCACGACGAACGCGCCGATGATGCTCAGCGCAAATACCGGCAGCCGCCCGCCGCGCCAGCCGGCCCGCGACCGCGCCGGCGCCGCCGGAATCGACTCCGCAACAGCCCCGCCCGCGTGTTCAGCGGCCATGAGAACTCAGAGTCCGAGCGCCGGCTTCGCCGGCGCAATCCGATCCTGGGGGAGGCTCGGAGGGGGCCCCTAAGGGTGCAGCCCGTCGGTCAGAGGCCCCCTTCGAGTGAAACTTAGCGGACATAGCGGATGCGCGGGTCGATGAGCGCGTAGACGCAGTCCACCGAGAGGTTCACGACGGCGACGATCGCGGCGGTGGTGAGCACCACGGCCTGGATCACCGGGAAGTCGCGCGAGGAGATGGCCTCGTAGGCGAGCCGACCCAAACCGGGCCAGGCGAAGACCGTCTCCACCACGATGGCGGTCGTGACCAGGATCGAGAAATAGATGCCGGCAAACGTGACGACGGGGATCAGCGCGTTCTTCAGCGCGTGGACCCAGACCACGCGGTGCTCGACCACGCCCTTCACCCGCGCCAGCTTGACGTACTCGGAGTCCAGCACCTCGAGCATGCCCGAGCGCAGGAGACGCATCATCCCGGCCACCACGAACCAGCCGAGCGTGAAGCCGGGCAGGATGTAGCTGGCGAATCCGGCGATGCCGCCGGCGGGCAGCCACTGCAGCCGTCCCGCCACGACCTCGATCAGCACGATGGCCACCCAGAAGGTCGGCAGCGACTGTCCGAGCACCGCGATCACCTGGGCGGCGCGATCGATCCCGGTCCCCTTCCACACCGCCGCCAGCACGCCCAGCGGAAAGGCCAGGAGCAGGCTCACGGTCATCGCGAACGCCGCCAGGCGCAGCGAGTTGGGCAGCCGCTGCGCGATCAGCTCGCCGACCGGGCGCCGCGCGCGCAGCGAGGTGCCGAAGTCTCCGGTGAGCGCGCGGCCGACGAACGAGAGGTACTGCTCCATGTACGGCCGGTCCAGGCCGAGGTACCGGCGGGCGTTGGCGTAGTCTTCCTCACTGGCCGACATCGGGAGGATCAAGTGCAGCGGATCGCCGGTGGCCCGGGCCAGGACGAACACGACGACGGAGAGGATGGCCAGGGCCGCCAGCGACTGGACGAGGCGCGCGAGGACGAATCGCGCCACGCCCGGCTCAACGCTTCGACGAGGCGAGCTCGTCGATGAAGAAGTCGTACATCACGGTGCCCGGGTTCCACTTGCCGAGCGTCTTCGACGCGGCGTACGGCGAGTGCAGGTAGACGATCGGGACGCCGTAGTGCTCGCCGCGCAGCCGCGTGTAGACGTTCCGCATCAGCGTCGCGATCTTCTCCTTGTCGGTCTGCCGCATGACCTGCTCGATCATGCCGTCGATCTCGGGGTCGTTCACCGTGTCGCTCGCCTTCGACTTCGTGTAGGCCTGCTTCTCGAGGAACGCGTAGGTGCCGATCCAGTCGCGGTTGGCGACGTTGTAGTAGCCCACCGCGCCCGGTACGGTCCGATCGAACCAGGTCTTCCGGAACGCCGGATAGTCGACCGGGATCAGCTTGGGCTGGACGCCGATCTTCTGCCAGTACCCGGCCAGCGCCTCGGCGAACGCCTTGCCCTCGGGCAGGCCGGGGAGCTGGTAGGCGTGGACCGTGAGGGGGAAGCCGCCGGCGAAGCCCGCGTCGGCCAGGAGCTTCTTCGCCCGCGCCGGATCGTACGGGTACTGCATCTCGGGCGTCACCTTGAAGCCGATGTCGCGATACGACCAGGAGAGCCCCATGGGGACGTACGCGGGGTCGGCGTGGCCGGCAAAGATGGCCTGGGCGATCTCGTTGCGGTCGACGGCGAGGTTGAGGGCCTCGCGCACGCGCTTGTCCTTGGTCGGCTGTCCGTCGCGCGGCAAGATCCACCACGCCGTCAGGATGGCCTCCTCCCGCCGGAAGTGGATCGGGAACGATTCGCGCTCCAGCTCCTTGACCCGCTCGCGGCTCACGTCGGCGATGTCGACCTCGCCGCGGCGCAGGAGCGCGATCCGCGTCGTCTCCTCGGAGACGAGCCTGAAGGTGACGGTCTTGTAACGCGGGACGCCGATGCGCCAGTGGTTGTCGACGGCGGCCAGCTTGATGTGCGAGCCGGTCACCTGCTCCACGAACCGGTACGGCCCGCTGCCCACGGGCTTCTGGGCGAACACGTCGTCGCCGTTGGCCTCGATGTATTTCTTCGGCAGGATCATCCCCTCGGTGGAGAGGGAGCGCGACAGGTACGTCGGGATGATCAGCGTCGACTCCTTGGTGACGATCACCACCCGGTCGGGCGCGGGCGTCTCGATGTCGGCGATGAGCGTGCGCAACGGCCCCGCGTAGCCGGTCGTCGAGCGCTTGCCGATGGCGCGCTGGAGGCTGAACTTGACGTCCTCGGCCGTCACCTCGTCGCCGGTGTGAAATCGCACGCCCTTGCGCAGGTAGAACGTCCAGCGCCGGTGATCGGCGGAGGGCTCCCAGCGCGTCGCCAGGCCGGCGTCCCTGGACAGCTGCCCATCGGGCGTCACGCCGACGAGGTAGTCGAACATGAGCGACATGTAGTACTTGACCACGTGGCCGCCCAGGACGGGATCGAGCACCTCCGTGGAGAAGCTCGACAGCGCGACGGTGAGGTCCGACTTGCCTTGCGCGGCGACGGGGCTCGCCAGAAGGGTGAACGCCAGCAGCGCCGCGACGAGTTCGACGGTGCGCTTCATGATCGGCTCCTTTGTCTTCGGGGGCGTCCGGATCCGTAGCATGGTCGAATTCGGAGACGTCGCGATGGTAGCACGAGGCTGCTGGGCGGGACGGCGCGCCGACGCGTCGGCGCTCGGAGCATCGCACCTGAAAGCGTTCGCGCGCGAGGACGGTGCGGGTATCATTCGTCCTCAGGCTGGCGACTCCTCGACCGATAACCGATCGAGGTCGATGGCTGACAAGGGAGACAAGATGAGAGTCCCGTCACGCTGGCTTCTGCTCCTCGCCCTCCTGTCGGTATCGAGCGGCGCTCCGGTCCCGGCCGGCGCCGCTCCCGAAGGCCGGATGACGTGGGCGGTTCACGCCTCGCTCGCTCCGGCGTGGTTCGACCCGGCGGAGACGACCGGCATCAGCACGCCCTTCATGATCATCTATGCCCTCCACGATGGGCTGATGAAGCCTATGCCCGGCCACGCGATGGCGCCGAGCCTGGCCGAGTCCTGGACCGTCTCCAAGGACGGGCTGACGTACGATTTCGTGCTCCGCAAGGGCGTGAAGTTCCACAACGGCGACCCGTTGGGCGCCGAGGACGTGAAGTTCTCCTTCGAACGGTACAAGGGCGTCGCCTCCGCGACGTTCAAGGCGCAAGTGGCCGCGGTCGACGTGTTGGACGTGCACCGCGTGCGCGTTCGTCTCAAGAAGCCGTGGGCCGACTTCATGACCTTCTACGCCACCCCCGCGACGGGCGCCGCCTGGATCGTGCCGAAGAACTATGTCGAGCGGGTCGGAGACGACGGCTTCAAGAAGGCGCCGGTCGGCGCCGGCCCATATCGCTTCGTCTCCTTCAATCCGGGCATCGAGCTCGTGCTCGAGGCCTACGAGGGGTACTGGCGCAAGACCCCGAGCGTGAAGCGCCTGGTATTCAGATCGGTCCCCGACGAGTCCACGCGCCTGGCGATGCTCAAGCGCGGCGAGGCGGACATCGTGTACTCGATTCGTGGCGCGCTCGCCGAAGAGCTCCGGCGGACGCCGGGGCTCACGCTCAAGCCGACCCTCGGGATCTTCACGGAATGGATCGCCATGCACGATCAGTGGGATCCGAAGTCGCCGTGGGCGGATCGCCGGGTCCGCCTGGCCGCCAACCTGGCGATCGACCGGAAGGCCATCAACGAGGCGGAGTATCTCGGCTTCGGCAAGATCAGCTCGACCATCATTCCTCAAGACTTCGAGTTCGGCTGGGCGCCGCCGCCGTACCCCTACGATCCAGCCCGCGCCCGGCAGCTCCTGGCGGAGGCCGGCTACCCTCGCGGCTTCGACGCCGGCGAGGTCTTCAGCGACATGGTGTACGTGCCGATCACCGAGGCCGCCGCCAACTTCCTGCAGGCGATCGGGATTCGAGCGAAGCTTCGGGGCCTGGAGAGGGCCAGCTTCCAGAAGAGCGACCTGGAGAAGAAGCTGAAGCCTCTGGCGCGGGTCGGCAGCTCGGCGTTCGGCAACGCCGCCACCCGCATCGAGGCGTTCGTATTCTCGACCGGGGCCCGGGCCTACGGCGGCTTCCCGGACATCGACGGTCTCTATCAGGAGCAAGCCGGCGAGCTCGATCCGAAGCGGCGCGCGGCGATCCTTCAGAAGATCCAGCGGCTCATGCACGAGCGCGTCATGTTCGCCCCGCTCGTCGAGCCCGCTCTCCTCAACGGCTACGGACCACGCGTGGCGGACTCGGGCCTGGGCCTCATCGCCGGCCACCTGTACTCGGCGCCGTACGAGGACCTGAAGCTGAAGGACAAGTGAGCGCCGCTAGCCCGCATTATTCACGAAGACGGCGCCGTGAGCCGGACGGGGCCTGGCGCCAGGGTGTCCCCGGCCCACCGGGCTCCGTCACCCACTCGCCCGGCGGGCCGGGGACACCCTGGCGCCACCCGTCCGACGGCGCGGTGCGGTTCGTGAATAATGCGGGCTAGCCCTTGACGGAGCCCGCCGCCAGTCCCTGAACGACGAAGCGCTGGCCGATGAAGTAGAGAATGACGATGGGCACGGACGCGAGGACGGCCCCCGCCATCAGCTGGCCCCAGATGTACTGATCGCCCACCACCATCATCGAGAGCTTGATCGGGACCGTCATCGTGGTCTGGTCCGTGGTGAAGACCAGGGCCAGGAGGAACTCGTTCCAGGCCAGCGTGAACGAGAAGATGGCGGACGCGACGATGCCCGGCGCCGACAGCGGCAGGAGGATCCGGAACAGGGCCCCGATCTTGGTGCAGCCGTCGACCATCGCGTGCTCTTCGAGCTCGGGCGGGATGCTCCGGAAGTAGCCCATCAGCATCCAGGTGCAGAAGGGCACCGTGAACGAGAGATAGGTCAGCATGAGGGACTTCAGCGTGTTGCCGAGGCCCAGCGCGACCACGATCGCGTAGAGGGAGACGAACAGCATCGCCGTCGGCAGCACGTACTTGAACAGGATGAAGCGGCCGATCCACTCCCGCCCGCGGTACTTGTACCGGACGATGCTGAAGGCGGCGAACGCGCTCACCACCACGGTGACCGCGGTCGTCACCGACGCCACCGCGAAGCTGTTCCAGATGTTCGTCAAGAGATCATCCCGCGTGATGACGCGGACGAAGTGCTGGAGCGTGGGTCGGTGGGGCAGGTAGGTGAAGTCTTCGTAGAGATCCTTGTTCGTCTTGAGCGCGGTCGTCACCATCCAGAAGAGCGGCACCGCCACCATGAAGACGAAGAGCGCCAGCAGCGCGTAGGTGGTGACCCGGATCGAGAGCGTTTCACGCATGGCGTCGCTCCCTCAGGCGTTGGCCTTGCGCTGCAGCAGCACGGTCACCGCCAGCACGAGCCCGATCAGCAGCGGAAGGAAGAGGGTGGAGATCGCCGCCGCCTCGCCCAGGCGGAGGTTCAACATCCCCGCCACGTACGCGAGCATCGTGTAGACCATGGTCGCGTCCGACGGGCCGCCGCCCGTCAGCAGATAGACCGGCTCGAACGCGTTCGCGGTCCAGATCGTCGTCAGCAGCAGCACCACGCCGATGATGTGGTAGAGCCCGGGCAGCGTGATGTGCCGGAACTGCTGCACCCGGGAGGCGCCGTCGACCTGCGCGGAATCGTAAAGCTCCTGCGAGATCGTCTGCATCCCGGCGAGGAAGGAGATCGCGTAGAAGGGAAAGTTCCGCCAGACGTGGGCGATGATGACCGAGGCCATGGCCGTGCTGCGGTCCGAGAGGAAGGCGATCGGACTCGCGACGAGCCCGAGGTCGATCAGGACGTAGTTGATCAGGCCGCTCAGCGGATCGTAGAGCCAGCGCCACACCAGGTACACGACGAACGCCGGCATCGCCCAGGGCAGCAGCAGGAAGGCGCGGAAGAAATTGCGACCCCGGATCTGCTGGTTGAGGACGAGCGCCACGGCCATGCCCAGCACGAACTTGATGGACACGGCGGACACCGTGAAGACGACGGTGTTCACGACCGCGGTGCCGAACTGCGGCCAGCCGAGGACGTAGATGAAGTTCCTGAGGCCGACGAACTGCCCGGGGGACCCCACGGTCTTGTCGGAGAAGGCCAGCCAGATGGCGTAGAAGAACGGGTACAGCACGAGCCCGATCAGGATCAGCACGGTCGGCGCGAGGAGCCCCATGCCGCCGAGCGCCTCGCGCGTGCGCGCGGACGGCCACCGCGCGGGCCTCGCCGGAACGGGAAGCGCGACCGCGACGGATCGGTGCCGGATGGCCACGACGGTGCGCCCTACGCGTACTTCGAGTAGATCTTGTTGAGGACGTCGAGCGTTTCGACGAAGGCCCGGTCGCGCGACCAGTTGTCCACGACGATCCGCTGGAGCATCCGCGAGATCGTCGTGTTCGTGAACTGCTCGCGCCAGGCGTCGTTGAAGACGTCCGGCCAGCCCTGGGGCTCGCCGCGCACCGACAGGTCGATCAGGCCCTTCATGAACGGCTTCTTCTTCCAGACGTCGAACCCGAGGTACGCCTTCAGCACCGGCCCCCACTGGCTGACGCTGTGCTCGCGATCCATCTTGCTCGGCTCCATCGAGTCCCACAGGAACTGCTTGGCCAGCTCCGGCACCTTCGTGTACTTCAAGATCGAGCGCGAGCCGAACGTGACGGGCTGGATGAGCCCCTTGGGCCCTCGGGGATATGTGTAGTGCCCCGTCTTGGCCAAGAGCTCGGGATTGTTCTCCTCCAGCCACAGCGACAGCGTGATCGGATTGAGAATGAAGACGGCCTTGCCGGACTGGAAGGTCGAATTGTTCATGGTGTTGTCCCAGGTCGTGACCCCGGGCGGGAGCACACCCGCCTTCCACACCTCCGTGAAGAAGTCGAGGAACTCCCACACCTGCGGCTTGTAGTCGCCGAGGATCACGCGCTTGCCCTTGTCGTCGGCCAGGCGCGCCCCGTAGCTCTTCATCATGTCTTCCCAGACCTGGGAGTCGGTCTGGTTGCTGACGGGGATCCCGAGCCCGAAGACCCGCGGCGGCTTCTGGGCCTTCTTGGCGTACGCCAGCAGGTCGACCCACGTGGCTGGCGGCGGCGTGAGACCGGCCTCACGCACGAGGTCGTCCCGCGTCATCAGCATGAAGCCCTGGAAGCCGTACATGAGGTGGTGGACCCGTCCGTCGGGCTCCAGCATGATCTTGGGCGCGTTGCCGACCCATCCGCCGTACGTCTTGTCGAGCTTCTTGTAGATATCGGTGACGTCGAGCAGCTGCCCGCGGGCCCGCAGCTCGACCGCGTTGGACTCGACGATGTCCGGTGTGGCCTTGGCCTCGATCGCGGCCGTGATCTTGGGCAGGAACTCCTTGAGCGGCACCATGGAGATCTGGAGATCGACGTTGTTCTTCTTCGCCCACTCCTGGGCGAAGTTAACCCGCGCGTCGTCGCTCGGCTTCAGGAACTGGTAGCACCAGTAGACGAGCTTGGGCCGCTGGGCCACGGCGGGCGCCGGGAACGGAAACGCGGCACCGGCGCCGGTGGCGAGCACGGCCGACTTTTTCAGGAATTCGCGGCGGGTGTGACGATGATTCGCGGCGCGTGCCATCGACCTTCCTCCCTCGTCACGCGAAGCGTGACGCTCACGATGGGTCGGGGCCCGAGGGGACATCAAGGGGGGACCCTCGCGGCAGACTATGCCCCGCCGTGCTGGCGCGGTCAAGACCCGCTACGGCGACCTACGGCGCCCCACCTGGCCCGGCACCGAACCCGAGCCCCGACCGGGGGAATCCTGCAGGGGAATCCCTGACCGTTGACCTGTCTCTTGCCGGGGATTAGGCTCCGCTTCACCGTCGATTCTCGAGGTGCTGCGCCGCGTCTTTTCAATGTGAGGAGGACACGATGCCGACCGTCACGATCGACCATCTCGAGGTGAGCTACGTCACGCGCGGCTCCGGCCCGGCCCTGCTGATGCTGGCCCCGGGCGGCTTCGACGCGACGATGGACAAGTGGGCCACGGCCGGAGTCTGGAAAGGCATGCAACCGCTCGACACCCTCACCCGAGACTTCACGGTGATCGCCTACGACCGCCGGGAGTCGGGAAACTCCGGCGGACGCGTCGAACGGCTCTCGTGGTTGCTCTTCGCCGAGCAGGCGAAGGGGCTTCTGGACTACCTGGGGATCAGGAAGGCGTTCGTCCTCGGCGGGTGCATGGGATGCTCCGTGGCGACGGCGTTCGCCGCGCGATTCCCAGAGGCCACTCAGGCGCTGATCCTGCACTGGCCCGTCGGCGGCTATCGCTGGAAGCTGAACGGCGGCGACCGGCTCGCGCGGCACATGCGGTTCGCGCGCGAGAACGGGCTGGCCGGGGTCGTCAAGCGAGCTCACGCGGGCAAGTCGTTCTGGCAAGATCCCGAGGCCGGGCCCTGGGCCTCGGTGATCGTGCGCGACCCGCGTTTCGCCGACGAGTTCCAGGAGCAGGACCTGGATCGTTATGTCGGCCTCGTCGCGGCGAGCGCGCGGGCCCTCTTCGATCGGGACATGCCGCCCGGGGCCGAGCCCGAGGAGCTGATGGCCATGAAGGTGCCGGCGCTGATCATTCCCGGCGACGATCCATCCCACGCCACGTCGGGGGCGCACTACCTGCGTGAGCTCTTGCCCAAACCGGAGTTCTGGACCGTCATGCCGCCGGAGCAGACGCCGGAACGCGTGCGCGACCGCATCATCGAGTTCGGCCGCTCGCACAAGTAGCCGGGCGAACGCGTCTGGGCGCGGCGGCCACCGCGTGTAGCCGAGTGGTACGCTGATCCGTGGAGGTGATCGCGCCATGCCTCGTGTCCGCACGCTGGCCTGGGGCGGGGGACTGGCCCTGGCGGTCCTCACGGCCGGGGTCTATGCGAGTGTCAGCTTCCGTGGGATTCCCGCGTCGGTCACGACCCTGATGTCCGGATGGGACCAGCGCTTCAAGCTCGAATGGTCGGTGGAGTCCGTGCCGGACAGCACCCGCCGACTCCGCGGATACATCACGAGCCAGCACGGCGAGCACGCCGAGCCCGTACGCCTCCTGGTACAGGCCGTCGACGCCTCGGGCGCGGTCGTCGAGCGGCGACTCTGGTCGATTCCCGGAGGCGTCAACGGATTCCAGCGCGCCTACTTCGAGATTCCGGGTTTGGCGCCGGCGCACGCGTACCGAGTCTCGGTGTGGGACTACAGCTTCCGGCAGAGCTAGTCGGCGAGGGTTCTGCGTCGGGCGTCTGAGCGCGCGCGATCCGCTGACTACCAGAACTCCCGCGTCGCCCGCCTGGCGCCCTCGGCCATGCTGGCGAGCTTCGCCCACGCGATATCCGGATCGACGGCGGCCTGCCCGACCCAGGTGCCGAACCCACAATCCGTCCCGGCGATGACGTTCTCGCGCCCGACCAGTCGCGCGTAGCGCCCGATGCGCTCGGCCACGAGGTCCGGGTGCTCGATGAAGTTGGTCGTCGAGTCGAGAACGCCCGGGATGAGCACCTTGCCGGCGGGCAGCTTCACGCGCTCGAACAGCCGCCATTCGTGGGCGTGCCTCGGATTCGAGGCCTCGAACGACAGGCCGGCCGGCCGGGCGGTCAAGACGATGTCGATGATGTCGGCGAGGGCGACGTCGTAGTGATGCGGTCCCTCGTAGTTGCCCCAGCACACGTGGAGCCTCGAGCGTTCCGGCGGAACGTTCGCGAGCGCCCGGTTCATCGCCTCGACGTGGAGCCGGGCCATCGCGCGGAACTCGTCGAGACTCAGGTCGGCGAACTGGATGTGCCGCCCCATCCCGAGATCGGGGCAGTCGAGCTGCAGGATGAAGCCCGCGCGCGCCACCGCCTCGTACTCGGGCCGCATCGCGTCCGCGATCGCGAAGAGGTAAGCCTCGTGGCTCGGATAGTGATCGTTGCGGAAGAACAGCGAGATGACGCCCGGCGACGCGGCCGACAGGAACGCCTGCTCGGCCTTCGCCGCGTCACGCGCCGCCCGCAGATTCTCCACGTCGGTCTCGGCGGCTCGAGGGTCCCGCACGCTGATCGGCCCATCGCAGGCGGGCGTCCGGCGTCGTGATCGCCCGGGGTCGCCGAAGACACGCTTGGCCATCTCGGGGAAATCCACGAGGTCCCGATACTTGAGCGGATGGCTCGCGCCGCCGAACCCGTTCAGGCGGTCCTTGACGTAGGTCGCGTAGCTCGGCTTGCTCATCTCGCCGTCGTTCACGATCGCGACGCCCGCGTCCACCTGCTTCTGCACGATCTCGGCCACCGCGGCGCGGATGCGGGTCCCGAGGGCGGCCGCGTCGACCGGCACACCCTCCTCCTTCGCGAACATCATCCGGATCAAATCCGCCGGGCGCGGGAGACTGCCGGTGTGCGTGGTGAGGAATCGCTCGACGCTGCGCTGGTTCGTCATGGCGCCGCGATGCTAGCACAGGCTCACGCGCGCCCTCGAGGGCGCGTCGGAGCTGGTCGAGGCTACCAGGCCGAGCGAAACGCGCGCTTGACCTGCGCGATCCGCTTCTCGTCCCGCTTGTAGAACGTCCACTGCTTGATCCGTTTGGCGCGCACGAGCCCGGCCTGTGACAAGATCTTGAGATGCTCGCTGGCCGTCGGCTGGCTGACGCCCAGCTTCGCCGCGATGAAGACGCCGCAGACCCCGTCACGCACGAGGTCCCCGTCGACCTGCGGCGGGAAGTGCGCCCGCGGCTGCTTGAGCCAGCCGAGGATCTGGAGACGGCGCTCGCTCGCCAGCGCCTTGGCGACGTCGACCGAAAGCATATTCGTCACTTTGCCAATTGGCTAAGTCCATGTCAACATGCGAGTGGCGCGTAGGCGCGGATCAGCGGCGAGACCCGGCGGGCGGGGTCGCGCGACCACGCGGCACGCGTGCGTTGCTCCGGGGCGGCTGGGTTCCATCCGGACGCGCCGCTCCGGCGTCGCTTGGAGGGAACGGGTCTCGTCGACCCCGCCCGCCGGGTCTCGCCGCTGATTCGCGCCTCGCGGCTTCCGCATGCGGCTGGACGAGGAGGCTGAGATTGGCGGTGTCGGTTGAGCGTAGGGACATCGAGAAGGTCGGAGCGGTCATCGGGCCCTACGTGCGGGTGACGCCGGTGGTTGGGGTGAGCGGGGCGGATTTCGGGCTGGCGTCCTTTCCGCTCGCGCTGAAGCTCGAGCTCCTGCAGCATTCCGGGTCCTTCAAGGCGCGTGGGGCCTTCGCCAACCTCCTCCTGCGCAAGATCCCCGCGGCCGGCGTCGTCGCCGCCTCGGGTGGCAATCACGGCGCCGCGGTGGCGTACGCCGCGATGCGGCTCGGAGTGCGCGCGAAGATCTTCGTGCCCACGGTGTCGTCGCCCGCGAAGGTGGAGCGGATCCGCGCCTACGGCGCCGACCTCGCCATCGTGGGCGACCGGTATGCGGACGCCCTCGCCGCCAGCGAGGCGTGGGTCGAGCGGACGGCCGCGCTCGCGGTGCACGCCTACGATCAGGCCGAGACGCTGCTCGGCCAGGGAACGATCGGCATGGAGCTCGCGGAGCAGGCGCCGGTCGACACGGTGCTGGTGCCGGTCGGGGGCGGGGGGCTGATCGGCGGCATCGCGGCGTGGTATGCGGGAGCGGTCAAGGTCGTCGGCGTCGAGCCCGAGTCCGCGCCGACGCTGTCGGAGGCCCTGAAGGCCGGCCGACCGGTGGACGCTCCCGCGGGCGGCATCGCCGCGGACTCGCTGGCACCCCGCCGCGTCGGCGAGCTCATGTTCCCGATCGCGCAAGCCCACGTCGCCCGCGTGGCGCTCGTGAGCGACGCGGCGATCCGCCGAGCCCAAGACGCGTTGTGGAGCGCGGTGCGGATCGTGGCCGAGCCGGGCGGCGCGGCTGCGCTCGCGGCGCTCCTCGGCGGAGCCTACGTGCCGGCCGTGGGAGAGCGGGTCGCGGTTCTGGTCAGCGGCGGCAACTCCACCGCGGTCGATTTCGGCCCCGGGTGACGGCATCGACGTCCCGCCGGCCGGCGCCGCGCGCGCCTACTGGATCGCGAAGTGCGCCTCGGTCGTCCGGCCGGTGCGGCCGTTGATCGGCAGGATGTCCTGCGGGCAGGCCGACAACGCGACGACCAGGTCCATTTCCGCCCGGAACACGACGTAGCTTCCCGGGGCCGACACGGGCTCGCCCCACGCGAGCTGCCCGTCGGCCGTCCACGGAATGTTCATGAAGAGGTTCAGCGAGGGCGGCGTGGCGCGGATCACGACGCCGAGATTCGCGAGCGCCGAGTGCAGGTTGTCCCGGCAGTTGTCGTGATAACCCTCGACGCCGAGCAAGCCATAGCGCCAGCGGTCGCACGGCGCCATCAGCGTGTCGTGCGCGCACCGCGAGGTGTCTTCGACCAGGGTCAGGATCGGACGCCGCTGGTTCGTGACGAACGTGTCGCCGACCGCCGCCGCGAGCTTCATGAACGAGGCGCGGCTCGCTTCCATCGACATCCACTCCGTCAGGTCCCGCGCGTTGAAGGCCCAGGCGTCGACCACCTGCGTGCCGTGCGTGTTGACGACCTTGACGTGCTGGCCGGCGCTCGCCTGCGCCGCCTTGCCCCCGCGGGCTGGAATCGTGACGAGCTCAGCGCTCACTGGCCGCCCCCTTTTTCGGACTTCTCGCGGTAGTAGGAGTTGATGCCCGTGTCCGGGGGCGAGCCGCTCACCATCGTGAGCATCGTGGCGAGCTCGCTCCGGTGGTGGGCCGCGTGGGTGGGCACGTGGAGAAGCAGCATACCCAGCGGCCGGCTGAAGGTCCGGCCCTCCGGCGTCTTGCCGTCGAGGGGCCGCCAGAGGTCGGTCTCGACGAGGTCGGCGAGGAAGCGTCGCTGCTCGGCTTCGAGCTCATCCCACCTTCCCCGGAGCGCCCCGAGCGTCCGGATGTCGAGGCCGTAGGTCGGGTCGCCGCGCACGATCGCCGGCGGGCGGCCCCGCCACGTCTCGAGCCAGAACCAGTCGGCGCCGTACATGTGGACGAGCATCGCGCGGAGCCCGGGCTCGCTGAACTGCTTGCCGATCTCGCGCCCGGCCGCCTCTTCGCCGAGCGCCGTCACCACGCCGAAGAGCCGGCGATTCGCCCAGTGATGGTACGCCCAGTACTCCCGGACCAGCTCTACGGACATGGCGCGCTCCTGAGGCCGTGGCCTCCGCGGTAGTCCGACGCCTCGGGCCCCGTCCAGCCGGCCAGGAGCTCGGGGGCCGGCTGCCAGATCTCGACGCCGAGCGGACGGCACGTGGCGATCGGGTCCCCCGCCCCGGGTCCCCATACGGCCACCGAGAGGTCGCCGTGCGGGCACACCGAGATCGCGCACAGCACGTCGATCTCGGCGAAGAATTCCACGAAGTCACCCGCGCGCGCCGGGCTCGGCTTGACGAAGTAGCGCCCGTCGGCGGTGAGACCGGTGACCTGGAAGACGTTGAGCACGTCGTGCACGTCGAGCTCGGTGAGGCGGTAGGGCGCCACCGCGCGCACGAGGTTGCTGTGGCAGCAGAGGTCGAACTCCTCGCCGTTGAGCAGCTTGTGCACGTACGGATCGCACCGGGTGCCGAGCAGGTCGTGGCAGCCGGCCCCGTCCTCGTCACGTCCATACCGAATGCTGTCGCCGGTCATCGTCAGCATCGGCCTGAGATACGGCAGACACGACCACAGCCGGTCGAAGGTCGCGAGGTGCGCCCGGTGGAGCTGGCGCGTGCGCGACGCCCAGAAACGCTCGCGCGGGTTGGTGAGGCTCCACACGTTGAGGTCCGCCACCTGCGGCCCCTCGACGGCCACGATGCGGAAGATCTGGCCCGCGCGCACCGGCCACGCACGGCCCGAGCGCCGGGGGACGACGAACCGCTCGACGAGCGTACGCCGATCGGTCGCGCCCGCCAGGCGCCCGTAGAGCTCGCGATCGATCTCGAGCGGCGAGCCGGGCTTGGCGTCATAGATCACTCGCGGTCGCATTCTTTTGGAGATGGGGCCCCTCTCGACTCCCCCCGTTTTTCTGTCGCCTATTCCAACGCGGCGGCGCGGTCCACGGTTGCACTCGGCGTGGGCAGGCGCGCCGACGTTGACAATACCTGATCAGACATAGTCTGATACCGGCGAGCCGGATCAGGAGCAGCATGATAGCGCCGATCAGGGAGGTCGAGCCATGAGAGTCTTTCGCGTGACCACGGCAATCGCACTGTGCCTCGGCCTCGTCGGCTTCGTCGCTGGCGCCGACGCCCAGCCGTGTCCCAAGGGCAAGCTCCGCATCTACACCTCGTGGCCGATGCAGGGGGCGATGCTCCCGGAAGGCACGGGCATGAAGAACGGGGTGGACCTCGCGGTCTCGGAGGTCGGCGGCGTGGTCGCGGGCTACTGCCTCGAGGTCGTGAACCTGGACGACGCCTCACCCCAGACCGGCAAGTGGGACGGCGCGGTCGAGGCCGAGAACGCGAACAAGGCGGTGGGCGACCCGCTCGCGATCGTCTACATCGGGACCTACAACTCGGGCGCCGCCAAGGTGTCGATCCCCATCACCAACCGCGCCCACATGGCGCAGGTCACCCCGGCCAACACGTATCCCGGGCTGACGAAGAAGCGTGGCGCCGCGCCGGGCGAGCCGGAGATCTACCGGCCGGGTGGGTTCGTGAACTACTTCCGGCCGATCCCGGCCGACGACATCCAGGGCGCCGTCGCCGCCAAGTGGGCCAAGCGTCTCGGCGCCAAGAAGGTGTTCATCCTCAACGACCAGGAGCTCTACGGCAAGGGCATCGCCGACGTCTTCGAGGCCACCGCGAAGAAGATCGGGTTGCCCGTGGTCGCCAACGAGGGCATCGACTGGAAGCAGCCCGACCAGAAGCCGATCCTGACCAAGGTGCGGGCCTCCGGCGCGGACCTCGTCTACTTGGGAGGCGTCATCGAGACCGGCGCGCAGGTGATCATCCGGCAGATGAAGGAGGTCGGTCTCGTCGCGCCGCGGACGCGTTTCATGGGTCCGGACGGGCTCCTCGAGGAGGAGCTCCTCAAGGGCGCCACGTGCGACGCGGCCCTTGGGACCGACATGCGGATCACCTTCGCCGGCCTGCCCTTCGAGAAGATGCGGGGCGTCGGCGCCAAGACCTACGAGACCTACAAGACGAAGTTCGGGAAGGAACCGACCTCGTACGCCCTGTATGCGGCCGAGGGCACTCGGGTCATCGTCGACGCCATCCGCCGGGCCGCGCCGCAGATCGAGCGCGCGAAGGACGTCACCGAGAAGCGCGAGGCCGTGCGCAAGGCGATCGCGGCCACCAAGAACTTCGAGGGCATCAACGGCAAGTGGAGCTTCGACGAGAACGGCGACGTCGACTACGACACGATGTCCGGCTTCAAGGCCGTGAAGGCCGACGGGCCGATCGGCTGCAAGTTCCAGTTCGAGACCATCCTCGAGTAGCCCTGCCGGGGCGCGCAGAATGCCGAGGAGCGCCACGGCTCCGCCGGGGCGCGACGAGCCTCCCTGGGGGGTAGGGGGGGCCATTTCGGGGTCCCCCCTCTAAATGGAGTGGTGGGAGGTCCTCGTCCAGCAGACGATCAACGGTCTCACCCGTGGGGCCGTCTTCGCGCTGATCGCGCTCGGTTACACGATGGTGTACGGCATCATCGAGCTCATCAACTTCGCTCACGGCGACGTGTTCATGCTGGGCCTCTTCGTCTCGCTCTCCTGGTTCACGCTCCTCGGGGTCACGAAGACGCTGACCGGCTGGCAGCTCGTGACGATCCTTCCGCTCGTCTTCATCCTGACCATGCTCACCACCGCGGCGCTCAACGTCGGCATCGACCGCGTGGCCTACCGGCCGCTCCGCCGCTCGACCCGCCTGGCACCCCTGATCACCGCGATCGGCGTGTCCTTCATGCTGGAGAACCTGGCGCTCCTCTGGAAGGGGCCGGCGCCCATCGCCTACCCCGACGTGTTTCCATCGGTCGACATCTTGCGCGAGTGGCTCGGGGTCGATTCCGCGATCTTCATCACCACCAAGGACGTGCTCGTCGTGGGCGCGACGATCCCGCTGATGCTGGCCCTCCACTACTTCGTGACGCGGACCCGCTGGGGCAAGGCGATGCGGGCAACGGCGCAGGACCGCGAGACGGCGCAGGCGATGGGCATCGACGTCGAGCGGACGATCTTGCTGACATTCTTCGTGGGCGGGGCGCTGGCGGGCGCCGCCGGATTGATCCAGGGCATGTATTACAGCATCGGCATGTGGTGGATGGGCTACCAGGCGGGCCTCCGCGCCTTCACCGCGGCCGTGCTCGGCGGCATCGGCAACATGCCCGGCGCCGCGCTCGGCGGCCTCTTCATCGGATTTCTGTCGGCGTGGAGCGACCAGTACATCTCCGCCCGCTGGACCAACGCGATCGTCTTCTCGATCCTCATCCTCGTGCTCGTCTTCCGCCCCCACGGTCTCCTGGGCGCGCGGCCCGCCGAGAA
>DASPZZ010000182.1:0-2139 GCA_035635995.1 Binatia bacterium | reverse complement strand
CGTCGGTCACGCGGAAGACGCCGCCGTCCACGCCGACGTCTTCGCCGAGCACGAGCACGTCGCCGTCGCGCTCCATCTCCTGGAAGAGCGCCTGGTTGAGCGCCTTGACCATGTTCTGCTTGGCCATGGCGTCAGCGTCGTGTCAGCCGCTGGCCCCGCATCGGCGTGGCCCCCGGCTGCGTCGTCGGTGTCTCGTCCTGGCGCGCCGGCCCGGCGGGATCGCTGGCGGCCATCGCGTCGCGCTCGGCGGCAAGGTCCGGCGGGAGCTCGGCGTACACGTGGTCGAACATCGTCACGGGATCCGGAGTGGGCGTGGCCTCGAAGCGACGGATCCCCGCCGCGATCTCCTCGTCGACCTGCTGGTCGAGGCCCTCCTCGAGGAGGTTGCGCTTTTCCAGGTAGGCCTTGAAGCGGGTCAGCGGGTCTTTCTGCTCCCACATCGCCACTTCCGCGTCGCTGCGGTACTTGGTGGGGTCGTCGGCCGTCGTGTGCACGCCGAGGCGATACGTCACGCACTCGATCAACGTCGGGCCGTCGCCGGCGCGCGCCCGCTCGACCGCCTCGCGCGCCGCCGCGTAGACGGCGAGCACGTCGTTGCCGTCCACCTGAATGCCGGGCAACCCGTACGCCAGCGCCTTCTGCGCGATCGTGCGCGAGTGCGTCTGCTTCTTCAGCGGCACCGAGATCGCCCACTGGTTGTTCTGGCACACGAAGACGACCGGGACGTGCCAGACGCCGGCGAAGTTCAGGGCCTCGTGGAAGTCGCCCTCGGAGGTCGCGCCGTCGCCGAAGTACGCCATCACGACCACGTCGTCGCCCCGGTACTGCGCGGCGTAGGCGAGACCAACGGCATGGGGAAGCTGGGTCGCCACCGGGATCGTGATCGGCAGGTCGTGCTGCTCGGGTGCCGGCTGGCCGCCCTCGAGATGGCCGGCGAAGAAGAGCAGGAGCTTCTCGATCGGCCAGCCTCGCCAGATCATCGCCGCCGTCTCGCGGAAGGACGGGACCATCCAGTCCGTCGGCCGCAGGGTGAAGATGCTGCCCATCTGGGCAGCCTCCTGGCCCTTGGTCGGCGCGAAGGTCCCGATACGGCCCTGGCGCTGCAGGCGCACCATGCGCTCGTCCAAACGGCGCCCGAGCAGCATGGAGCGGTAGAGCGACCTCAGATCCGTGTCAGCGAGCTTGGGCTCGAGCGCGGTGTCGAGGTTACCGTCGCTGTCGAGGATCGACAGGTGTTCGACCTGGAACCGTGGTTCGAGGGTGATTCTGGGCATTGGGGGCCCAAACCCATTCTAACGCCCGAGCCCCCGAACGCTACTTCTTCGCGGCGGCTCGCTTGGGAGGGGCGGGGGCGGCTTCCTCGGTGCGTTTGGCCTTCGCCAGGGGCCGTTTCTCGCCCGAGGCCACCCGCTTGGCCAGGCTTTCCTTGAGCGCCTCCATCAGGTCGATCACCTGGGCCCGCGGCGCCTCGGGGGCGGCGACGGTCACCTCCTTGCCCTCGACCTTCTGGTTGACCAGATCGAGGACCCGGTGGCGATACTCGTCCTCGTACTGCTCCGGGTGGAACTCGTCGTTGGACAGGCCGTCGATGAGCTGCCCGGCCAGGTCGAGCTCGCCCGGCTTGATCTTCGCCGATTGCCCTCGGTCGATCTCGCCGAAGTCGCGCACCTCGTCGGCGAAGTACATCGTGTGGAGCATCAGGCCGCCCTGAGCCGGCCGGATGAGTACCAGGCTTTCCTTGCCGCGCATGACGAACTTGGCGAGGGCGACGCGGCCCTGCTTTTCCATCGCGTCGGCGAGCAGCCGGTACGCCTTGTCGCCGCCCTTGTCCGGGCCGAGGAAGTAGGTCTTCTCGAAGTAGATCGGATCGACCGACTTGAGCGGCACGAACTCGGCGATGTCGATCATCTTCGAGGCCTCGCCCTCGAGTCCTTTGAGCTCGTCGTCGGCCACCCGCACGTACTGATCCTTCGAGAACTCGTAGCCGCGAACGAGCGATCCGCGATCGACGACCTCGTTGCACACGGGACAGAACGTCTGCTGCTTGATCCGCGACCCGCACTTGGCGTGCAGCATGTTGAACGCGACGTTCGCCGACGAGGCCGCGGTGTAGAGCCGGATGGGGATCGAGACGAGTCC
>DASPZZ010000181.1:0-2363 GCA_035635995.1 Binatia bacterium | reverse complement strand
CGAGGAAGTCGAGATACGACCGGCCGTCGACGTCCCAGAGCCGCGCCCCCTCCCCGCGCGCGACGAAGAATGGCTCGCCGCCGACGCCGCGGAAGGCGCGGACGGGGCTGTTGACGCCGCCCGGGATCAGGCGAGAGGCCGTTTCGAAGAGGCTCTTGGAGTCGCGCATCAGGAGCTCCTGCCGAGCAGCGCGCCGATTGCCAGCCGCTCCCAGATCCGGCCGGCCGCGAACGAGAGTCGTTCGTGCCAGTGCCAGCGATCGGAGTCGAGCGCGACCTGCACGAAGTCACGCTCCGAGGAGCTCCACCGGAATGCCGCGACCGCCTCGGCGTGTCCGGCCATGACCGACGTGACCAGATAGGTCGCCGCCGGGTACGTCGGCTCGCCGCTGATCTGCGCCTGCTGACGATCGGTCGGCGAGAAATAGGCGCCGGCGTCGACGTGGGAGTGGTAGATCACGGCGATCTCGTATCCCTCGCCCTCGAGACGTCCGATGCGGAGGAGATCCTTGGGATCGATGAAGTAGGCCGTCCGCGCGTCGCGGGGATGGCGCTGCGGATCCTTGGCGTGGAGCTCGTCCTGGATGTTCCGGCACCGGACGAGCCGGCGCAGCTGGCCCTGCTCGAGGATGACCCCGCACGACTCGCGCGGATACTCCTCGACCGCCTGCCGGCGAATCGCCTCGAGCTCCTCCGCGGTGACGATCGCGCGCGCCCCTCCCGCCAGCGCGGGGATGATCGCGACCTCGTCACCGTCCTTGAGCGGCGTGCGAAGCCCCTGAAGAGACTCGATCGCCTCGCTGTTCACGTAGATGCTCACGTGGTGGTGTACCTCGCCGCCCTCGTCGCGCACGAGCCCCTTCAGACCGCCGTACGACGCCTCGAGCTGATCGAGCAGGCGTCTGACGTCGTTCGCGGCGAGCTCGACCCGATCGCGATTGTTGGTGGCCCGACGGAACGACGTCGGGATGTAGACCGTCACGGACATGTCTAGCCTCCGGGACTCAGGTACCGCTCGCCGGTGTCCGGGAGGACCGTGACGACCAGCTGGCTCGGCGTCATCTCGGCGGCGACCATGCATGCAGCGAACGCGGCCGCGCCGGCCGAGACACCGACCAGAAGGCCTTCTTCGCGCGCGAGCCGTCGCGACCACGCGAGCGCGTCCTCGTCGCGTACCTGGATGATCCGGTCGATGATCGTGCGATTGAGGACGCCGGGCACGAACGAGGCGCCGATGCCCTGGATCGCGTGGGGCCTTGCCTTGCCGCCCGCGAGCACGGGCGACGCCGCGGGCTCGACCGCGACGACGCGGACCCCCGGGATCTTCTCCTTGAGGACCTCGCCGACTCCCGTCAGGGTGCCGCCGGTGCCGACGCCGACCACGAAGGCGTCGAGACGGCCGCCGACCGCCTCGAGGATCTCGAGCGCGGTCGTACGCCGGTGGGCCTCGGGATTCGCCGGGTTCTCGAACTGCTGCGGCATGAAGTAGTCCGGGTGCTCGCGGAGCAGCTCGCGCGCGGCGTGGACCGAGCCCGTCATGCCTTCGATGGCGGGCGTGAGGTGGAGCTCGGCCCCGAACCGCGCCAGCAGGCGCTGGCGCTCGACGCTCATGTCGTCCGGCATCGTCAAGATCAGCCGGTAGCCGCGCACCGCGGCGGCCATCGCGAGCCCGATGCCGGTGTTGCCGCTGGTCGGCTCGACGATCGTCGCGCCCGGCTTGAGCACGCCGCGCTGCTCGGCGTCCTCGAGCATCGCCACCGCGATACGGTCCTTGACGCTTCCTCCGGGATTGAGCGACTCGACCTTGGCCGCGACCGCCGCGCCGCCCGGCTTGGGCAGCCGGTTCAGCCGGACCATCGGCGTCCGACCGACCAGCTCGAGAACCGACTTCGCGATCTTCGCCGGTGCGGTCATATGTGGTACATCGGGCGCACCGCGCTCCGGCGCGCGAGCGCGCGGGCGGCAAGATCGCCGAAGGAGAGCTGATCGACCACCTTCGAGACCGCGTTCGAGATCTCGTCCCAGAGCTCGGCCAGATCGTGTCGCTCGCCCGTGCCCCGTCCGCTGCGGCGCTGCGCCTCGAAGGGCGCGCTGGTCCCCTCCACCGCTCTCAGGACGTCTCCCACCGTGATGTCCTCCGGCGGCCGGGTGAGTTGATAGCCGCCCGCTGATCCTCGCTTGGACGTCAACAAGCCCGCGCGCTTGAGCGCGAGCAACACCTGCTCGAGATACCGCTGGGGGATCGCCTGACGCCGCGCGATCTCCTGGATGGCCGTGAGGCCGCGCTCCCGGTGGAGCGACAGGTCCAGTACCGCCTGGATCGCATACTCGCCCTTCGCCGAGATACGCACGCTCTCAGCTCAC
>DASPZZ010000180.1:0-8302 GCA_035635995.1 Binatia bacterium | reverse complement strand
GTGGGTGACGGAGCCCGGTGGGCCGGGGACACCCTGGTGCCAGGCCCCGTCCGGCTCGCGGCGCCGTCTTCGTGAATAATGCGGGCTAGGCGAGGACGGGCTACGACGCGGGCTTGGGCCCGTAGCGGTAGACACTCGTGTCGCGAACGTGGAAGCCGGCCTTTTCGTAGAGCCGGTGGGCGGCCTCCCTCGATCGACGCGATGTGAGATCGACGGTCTTGGCGCCTCGCTGCCGGGCCAGATTCACCGCCGCGACCGTCAGCGCCTCGCCTACGCCGCGGCCGCGGGCCGTGGTGTCCACGACGACGTCCTCGATCCAGGCGCGGACAGCCGTCGGAATGCGGAAGATCACGAGGGTCAGCGTCCCGATGATCCGGTCGCCGGCGCTCGGGTCGCGCGCCAGCAGCACCGTGTTGTGCGGAGCGGCGATGATCTCCGCCAGCGCCTGGAGGGTCAGAGGGGGCGCCGAGGAGGACAGCTGCGGAAGGAGCCGCCCGAACGCCTCCACGACCTCGGGCGTCGCGGCGTTCGCGACCGTGACTTCGACCGGGCGGTCGGATTTCGCCATGTGAGCCGGCTGGCTCCACCTCAGCGGTCGAGGGCCGCCTACGTCAGCGGGACGTAGTCGTACTCGCCGATACCCTGCAGCACCAGAAAGACCGCCGAGCCGTCGCCGCCGTTGGTCACCAGGTGCGGGCGGCGCGCGTGGACCGTGTACGTCTCGCCAGGCCCCAGGCGCACCTCCTCCTTCGGATCTCGCAGAAAGAGACGCAGGCGCCCCTGGAGGACGTAGAAGGTGTCCTGCACGTTGTTGTGGTAGTGCCAGGGCACCTGCTGGCGCGGGCCGATCTGGAGCTCCTGGATCCGGAAGCCCGGTCGCTCGGCGTGCCGCGCGCGGCGCTCGACCTCGTAGAGGTGGCTCGCGTCCTTCACCGCTTCCATGGGCGCATTCTCCTTTTCCGTGGCGATGGTACCATCGCCGCACCGTCACCTCGGGAGGATCGCCATGGGCCAGGACCTGCTGGAAGTCGTGAAGGATGGAGTCGCCGTGCTCACGCTGAATCGTCCCGACCGGCTCAACGCCATGACCGGGCCGATGCTCGCCGCGATGCTCGAGGCGCTGCCCCGGCTCGCCGACGATCCGGAGGTGGGGGTGGTCGTCCTCACCGGCGCGGGCCGCGGCTTCTGCGCCGGCGGGGACGTGAAGGCGATGGCCGAGGGGCGTGAGTTCGGCGGCACCTCGCTCGAGGAGAAGGCGCACGCGCTCCGCTCGAGCATGGAGGTCTCGCGCTGGCTCCACGAGATGCCGAAGGTGACGATCGCGATGGTCCGCGGCGCGGCGGCGGGCGCCGGGCTCTCGCTGGCGCTCGCCTGCGATCTGCGCGTTGCGGGCGACACCGCGCGGTTCGCGACGGCCTTCGCGCGCGTCGGCTACTCCGGAGACTTCGGCGGCAGCTGGTACCTCACCCAGCTCGTCGGTACCGCCAAAGCGCGCGAGCTCTACTACACGGCCGACATCGTGGACGCCCAGCAAGCGCTGAACCTCGGGATCGCCAACCGCGTCGTCCCCGACGCGCGGCTCGAGGAGGAGACGATGGCGCTGGCCGGGCGGCTCGCCCGCGGCCCGCGCGTCGCGTACAGATATATGAAGCGGAACTTCAACGCCGCCGAGAGCGGGACCCTCAAGGACTCCCTCGACCTCGAGGCCTGGCACCACACGCGCTGCGGGATGACCGAGGACCACCGGGAAGCCGCCAAGGCCTTCGTCGAGAAGCGCGAGCCGGTCTTCAAGGGGCGCTGATGGCCTTCACGGACGAGCTGTGGCGGTCGATCGAGCCGATCTACGCGGCGATCCTGCGCCATCCGTTCGTGCGCGGCCTCACCGACGGCTCGCTCCCACGCGAGAGCTTCGAGTTCTACGCGGTGCAGGACGCCCTCTACCTGCGCGAGTTCGCTCGCGCGCTGTCGCTGGCCGGCGCGCGGGCGCCCGAGGACGAGTGGATCATCATGTTCAACGAGCACGCCGCCGGCGCGCTCAAGGTGGAGCGCGCGCTCCACGAGAGCTTCTTCCGCGACTTCGGGCTCACGCCGGCCGGCGTCGCCGCGACGCCGCTGGCGCCCACGAACCTCGCCTACACGAGCTACCTCCTCGCCGTCGCCTACGGGTCGCCGTTCCATGAGGCGATCGCCGCGTTGCTCCCGTGCTACTGGATCTACTGGGAGGTCGGCAAGGAGCTCGAGCGGGCCGGCTCCGCCGACCCACTCTACAAGCGATGGATCGGCACCTACGCCTCGGAGGAGTTCGGCGCGGTCGTCCGGGCCGTGCTCTCCGCGACGGACCGGGTCGCGGAGCGCCTGCGGCCTCCGGAGCGGGAGGCGATGCGGACACACTTCCTCACGACGAGTCGCTACGAGTGGATGTTCTGGGACATGGGCCTGCGGCGCGAGGCGTGGCCGACCTGGTGACGCGGTGAACGATCCGGAACGCTTCGGCCGGGCGACCGTGCTCTGGCGGGAAGCCTACCGCCACCAGATGCAGGGGGAGCTCGACCGCGCGATCGAGCTCTACCAGCGCTCGCTCGAGGTGTGCCCGACGGCCGAAGCCCACACCTTCCTCGGGTGGACCTACAGCTTCCAGGGCCGCCTGGAAGAGGCGACACAGGAATGCCTGCGCGCCATCGAGGTCGACCCGGACTTCGGCAATCCGTACAACGACATCGGGTGCTACCTCATGCAGCAGGGGAAGCTCGACGAGGCCGTGCCCTGGCTCGAGCGGGCCAAGCTGGCCAAGCGATACGAGCCGCGCCAGTTCCCGTACATGAATCTCGCGCGGATCCATGTGAGGCAGGGGCGTTGGTGGGACGCCCTGCGCGAGTTCGAGGGAGCGGTGCGTCTGGCGCCGGGCGACGCGGAGCTCCAGCGCGCGCTCCACTCGCTGCGTGGCCGGCTGAATTGACGAGGCCGTCAGCCCGCTGACTCACGTGTGTCCCGAAGCGGAACACCTAGAACGCGCGCGGCCGCCGCTTACCCGTAGAAACACTCGCGTTCCGAACCTGGCGACCCGGTTGCATCGGCGCTGTCGCCAGACCCGACCGCTACAGGTCTGGGCATTGAGAGGAGGCGGCTATGCGACAGGCGGTGAAGGTGGGGATAGTGCTACCAGCAGCGCTGATGCTCGTCAGCGGCTGTGCCACCAAGAAGTGGGTGACCGAGTTCGTGGGCAAGAAGGAAGTAGAGATCGACAACCGGGTCGCCGGGGTCGACAAGAAGGTGACCGATGAGACCCAGCGCATCGACCAGCGGGTCGAAGGGGTCGATACTCGGCTCAAGACCACGGAAGGCGGCCTCACCCAGACGGGCGAAGTCGCTCGCGGCGCGCGTGAGCGGGCGGATACCGCCTACACCAGGGCCGACGAGACGAACAGCCGGCTGAGTCGGCTGTGGTCGAACCGCAACGTGCGGAACCTGGTGGAGACCTATCAGGTCCAGTTCGGGTTCGATAAGTGGGACCTGAACGACAACGCGCAGACCACGCTGGTCGCCATCATCAAGGAGATGAAGGAGAACCAGCGCCTGACGGTGGATCTCGAGGGGTATGCGGACCCGGTCGGGACGTATCCCTACAACGTCGGACTGAGCCAGCGCCGCGTCGAGTCGGTCCGCCGCTTCCTTGTCGAGAAGGGGATCGAGCTGCCGCGGATCCACCTGGTCGGCCTCGGCCCCATCACGGAGAAGGGCACGCCCAACGAGCAGAAGCGCCGGGTGACCGTGAAGATGATGGTCGCCAAGGAAGATTAGCCGGCGCCGTCGATCTCGGGGCCGTGCCCGGAGCGATCCGGGCGCGGCCCTGGAGCTCACCCCCGCCGCACGAAGGCCGCGAGCGCGCGGCCGATCTCGTCGGGCGAATCCTCCTGCACGAAGTGCGTGCCCCTGACCGTGACCTCGGCCTGGTTCGGCCAGCTGCGGCAGAACTCCCGCTGCGGACCAACGAGAATCGACCCGGGATCCGCGTTGACGAAGAGCTTCGGCACCGAGCTCTTCGCGAGCCAGCCGCCGTAGTCCCGGACGATCTGAGCGACGTCGGCGGGCTCACCGTCTACCGGAATCTCACGGGGCCAGGTCAGCGTCGGTCGTCGCGACTCGCCGGCTTCACGATACGGCGCCCGGTAGCGCTCCATCTCCTCGGGTGTGAGCCCGCGCATGACGCTGGCCGGCAGGATCCGCTCCACGAAGACGTTCTTCTGCAGGACCATTTCTTCGCCGCCCGGTGAGCGCATCGCCTGAAAGATCTTGCGCGCCGCCTCGGGCCATTCTTGCCACGTCACGGGTCGGACGATCGCCTCCATGTACGCGACGCCCTTGAGGCTCTCGGGATGGCGTCGCGCCCAGTGGAATCCGAGGGCCGAGCCCCAGTCGTGAACGACGAGCACCACGTTTCGGACCAGCCCCAGGGCGTCGAACCAGGCGTCGAGATACCGCGCGTGATCGACGAACCGGTAGGCGCCGGCCGGCGCCTTCCCCGATTCGCCCATGCCGACGAGATCGGGCGCCAGGCAACGGCCCTGCCCGGCCAAGTGTGGGATGACGTTGCGCCAGAGGTAGGACGACGTCGGATTGCCGTGCAGGAAGACGATTGGATCTCCCGAGCCTGTGTCGATGTAGGCGATCTCGGTGTCGAGGACCCTCACGCGCTTGCGGGGATGCGGATCGGCGGGCAGGAGCGGTGCCATGGACCCGATTGTAGCCGACCCGGGATCGCCGCCGCGACGCAGGGTTAGAGCGCATCGCCGGCAAGCATAGCCGGCACGGCGAGATACGACATAATCGTAACAGCGGATAAGGCTCGTCGTGCGAGCCGCGAAAGTCGCGGGGCTGGGGCCCCGCCGTTCGAGGCGAGCATACGAGGGGTCGTGCGAGCCGCAGAAAGTCGCGGGGCTGGGGCCCCGCCGTTCGAGGCGAGCATACGAAGGATGGCTATGATCGGATCGCGCTTCAGCCCCGAAACTCGGCGAGCCCTCCGGATCGACATCTCGGCGACGCTCCTGTTCACCGTCTTCGCGGGGCTGACCGGCCCCTTCATCGGCCTGATCCTGCGACGCGAGCTTGGCGCCACGCCGCTGCAGCTCGCCGTGATGTCCTCGGCGGGCGGCGCGTGCTTGCTCCTCTCGCTCCTGTGGGCGAGGGCGTTCCACGGGCGCCCCCCGCTCCCGTACCTCGTGTGGCCCGGCTTCGTGGCCCGCGGCGTGTTCCTGCTGGTCCCGTTCGTCAGCTCCGCGTGGTCGTTCGTCGGCCTGGTGATCGCGCGGGACTTCTTCGGGGCCGCCGCCGCGCCCGCGCAGGCGGCGGTCGTCGAGCGCGTCTATCCCCGAGCCCACCGGGGTCGCGCGCTGGGCATGATCCGGATGGCCGGCGCGGTGCTGGGCATCGGGCTGGCGCTCGCCGCCGGCCAGCTCTTCGAGCGCGTGGGCTACCGGTGGATCTTCGTCGGCGCCGCCCTCCTCGGGATGGCCGCGAGCCTCCGCCAGCGGCGGCTCGCCGTGCCCGAGCCGGAGACGGTCGGCGGGGAGCCGCCCGCGGGGCTCCGCGGTGCCTGGCTCACGGTGCGTGACGATCACGCCTTCCGACGGCTCCTGGTCGCGTCCTTCCTGTTCGGCTTCGGCTGCTGGGTCCAGACGCCGGCCCACCCCCTCCTGCTCGTCGACGTGCTCGGCGTCAGTGCCGCGCAGGTGGGCGTCTTCGCGGCGGTGGCCGCGATCGCGACGCTCGCCGGCAGCGCCTACTGGGGGTGGCTCGTGGACCGGCGCTCGAGCCTCGAGGCGCTCCGGGTGATGTACCTCGTGGGCACCGCCACGCCCCTGATCTATTACGTCGCCTGGAGCCCGTGGGTGCTGGTGGCGAGCTCCGTCACCGACTCGCTCCTGGCCGTCGGGCTCGAGCTGGTGTGGATGATGGCAGTCATCGACGTCGCGGGACCCCATCGCACCGCCCAGTACGTCGCGATCGGTGCGACGCTCGCCGGGGTCCGCGGCGTCGTCGGCCCCCTCGTCGGCGGGTTGGTGATCCACGTGTTCGGGGTCCACGCCGTGTATCTCGTCGCGGCGATCCTGACCCTCTCCGGGGCGTGGCTCGTCGGTCGGGAGCTTCGGGTCGGACGTTTTTCGGTGCGGCGCGAGGGCGAGCGTATACTCCGAGCATGAGGACGCTGACGACCGTCGCCGCCGCGCTCCTGCTGCTTGCCGCCTCACCCGTGTGGGCCGGCCCCACGGACCAGCTCCGCGAGTACACGGACCAGGTGACCAAGGTCCTCGACGACCCGTCACTGGCACGGCAGGATCGCCGCGCCGCGGTCCGGAAGATCGCGCAGGAGGCGTTCGACGCCGCGGAGACGGCCCAGCGGGTGCTTGCCCGCCACTGGCAGAGCCGCACGGCCGCGGAGCGCGAGGAGTTCACCCTGCTCTTCGCCGACCTTCTGGAGCGGACCTACATCGCGCGGATGGACGAGTATGGCGGCGAGCGCATCCGGTACCTCGGCGAGTCGGTGGACGGCAACCTCGCCTCGGTTCGAGCCCGGATCGTGACGAAGAACGGCACGGAGGTGGCCATCGAGTCCCGGATGAATCGCCGGGGTGAGCGCTGGCTGATCTACGACGTCATCATCGAGAACGTGAGCCTCATCGCCAACTACCGCTCGCAATTCGACCGGATCGTCCGGACGAGCTCCTACGAGGAGCTCGTCCGGCGGCTCAAGACCAAGCGGGACGAGTTCCTCAACGAGTCGGCGCCGCGCGCCCGTGGCTCCTCCGGGTAGGGGTCGCCATCCGCCCGAGCTGTTGACTGCCCGCCGTAGTTTGATAGATTTGGAAATGTGAAGACGCTCCCGCTCGCCCGGCTCCAGGCACGCGAAGACCACGTCGAGGCCTTCAAGGCGCTCGCGCACCTGACGCGCCTGCAGATCTTCTTCTTCCTCGTCCGGCAGGGCCGCGAGGTGCCGGCCGGCGAGATCCAGGCCGAGCTCGAGATCCCCGGACCGACGCTCTCGCACCACCTGGACCTGCTGCGACGGGCGGGGCTCGTCCAGAGCCGCAAGGAGGAGCGCTTCGTCTACTACTCGACCCGCCCCGACACGGTGTCGGAGCTCTGCCGCCTGCTCACCGCCTGCTGCTGATGAGCCGCGCGGATACGGCGGCCACGACGATCCCGGTGGAGGTCGCCTCCTGGGTCACGAAGTTCGTCGGCGGCGACGGGTCGGGCCGGCGCGTCCTGGAGGAACCGTTGATGCCCGGCGCGACGGTCCGAAGCGTGCTGGCGGGTGTCTCGGCGCGATTCCCGGAGCTCCATCAGGCCCTCTGGCACGGTAAGGAGCTCGGCGAGCACATCGAAGTGCTCGTCAACGATGCGGTACTCGGCGTCGAGCACGACCTCGAGTCCGCGCTCCGGCCGGGAGACCGGATCACGCTCCTCGCCCAGTTCATGGGCGGTTGCTAGCGTGCGGCGCCTCGAACGGGCCTGTCGGAGCCACATCGCTCCCGAACGCTGATGGCGAGAACAGGCGTGTCGGAGCCACGTCGCTCCTGAGCGCTGACGGCGAGAACGCGCGTGTCGGAGCCACATGCACCTCTCTCAGGCCACCCTCGGCTGAAGCCGGCCTCACGCTCCGTTTAATGGCCACGTACCAGATCATCGCCTGGAAGGACGTGCCGGCGATCGTCGAGGCGCGGGACGCGGCCGAGACGATCACGCGCCCGTTGAGCGACCGATTCCAGCAGCTCATCGACTCGGTCGCGATGCAGCTCGGGCTTCAAGATCAGGACGCGTATCTCGACCTGTGGGCCCGCGGCGACGTGCAGGAGCGGTCCGGGAGCGCGGCGGAGGTCGCCGACGCCATCGTGGCCGAGCTGGAAGCGCGGTTCCCGGAGTTCATTTCCCGCGCGTTCCGCCGCCCGTGAAACGCGACGGCTGGCTGCTCGCCGTCTGCGCCGCGCGGACCTGCATGACGTCGGTGTTCATGACCTACGCGGCGGTCCTGCCGGTGCTCCGGACCGAGTGGGGGATGTCGGCAACCGCCGCCGGCTCGATCTCGACCGGCTTCCAGCTGGGCTACGCCGTCGCGCTCGTGGCGTTCTCGTCGATGGCCGATCGCGTCGGTGCGCGCCGCGTCTTTCTCGGCTCGGCGTGGCTCAGCGCCGTCACCGCGATCGCGTTCGGCCTCTGGGCTCGCTCCTACACGACCGGCCTCCTCCTCTGCACGCTGATGGCCCTCTCGCAGGGCGGGACCTACACGACGGCGATCATGCTGATCGCC
>DASPZZ010000179.1:0-3952 GCA_035635995.1 Binatia bacterium | reverse complement strand
ATCAAGGCGCTCGGCCGCGAAGCCGTGTTCTTCAACGTCAACGCCGCCGACGCCGAGAAGCGCGCCGAGATCGCCGGCCAGATGGAAAAGATCCTCGAGGAGCGTGGCGAGCCCGGTGCCTTGCGCGTGCTCCTTCACTCGCTCGCGTTCGGCACGCTGAAGCTCTACGTCACCGATCCGATGAAGGAAGCCGTCACGTCGGCGCAGATGGACATGACGCTCGACGTCATGGCCCACTCGCTCGTCTACTGGACCCAGGAGGTGGTCGGCCGCGGGCTCATGACGCGCGGCGGACGCATCTACGCGATGACGTCCTCCGGTGGAACGCGGGTCCTGCCCTTCTACGGCCCGGTGTCCGCGGCCAAGGCCGCGCTCGAGTCGCACATCCGTCAGCTCGCCTCCGAGCTTGCCCCACAGGGCATCACGGCGAACGCCATCCGGGCCGGAGTCACCGACACGCCCGCCCTGCAGAAGATCCCGCGACACGAGACGATCATCGCCGAGGCGCGGCGCCGCAATCCGAGCGGACGCATGACGACGCCCGACGACGTCGCGCGGGCCATCGTCGTGCTCTCCCACCCGGATACGTACTGGATCACGGGCAACGTGATCGGCGTCGACGGCGGGGAAGATATCGTCGGGTGACGTACACCCAGGGGGTGGTTCTCGGCCTCGTCCAGGGGCTCACCGAGTTCCTCCCGGTTTCGTCGTCTGGTCACCTGATCCTGGTGCCACACGTCTTCGGCTGGCCCGACCAGGGGCTCGCCTTCGACGCGGTCATGCACCTCGGCACACTCGCGGCGCTCCTGGCCTACTTTCGGCGCGAGCTCCTCGGCATGGCCTCGGGCGCGCTCTCGCGCCGGCTCGCGGTGCTGCTCGTCCTGGCCACGATTCCTGCCGGCCTTGCCGGTGTCCTCTTCGAGAAGCTCGTCGAGCATCAGCTCCGCTCGCCCCTCGTCATCGCCGCGGCGACGGCGGGATGGGCAATCGTCATGTGGATCGCCGATCGCCGGGCCGCGCCGGCGCCGCCGGGCCCGGGCGAGCCGCTCGAGCGCGTCTCGTTCGGCCAGGCCCTCGCGGTCGGCTGCGCTCAGGCTCTGGCGCTGATTCCGGGCACTTCGCGCTCGGGCATCACGATCACCGCCGGCCTCCTGGGCGGGATCGACCGCCCGACGGCGGCGCGCTTCGCGTTCCTGCTGGGTATCCCGATCACGGCCGGAGCCGGCGCCTTGAAGGCGCTCCACCTGTTGAGGGAGGGTCTTCCGCCCGGGGAGGCGGGGCCGCTGGCGGCCGCCCTCGTCACGGCGTTCGTCAGCGGATGGTTGGCGGTGTGGTTCCTGGTGAGCTACCTCAAGACCCGCTCGCTGCGCCCGTTCGTCGTTTACCGGCTGCTGCTCGCCCTCGTGATCTTCGCGGTCTTCCTGCGCGGGTGACGCGCCAGCGTCAGGCCCACATGAGGTCGAAGAGACGACAGGCGTTGGTCGAGAGCTGGAACATCACGTCCTCGATCGGCAGGTGCTTGAGCTTCGCGACTTCCTCGGCGACACGGCTGGCGAGCCAGGGACCGGAGTCGACGCCTTCGAACTCGCCCCCGTACTCCCACGGCCCGTCGCTCTCCACGAGCAGCGCATCGAGGGGGACTCCCGCCACCAGGTCGCGGTCGCGATCGCGGGAGACGACGTCCGGAGTGACCGAGACCAGATAGCCCGCGTCGATGATCGCGCGCGTGACCGCCGCCGGCGCCTTGTGCCAGTGGAACACCGCGCGTTCGACGCCGTGCTGCTTCAGCGCCTCGAGCGCGTCGGCCGCGGCGCCGTGCGGCGCGTGCAGCGCGACCGGAAGATTCCAGCGGATGGCGAGATCGAGCAGCCGATCGAGCCGCGCCCGGCCCCGCGCCTTGAGGGCAGTCGGGTCGGGCGCGCCGTCCAGCGAATACCAGGGCAGGCCGATCTCGCCGATGCCCACGATCCGCGAGTGATGCGCCACGATCTGGGCCTCGACACGCTCGAGATCCTCGTCGGTGAGCTCGGTCCGGTCAGGGTGGAATCCCAGGCACGGCCAGACCGCCTTGGGCGCGGCGGCCGCCGCCTCGAGCGTCTGCGCGTTCGTCTCGGGGTCGCATCCGACGGCGACCGCGCCCCACACGTCGTGCGCCATCGACAGCCGGAGCGTCTCCTTGAGGTCGGCGAACGCCGGATCGTGCAGGTGGCAGTGGCTGTCGATGACCATAGTGTCGTCTGTCAGGTCCCCGCCACCACCATGCGGCCGATCCTGAGCGTGGGCGCCACCGTGCGATCACGCAGGACCAGGTCGTCTCCGACGCCGTCGATCGCCGACAGCATCTCCAGCAGGTTGCCGGCCACCGTCACCTCCTCTACCGGATACGCGAGCTCGCCGTTCTCGATCCATTGGCCGACGGCGCCCCGCGAGTAATCACCGGTCACTCCGTTCACGCCGAAGCCGATCAGCTCGGTCACGTAGAACCCGTTCTTGACGGAGCGGATCAGCTCTTCCGGCGTCGTCTTCCCCGGGAGCAGCATCATGTTGGTCGTGGTGACCGAGACGCCGCTGCCGTCGCGGCCGGCGTGGTGCGTCGACGAGAGGCCGAGCTTGCGGGCGCTGTACGTGTCGAGCAGGTACGACTCGAGCACGCCGTCCCGCACGAGCACGGTCCGTCCGGTCGCCAGCCCCTCGCCGTCGAACGGGCGCGAGCCGAGCGCCGACGGGATCAGCGCGTCGTCCACGATCGTGACGGTCGGCGCGGCGATCTTCGTCCCGAGCCGATCGAGCAAGAACGAGGCGCGGCGATAGAGGCTCGGCCCGCTCGCCGCACCGGCGATCGACCGCACCAGGCTCGCCGCGGTCTCCGGGTCGAACACCACCGGCACCTCGACCGACTTCATCTTCCGGGCGCCCAGCCGTCGGACCGCTCGGGCCGCCGCCTTCCGCCCGACCGCCTCCGGGTCCTCGAGCCGGGCGCGCTTGCGGGCGCTCGAGTACCAGTAGTCGCGCTGCATCTCGCCGTTCAGCGACGCGATCGGCGACACGCTGATGCTGAAGCCCGTCGTCCCGTAGTCGTGGGCGAAGCCGTGAGACGTCGCGTAGGCGTAGCGGGCTCGGCGGTCGGAATACTCGGCGCCCTCCGAGTTGGTCACACGCGGATCGCTTTCGAGCGCCGCCGCCTCGGCACGGCGTGCGATCTCGATCTTCTCCTCGGGCGAGAGGTCGCCGCCGGCGTCCTCGAGGTCCAGATCGGGCACCCGCGCGATCAGGGTCGACGGCTCCGGCAGCCCGGCGTGAGGATCCTCCGCGGTGATCTTCGCCAGCGCCGTCGCCTCGTCGACCACTCGCTCGAGCGACTCCCGCGACAGGTCCGACGTCGACGCGGCGGCCGAGGCGCGCCCGGCGAAGACGCGCAGCGAGAGACGCTGCTCGCGCGAGTGGTTGATGTTCTCGATCTCGCGCATGCGCACCGAGGCGCTGAAGTGGCTCTCCTCGACGAGGAAGCCGTCGGCGGCCGTGGCGCCGCGCTGCGCGGCGCGCTTGAGCACCGAGACGAGGAGGTCTGTGTTCATACCGCAGTCCCTCCCACGGTGATGCCGTCGATGCGGATCGTGGGGAGCCCGACGCCCACCGGCACCGACTGCCCGTCCTTGCCGCAGGTGCCGACACCTTCGTCGAGCTTCAGGTCGCTCCCGACCCGCGACACGCGCGTGAGCGCCTCCGGGCCGTTGCCGATCAGGGTCGCGCCCTTGACCGGCGCCGTGATCCGCCCGTCCTCGACCAGGTACGCCTCGCTCGCCGAGAACACGAACTTACCGTTCGTGATGTCCACCTGACCACCGCCGAAGGTCACGGCGTAGAGGCCGTGCTTCACCGATTTCAGGATCTCCTGCGGATCGTCCTGCCCGGCGAGCATGAACGTGTTGGTCATGCGCGGCATCGGCGCGTA
>DASPZZ010000178.1:0-7257 GCA_035635995.1 Binatia bacterium | reverse complement strand
CCGCTCTTCAGGCCTAGTCCGCGAATTGTGCGGCCCGCCAGCGCAGGGCGGCGCCGAGCCCCTCCTTTTCTCGGATCTCGTCGAACTTCATGCCGACCTCGGTCCGGGCGGCGTAGAGCGGCGCCAGGATGTCGAGCCCCGCCCGGATGGCGTTGCGGAAGCCGGCCGCCTCGGCGCCGCGGTTGATCGCGAGCTTGGTGCCCGCGAGCGCCTCCGGGGAAATGAGCGCCATCCGGCGGGCGAACTTCAGCGTCGCGGCCGCGAGCTCGGTCCGGGGCACCACGCGGTTCACCATCCCGTACTGCAGCGCCGTCGGGGCGTCGATGGGGTCGCCGAGGTACAGAAGCTCGCGGGCGCGCTTGAGACCGATGACGAAGGGCATGACGAGCGCCGGGCCGACGTTCGAGAACCGGATCTCCGGCTCACCGAAGAGCGCATCGTCGGCGGCGATCGTGAGATCGCACATCATCACCAGCTCGCAGCCGCCGCCCAGGCAGTGCCCCTGAACGGAGGCGATCACCGGTTTTTTCATCTCCCAGGGCGTCGTCTCCAGCGCGACGTCATCGGTGAGCGACTCGTGCCAGGCCAGCGCGTTCCCCCGCCGGGCGGCCCGCGCCGGATTGGGCGCGATGTCGTAGCCGGCGCAAAAGCTCCGCCCCTCGGCGCGGAGCACCACCACGCTGGTGGCCGGGTCGCGGTCGGCCTCGTGGAAGCGCGCGACGAGCGCGCGCCGCAGGTCGGCGCTGATGGCGTTGAGCTTGTCGGGCCGATTGAGCGAGACGATCCCGATGCGGCCGTCGACGGCGTACGTTACGAGCTCGGTCATGGCAGGCTCCTCAGAGGTGTCGACGTCGGCTCCGTCACCTTCCCGTCGGCATCACGAGCGAGATACGGTTGCGGCCTCCGACGTGCGCGTACTCGACGCGCTCGGCCATGGCGGCCACCAGCAGAACCCCCAGCCCCCCGACCGGGCGCTCCTCCACGCCGGCGGTGTCGTCGGGAACACGCACCCTGGCGAAGGGGTCGTGCGGAGGCGCGGTGTCCTCGTACGTGAGCTCGACCTCGTCGGGGCGAATGGCAAAGCTGAGCGAGACGGGCGCCTCGGTGTCGTCGCCGTGCCCGTGGACGACGGTGTTGGTAAAGAGCTCCTCCACGAGCAGCGTCAGCCGGAGGCAGGCCTTGCGCGGGACCCCGTCCGCGGCGCAGATGTCCGCGATGAACTGCGCCACTGCGGGTAGCGTGTCGCGGCGGGCTGGGAAGGTTCTGTTGTGGTTTCCGGTATTCGCGTCGCGGCTCGTGCTCGGCCTCCGATCTCGCAGGATGTTGAGACCGACTCGGCTACTATATATACATCGGGATGAGCATCGGGCGGACGTGCATTCCGGAATCAGCCCGATGATTGTGCGCTAAGGAGGAAACGATGAGATCCAAATTGATGTCTTTGGTCGTGCCGATCGTTCTGGCCGCCGGCGTCGCGGTCGCCGCCGAAGACGCCGGGCAGATCAAGGTGTCCAAGGGTGCGGCGCAGATCGAGCGCTCCGGGAAGCGGCTCTCCGCCCAGGTGGGCCGGGTCGTCCATCAGGGCGACGTGGTGATCACGGGTGCGGATGGCTCGGTCGGGATCACCTTTCGCGACAACAGCCTGGTCTCGGTCGGTCCGGACAGCGTGCTCGCGATCGACCGGTTCGTCTTCGATTCGACGACTCACCAGGGAGCCTTCGAGAGCTCGCTGAAGCAGGGCACGCTGGCCGTCGTTTCCGGAAAGCTGGCCAAGCAATCGCCCGAGGCGGTGAAGGTCAAGACTCCGGCGGCGATTCTCGGCGTGCGCGGGACCGAATTCCTTGTTCGCACCGGTGCGGCGAAAGACTGACGCCCTGTCGGCCACGAGGCGAACCCTCGTCCGGCTGACGCCGCTCGCGCTGCTCGTCCTGGCCGGCTGCGCCGGCCGGGACGACCTCTACGTGCTCCTTCCCGGCAAGGACGGAAAGACCGGCGCGTTGGTCGTGACCAGCGACGGCCAGCAGCGCGTGCTCAATCAGCCCTACGCGGCGGCGCGCGTGAAGGGCGCCGGCAGCGTGGCGGGCCGCACGTCCACGGAGGCGGAGGTTCGGCAAACGTTCGGTCCGGCGCTGGCGGCGCAGCCGAGCCGCCCGGTGTCCTTTTTCCTGTACTTTCTCGCCGACACCGACGAGTTCACACCGGAGTCCAAGCAGCTCGTCGACCGGATCTTCGCCGAGATCGCCCGTCGGCCGGCGCCCGAGATCGTCATCATCGGACACACCGACCGCGTCGGCGCCGTGCCGTACAACGACGCGCTGTCGCTCAAGCGCGCCGAGCGCGTCCGCGACGAGCTCTTGAAGCTCGGAATCCCCAAGGTCCGGATCTCGGTGGCCGGGCGCGGAGAGCGCGAGCCCGAGGTGGCGACCGCCGACGAGGTGCCCGAGCCACGAAACCGGCGAGTCGAGATCAGCGTCCGGTAGTCGGTCCCTTCCAGCGCAGCACGAGAATGGCCATGTCGTCGGCGGGCTCCACGCCGTCGCTGAACCGGCTGACCTCGAGACGAATGGCTTCCCCCACTTCCGAGGCGCTCGCGGCACGGGCGACTTTTCCGAGCAGCGCGTCGAACCGACTTCGTCCGTAGAGCTCGGCCCTCGGGCTCACAGCCTCCAGCACTCCATCGGTGACGAGGCAGATCGTGTCGCCCGGCTCCAGACGTCGCGAGCTCGCCGAATACGGGAAGCGGTCCACCGCGCAGAGCGGCGGGCCGCCGCCCTCGGTGAGGCGGAGCAGCGGCCGCTCGCCAGTCGGCAGGAGACAGGGTGGCTCGTGCCCTGCGTTGCAGTACTCGAGGAGCCCGGTCCGCGCGTCGAGAATGCCCGCCAGCACGGTGACGAAGAGCCCCTCGGCGTTGTCGCGGGAAATTTCGACGTCGGCCTCGCGCATGATGGCCTCGACCTGGCCGGTTCGACGCAACGCCGCGCTCTTGTAGAGCGCCTTGCTGACCGCCATGAAGAGGCTGCCCGGCAGCCCCTTCCCCGACACATCGCCGATCAGGAAGAACAGCCGATCGCGATCGAGGGCGAAGAAGTCGTAGAGATCGCCGCCCACCTCGCGCGCGGGCTCGAGAAACGCGTAGAGGTCGAGTCGCGGGTCGCCGGGGAACACCGTCCCGGGATGCGGAAGGCTGCCCATCTGGATGCGGCGCGCCGCCTCCAGCTCTCCGGCCAGCCGCGCCGCCTGCTCGCGCTGCCGCTCGACCTGGCGGCGCAGGAACTGGCGCTGGCTCTCGGTCTCGGCCAGGGTCACGACCAGCATCGACGTGAACAGCGCGCCGAGCGCGAGCGACGGCGATGCGGCGTCGAACAGGATCCCGCCCTTGAGGTAGAGCAGGACGCCCACGCCCGCCACGGCGCCGACCATCAGCACGTAGATCGCCACCGATGCCGGTGGCGGCAACCGGGGCACGACCAGGATCAGCAGCAGGCCGCCGGCGAGCAGCACACCGGCCTCGGCCCACGCGACGGCACGCGGGCGCGAGAGCAGATCGCCGTCGAAGATGCCTTCGAGCAGCTGGGCGTGGATCTCGACGCCGGACATCCGGTCCGCCACGGGAGTCGCCTGGTAGTCCGACAGGCCCAGCGCGGTGACGCCGATGAGGACGAGCTTGCGCTCGAACAGCTGGCGGTCGAACTTCCCGGCGAGGACGTCGGCAGCCGAGACGAAGCGCGACGGATCGTGCCGGGCAAAATGCACCCGCACGCTCCCGTCGGGCTCGGTGGGGACGAGGAGATCGCGGATTCCCACCGCCTCGACACCCGAAGGGCCGACGCGCACGGTCAGCACAGGTTCGCCGGTCGCCACGCGGAGTATCTCGATACCGAATGCGGGCACCAGCGCGTCGGCCACCGCGACCACGAGGGGCATGCGCCGGACTACGCCGCGCTCGGTGTCCACGCTCAAGAGCCCGTGGCCCTTGGCCGCGCGGTCGATCTCCTCGGCGCTGTGCAGCGTCGCATCGAAGCGGCGGACGAGCGGCCTCGGATCCCCGCCGATGGTGCGCAGCGCGACCCGCTGGACGGCGCGCCGTGTCCCCGGCGCCTCCCCTTCGAGTCCGGCGACACCCAGCACGATCGGAGCCGCCTGGAGTGTCCGGGCCAGGACCGCGTCGTTGCTCGGCAGGCTGGTGAGGCGCTGGACCAGGTCCTGGCCCATCCCGGGCACGAACTCCGGCAGGCGGCCCGGTGAGAGCCGATCCGGCTCGGGCATCAGGATATCGATGCCGATGGCGGCGGGGTGCGCCTCCGCGACGCGGGCCACCAGCTGCGCGAGCCAGGTCCGCGGCCACGGCCACTGTCCGTGCAGGCGGAGGCTCTCGTCGTCGATCGCCACGATGATGGCCGGTGCCGAGTGACGGGTCCTCGGCGCCCAGCGCTGATAGACGTCGAAGGCCGCGAGCCGGACGAGGCCGAGACCGAGCAGGTCGGGACCGAGCCCCAGTGCCAGGAACAGCGCCAGCAGCAACGCGCCAAGGGGTTGACCACGACCGCCGCAGAGGACACGGACCCAGCGCCGTTCCGACCAGTGCATCGCGCTCAGGCCGGAAGACTCAGAGCGCGATCTCCATGCCGTCGTAGGCGGCCAGGATCTCCACCCGGCGGTCGCCGCGGGTGATCTCCTCGAGCCGGCGCGTCTCGGCGAGGAGCGCGGCGATTCGCTCGTCGTCGGAGACGGGCTCGTGGTGGTAAAGGCACAGGCGCTTGGCGTGCGCCATCTGGCAGAGCTCCAGCCCGACGACGTTGCTCGAGTGCCCCCAGTCTTCCTTGATCGACGTGGCCTCGGCCAGCGAGTACTGGGAGTCGAAGATCACCAGGTCGGCATCGCGGAAGAACTCCGCGAAGGCCTTGATCTCCGCCAGATCGTCCTGCTTGTGCTCGGCGTCCGTCGAGTAGACGACGACCTTGTCGTTCGCCTGAAATCGGTAGCCGTACGAGTCGCCGCTGTGATGCTGGGCCTTGGGGCGGACGCGCAAGCCCGCGATCTCGTAGTCGCGCTCGGGCTCGAGCCGCACGAACTCGATCGTGGCCGGGAGCCGCGAGAAATCCACCGGGAAGGACGGCGCCGCGTGCTGGCCGCGGAAGGCTTCTTCCAGATCGGCGTGGCAGCCGTAGATCCGGATGCGGTTACCGGCCGTGTAGGCCGGCATGAAGAAGGGAAAGCCCATGATGTGATCCCAGTGCAGATGGGACATGAAGGCGTGGAACGTCTGGCCCGAGGGCCCGCGGGTCGCGAGCGCGTCGTTGCCGAAGACTCTGGCGCCCGAGCCCAGGTCGCAGAGCACGTAGTCCCGGTGCCCCGTGGCGATCTCGACGCAGGAGGAGTTGCCGCCGAAGGTGTGGGAGACCGCGAAGTCGAGGTCGCGCTCGAGAAACGCCGCCGCCTTCTCCGGCGTGTCCAGTCTACGTCCGGAGGCGTGCAGCAGGGCCGCGATCAGCTTGCGCCGGACCTCGGCCGAGGTCATGGCCACCGGGATCGAGCCGCGGGTGCCCCAAAACCTGACCGTCAAGCGCCCGTCAGGCGGCATCGAACGCCGCCAGCGCCCGCCGCGAGAAGCTGGCGAGCCCCTCGCGGACCGACGGGAAGACGTCAAGCACCATCGTGAAGCGACTGATGTCGAAGATCTCCCTGACGGCGGGCTGCAGGGCCGCGACCCCCAGCGAGCCTCGCTGGGTCTTCGCCTGCTTGGAGGCCAGCATGAGCACGCGGAGCCCGACGCTACTGATGTACTCGACGCCGGCGAAGTCGAGGATGATCCGGTCCAGCCCCTCCGCGCAGCGAGCCATGTGGGGGGCCAGAGCGATCTTGAAGCCCTCCGAGGTCGCGTGGTCGATGCGACCCACCGGGAAGAGCACCACTGTGTCCGCGTAGCGCTTCGGCGTCAGGTCCATGTCGGCTCCTCGGAAATGGCGCGCAGTGCAGGATTCAATGCTATCACCAGGCCCGGCCGAAGCCGTCATCCTGCCGCGAGCGGGGCGCTCCCGACGCCGGCGGTGGGTTGACCGAACAGGCCGGCCCGGCGCACTATCGCCCACGGCGGTGCGGGCTTCGCCGCCATCGAGGGTACATGGAACAGGCGCTGAGCGACGTCACCGTGCTGGACCTCGGGCAGGTCATCGCCATGCCCTTCTGCACCATGCTGCTGGCGGACCTGGGCGCCCGGGTGATCAAGGTCGAGTCACGGGAGCGAGGGCGCGAGCGCGTGTCGCTGGGCGTGAAGCGCAGGCGCGGCGGCGTCGAGGAGCGTGTGCCCGCAGCGCAGTATCGGGAACGGAACAAGCTCGCCGTCACCCTCGAGCTGAAGACGCCCGCTGGCGTCGAGCTCTTCAAGGAGCTGGTGCGCCACGCGGACGTGGTGACCGAGAACTTCAGCGTCGGCACGCTGGAGCGGCTGGGGCTCGGCTACGAGGACCTGAGACGGGTGAAACCCGAGATCATCTACGCCTCGATCACCGCGTTCGGCCAGCACGGGCCGTACGCCGCCCAGCGAGGCTACGACATCCTGGCGCAGGCGATCAGCGGATACATGAGCATCACGGGCTTTCCCGAGCAGCCGCCCACCCGATCGGGCCAGTCCATCTCGGACTACTACGCCGGCATGCTCTGCGCCTTCAGTATCGTGTCCGCCCTGCACTACCGCCAGCGCACCGGCAAGGGGCAGCGCATCGACCTGGCGCTGCTGGACAGCCTGCTGGTCGCCCTCGACAACCTCGGCGAGCGTTACACCGTGGGCGGTGAGCTCCTCACGCGCGCGGGCAACGTCTCGTTCGGTGGGTCGAGCTCGGGCGTCTATCCGACGACGGACGGCCACGTGGCGATCGCCGCCGGGGCGAGCGACGCGGTCTGGCGCCGGTTCTGCGAGATCATCGGCCGGAGCGACCTCTCGCGCGATCCCGGATTCTCCACGGCGGCGGCCCGGCGTGACCGGCGCGACCAGATCGCCGCCATCATCCAGGGCTGGACGAGCGCGCGTCCCAAGGCGGAGGTCGTCCGCACCTTGGCCACGGCCGGCGTCCCGGCCGCGCCCGTAAACAATGTCGCCGAGATGGTCGCGGATCCGCAGGTGCAAGCCCGCGAGATGTTCGTGGAGCTCGACCATCCGACCTACGGCCCCCTGAAGACGACCGGCACGCCCCTGAAGCTCTCGGAAACCCCGGGCCGCGTCCGCTGGCTGGCTCCCCTACCCGGCGAGCACAACGAACA
>DASPZZ010000177.1:0-19521 GCA_035635995.1 Binatia bacterium | reverse complement strand
CGCTCAGGGTCAGACGGCCGGTCCGTTCATGGCGGGCACAGTCCCACCTCCGGCCAACTGGGCCGCGTACGCGTACGCGGGAAGCACCGCGTCCGGTACCTTCAACATCTCCTCGACGGGCGACTTCACGACCGTCTCGCTCCCGTAGCGGGTCAACGTCGCATCGCGCACGGGAAGGGGACAAGCCCTTCCCGTGCGCTCGTTCGTCTAGCAAGCTAGTCTCGTGTCGACCACTGAGAGGAGCGTCATGCCCGGGATCGAAGAGGTCGAGGTCGCCGTCGGCGCGTCCGCGCGACCGATCGAACCTCCGCTGAGCGCGTTCCGAGACGGGCTGAGCGCTCGCCTGCTGAGCCCACGGCTCATCCCGCTGGCACTCGCCCTCGTCTCATTCCTGGTCTTCCTGCCGGCGCTGTGGAACGGATTCGTCGAGTGGGACGATCAGCTCAACCTGTACGAGAACCCGGAGTATCGGGGGCTCACGTGGCCGCAGATCCGGTGGATGTTCACCTCGATCCTGATGGGCCACTGGATCCCCCTCACCTGGCTCACGTTCGGCCTCGACTACGTCCTCTGGGACATGAATCCGGCCGGCTATCACCTGACGAGCCTCGTGATTTTCGCCGCGAACGCCCCGGTCTTCTATTTCGTCGCGCTACGCCTGCTTCGACACGCGACCGGGTTCGGGGAGAGCGCGCTTCGCCTGTCGGCGATCGTGGCCACGCTCTTCTTCGCCATCCATCCGCTCCGCGCCGAGTCCGTCGGCTGGGCGACCGAACGGCGAGACGTCCTCTCCGGGCTGTTCTTCCTGCTCACCCTACTGATGTACCTCAAGGCCCTCCACGCACACGAGAAGCGGCGTGGCTGGCTGCTCGCAGCGTCGGTCGGTATGTTCGCCCTCGGCCTCGTTTCGAAGGCGAGTGTCATGGTGCTGCCGCTGGCGCTGGTCGTGCTCGACGTTTACCCGCTTCGCCGCCTGGGAGGGCGCTGGCGGGAATGGACACGAGCACCGGCACGCGCGGTGTGGCTCGAAAAAATCCCCTTCTTCGTCCTCGGGGCCGCGGGCGGTGCCGTCACGTACTACGCGCAGAACGCAAACATGTTCATCACGCCGCTCGAGCGGTATCCATTGTCCGCACGGCCCGCGATGGTGTTCTACAGTTTGTGGTTCTACCTGGCGAAGACCGTGGTGCCACGGGGGCTGTCTCCGCTCTACGAGCTTCCGGCGCGCGTGAGCCTGATCGACGGGCAGTTCTTGCTCCCCGCACTTGCCGTGACGGCGATCACCGCGACCGTGATCGTGCTGAGGCGGCGGTGGCCCGCCGGGCTCGCCGTTTGGGCATACTACGCGATCGCCCTCGGCCCGGTGATCGGGATCGTCCACTCCGGGCACCAGCTGACCAACGACCGATACAGCTATCTACCCGGACTCGGCTTCGCGCTCGTCGTCGGCGCGGCCGCAGGCGCCGCAGTCCGGGCGGCGGCGGCAGGCAAGCTTCGCTCGTCTCTCGCCGGCGCGCTGGCCGGGCTAGGGATCGTGTGGTTCTGCGGTCTGGCCTACCTGAGCGCTCAGCAGGTCCAGATCTGGCGAGACACCGAGAACCTGTGGCGGTATGCGCTCGAGGCCGACCCGAACTGCGCGATCTGTCGTGGTAACCTCGGCGTCCTTCTCTCGAATCAGGGACACCTCGCGCTGGCCAGGGCGGATTTCGAGCGCGTGCTGGCCCTCCGACCCGACTACCTGAAGGCCCATCACCACATCGGATACACGTACGCGCTGATCGGCGACTTCCCCCGCGCCATCGAACATTTCAGCCTCTTCTCCAGGCGGTACCCGAACGACGTCGATGGGCTCAACAACCTCGGCGCCGCGTTGCTGAACAACAAGCGTGTGCCCGAGGCGCTCGAGGTTCTGCGGCGCGCGATGAAGATCAAGCCTCGTCACGTCCTCTCCCACGTCAATCTGGGTTACGCGTACGCCGACCTCGGGCAACCGTCCGAGGCGCGGCGCATGTTCCGCCAGGCTATCACGCTGAAGTACGACACGCCGCAGGCCTGGTTCGGGCTCGCCCGCGTCTTCTTCGAGTCAAACGAGACGGGCTCCGCGCGCACGGCATGGGGGATCCTCGGACAGCTCGACGCCAAGCTCGCAGGTCGCATCGGACCCGCATTCCTCCAGACCTGGTGATCGTGGCGACGCTGCGGGCCGTCGCCGACGCGTGGCCGACCGGAATGCTCGCGACGGTCGCTCTCTTCGGACTCGCCATCGGGAGCTTTCTCAACGTCGTGATCGCCCGCGTCCCGGCCGGGCGCAGCCTTGTGCGTCCCGGCTCCGCCTGCCCAGGCTGCAGTGCACCCCTGGCGTGGTACGACAACATCCCTGTGCTGTCGTTCTTCGTGCTCCGCGGCCGCTGTCGGGCGTGCGGGATGGCAATCTCCTGGCGCTACCCGATCGTCGAGGCCGTCACGGCGGCGGCGCTGGTCCTGGCGTACGTCGCCCTCGGCCCGACCGCCGAGTTCGTGGTCGCGGGCGTGCTGCTCCCCATGCTCATCGTGATCACCGCGATCGACCTGCAGCATCAGCTCATTCCGGACGCGATCACGCTGCCCGGGATCCTGGCCGGGCTGCTGCTCAACGTCGCGATCGGGCGTCTTTCCTGGTTCGAGCCCGTCATCGGAATCCTCCTCGCGGGCGGCCTGTTCCTGGCGATCATCCTGGCGAGCCGGGGGGGCATGGGTGGCGGTGACCTGAAGCTCGGCGCGATGCTCGGCGCCTTTCTCGGGTGGAAGGCGTTGCTCTTCGCGCTATTCGTCGCCGTCGTGGCGGGCGGCGTTCTCGGGATCGCGCTTCTGGTCTCGGGCCTGCGGGGGAGGAAGGACCCTATACCCTTTGGCCCGTTCCTTGCCACAGGTGGGGCCATGGCTTTGTTCTGGGGTGAGCGAGTGGTCAACTGGTATGCGAGCGGATTCGGCGGATGAACGCTCGCGGGTTCGCTCTGGTAGAGCTCATGGTGATCCTCGCGATCGCCGGCATCCTGGCCGCGCTCGTCGCGCCGACGCTCTCCGGCTACGCGCGGACGTCGGCCCTCCAGGCGGCGGCCCGCGAGCTCGCGACCTCCATCAACCTCGGACGACAGATCGCGATTTCCCAGAACACGACGGTGTGCGTGGAAGTCGCCACGGTGACGAGCATCCGGCTCAGGACCGGAGGGTGCGGCGGGACGATCTGGACCGGACCCGGAACCGACGGATCGGGCGCGATCAGGATCTCGGATCCGAGCGCGCTCCACCTCAGCACGACGGGGAACGTCGTCTTCACGAGCCTCGGAGCCGCCAGCCCGGCCGGCACGTACACCCTGACGAACCCGGTGAACAACGGGACGCGGACCGTCGTGGTCGCCGCCACCGGCCGCGTCAGTGTCCGGTGAGACGCCCGATGCGTAACGAACGGGGCTTCACGCTGGGCGAGGTCCTGGTGGCTGTGCTGGTTCTTTCTGTCGGGCTCGTCGGGATCGCAACCGGGTTCCAGTATGCGACGAGCGGTGTCGAGACGGGCAAGGGTGAGACGACGGCCGCCTTCCTGGCGGAGCAGCGGCTCGAGCGCCTCAAGGCCCTGGCGCTGACGAACTGGACGAGCGCGACCCTGAGTGCCGGCACGACCACGGAGGGCTACGGCTCCATCGCCGACGCGGCGCTCTACCGGCGCCTGACGACGATCACCGACAGCCCCGGTGGGACGTGCACCGCGAACTGCAAGCTGGTGCAGGTGACGGTCTTCTACCGGCCGGTCACGGGACGGGGCCAACTGGATCAGGAACGGCGGCTGGACGTGATCACAATGCTCGTGACGCGCAGCTGAGCGGCGTTCGTGTCACGAGGCTGAGGCGCCCGCGATGAGGAGAGTCGGTCGGCTCGTCGACAACGAACACGGCGTGGCGCTCGTGCTCGCCTTGATGGTCCTCCTGATCCTCACCGGGCTGGTCCTCGCGTTCCTCTCGGCGAGCGCCTTCGAGCCTCAGATCTCGCGCAACCATAGCCACACGGTTCGCGCACGGTACGTGGCCGAGGCGGGCATCGAATACGCGTACGACATGCTCGCCTCCAACGTCGGCGCCTGGAACGACTACCTGGCGGGGGCGACGTGCGCTGAGGGTGCGGTCCTGGGCTCGCCGAACTCGAGCCTTCCCGGGTTGGGGAGCGCGCACGGAACGTTCACGGTCAGGATCCGCAACGACTGCGAGCCGGGCGACGACAGGCTGACAGGCGTCGGCCTCGACACGACCACCGGCAGCTGCGATCCGGCCAATCACGGAACGGCCACGCACGACGGCAACTGCCGGGTGATCGTCAACTCCACCGGCGCGATCGGAACCACGACGCGGACGATCACCGTCGTCGTCTCGAAAACCGGCGCCCTTCCGATCAATGGCGCGCTCGCCTTCCCTGGCCTCCAGGCCGACGTGAGCTTCAGCAGCTCGAGCTTCGTGGTCGACGGGCGCGACACGCGAATGGCGGATGGTCCGGGCTCGCCGACGGGCGCCGCCCCGGCCGTCTACGGCATCGTGGTCAACGGCGATCTCCCGGCCCTCGCGGCTCGACTCGAGAACGCTCTGGCGAGCAGCGGGCAGAGCGAGGTCCGGGGAAAGGATGAGACCAACGCGAGCGCGACGACGCAAGGGGCGAACACCATCCGGTCGGACGGTGCTCTGACGTCGCAGGCGGTCACCGATTTCGTCGCGGCCGCGAGGTCGACGGCCGACGTCACCATCAACACCAGTCCCGGCAGCCCTTCCTCGATCAGCAACGTCGGGTCCACGTGCGCGACCAATGTCGATAGCTCCACCTGCTGGGGCACGGCCTCCCGCCCGAAGACCGTCTACATCCGTGGCGTCCTGCCCGACCCCGACACCCGCTACACGTCGCTCAGCCTCTCGGGCAACAGCAACGGTACGGGCATGCTCATCATCGAGAACGGCGCCGTAGAGATCAGCGGGAACTTCAGATGGAACGGGCCGATCATCGTCACCGGCAAGAACGTTGCCATCCGGTACCGGGGGGACGGGACCCACATCGTGCACGGCGCCATCATCGTGAACGAATTGCACACCGGCGCCGTCCCGAGCTTGGAGGGCGACGTCCGGGGGAAAACCAGCATTCTATATAGCAGAGAAGCGCTTGACCTCGTGCAGAGTGCGCTCAAGCGCCGGCTCGTGACGACCCAGAGCTGGACCGACCAGTAGGTGGCCGTGACGAGAGCCCCCGCGCCCTCTCCGGGAGTCGTGGACGCCCTCGCCACCGTGCCCAAAATCCGACAGGACACGACCGCAGCCACGAATTTCCGGCTACACGCCCTCCCGGGGCTTGCGTTCCTCCCGGGGCTGGACAGGCCAGGGCCCGGCCTCGGGGGGTTGCAGGGTGTGGGGGCCAAGACCCGCTAAGGCCCCGAATATAGTACGTGGGAAAATATTGGTCTCCCTGACACACCCCGCCCTATACTACAAACCAACAGGGAGAAAGGCGTTTAATATGGCGTTCTTCCGCAAATCTCCGGAAATCTTCGGCCTCGACATCGGCTCGAGCGGTGTGAAGGCCGTCCACGTCAGGGAGTCGGGCGGCGCCCACACGCTCACCGCGCTGGGGGTCGCGCCCCTGCCACCCGATGCCATCACCGACGGTACCATCAAGGACCCGACGACCGTCGTGGAGGCGATCCGGAGCGCCGTGTCCCGGGCGGGAGTCAGAGGCACGGGCTGCGCGATCGCCGTGTGTGGTCGGGAGCTGATCATCAAGAAGGTTCAGATTCCGGAAGTGCCGGCTAAGGAAGTCGGCGACGTCGTCCAGCTCGAAGCCGAGCACCACGTCCCCTTCGCGATCGATGAAGTCTTCCTCGACTACCAGAGCGTCGGGCAGCACAACGGTGTCCTGGATCTGATCCTGGTCGCGGTCAAGAAATCCAAGGTGCTCGAGTATGCGGCCGTCGTCGAGGAAGCCGGCCTCGTTCCCACGATCGTCGACGTCGACAGCTTCGCGCTCGGCAACCAGTTCGAGCTGAACTATCCGAGCGATCGCGGGGAAACCGTCGCCCTCATCGACATCGGCGCCTCGATCATGAAGACCAACGTGGTGCGTAGTGGCTCGACGATCTTCGCGCGCGACATTCCTTTCGGCGGGAACAACTACACGCAGGCGATCGCACAGCAGCTCAAGATCCCCTTCGAGCAAGCGGAAGCCGCCAAGCTCGGCCGCGACGTCGGCGTTCGCTGGGAGACCGTCGTCCCGGCCCTCGAAGCGGTGTCACGCGAATTGTCGCTCGAAGTTCAGCGGACGTTCGACTACTTCGCGTCGACGGCCGAGTCCGAGCGCATCGGAAAGATCGTCCTCGCCGGCGGGTGCGCCCAGCTACCCGGGCTCAGCGACTATCTGTCGTCCAACTGGGGAATCCCGGTCGAGCTGACGAAGCCGTTCCAGCGCATCGAGGTCGATCCGGGCTACGCGGACGACGTCCACGCCGCCGGACCGGCGCTGGCCGTGGCCGTCGGTCTGGCGTTGCGACGGCCGGGAGACAAACCGCAATGATCAGGATCAACCTCGCACCCGAGCGGGCTCGCCGCCGCGGCGCCGGGTTTAGCGGGTTCAAGCTCGGCCTGCCGGCCTTCAACCTCGGCGTGCTGTTCAGCGCCATCTACCTGGCGCTGCTGCTCGGGATCGGCGTCTACTGGTGGGTGCTGACGAGCACCCAGGCGACCCTCACGGCCGACATCGATCGCGCGCAGAAGGACCTCGCCCTCCTCAAGACGCAGATCGGCCAGGAGAGCAAGGTCAGGGACCTGGCCAACGAGCTCCGCAAGCGCGTCGACGTCATCGAGGCGATCACCAAGGCTCCCGGCCAAAAGATCCAGCTCGTCGAGGCGTTCGCGAGCGTCATCCCGAACGACCTCTGGGTCACCGGATTCGAAGAACGCAGCGGACAGATCAAGGTCACGGGCTCGGCGTTCTCCGCGACCGCGATCGCCGATTTCATGTCGAACCTGCGCGCGTCAGGCAAATTCAAGGATGTCGACCTCGTGGTGTCCCGCCGGGATCTGGCCCGGCCAGCCCCGCTGGTGACGTTCGAAGTCACCTGCCGCTTCGAGGGCTGACATGGCGCTCCCACCGATCTTCGACCCGCTCGTCAACGCCCCCCGGTCGCAGAAGCTCGTCGCGGGGGTCTTGGGAGCGATCGTGATCGTCGCCGCCGGATACTTTCTCCTCCTGGCGCCGGCCGAGGCCCAGGTCTCGCAGCTCCGCGCCCAGCTGTCCTCGCTGCAGAGCGAGATCACTCGGAGCAAGGCGATCGTCGCCGACCTGCTGAAGTACCGCCGTGAGGTGGTGGAGCTCGAGGCGCGCCTCAACGCCCTCAAAGAGAAGCTTCCCGGCGAGAAGGAGATCCCGACGCTCTACCGGACGCTCTCGGACGCCGCGACCGCGTCGGGACTCGCGGTGTCCCTCTTCCAGCCGCGGCCCCCGGCGGTTCGGGACTACTACAGCGAGATCCCGATCGCGGTGAACGCCGAGGCCGGTTATCACCAGCTCGGCGAGTTCTTCGAGCGGGTCGCCAAGCTGGCGCGCGTCGTGAGCGTCACGGAGATCAAGTTGAGCGGCTTGAACCGGCCGCGCAATCCGGTCCGCGCCGAGCTGGTGCTCGCAACCTACATGTACCGTCCCGTCGGCGCGCCGCCGGCGCCGAAGCCAAAGTGAGGGCTAGAGCCATGCGCGTACCGCGGGGGGTGCTCACGTCGATCGGCTTGGCCTTGGCGCTGGGCGCGTGCGAGAGCACGCCGTCCGCGGCGCCGCCGAAGCCGGCCGCCGCGTCCCCCCAGGCGCCCGGGGCAGCCGCGCCGCCGGTCGCGCCCGCCGAAGTCAGCGTCGCGGTGCCGAAGTACGACCCGCAAGGTCGTCGCGATCCATTCGAGACCCTCGAGGTCCGCGAGGGCTCCGGAGGACTAACGGTGGCATCGACCCGACTGACTGGCATCGTTCGCAGCAATCGCGTGGCGCTCGCGCTGGTCGAAGCGCCCGATGGTATCGGGTACATCCTCAAACCCGGCGACACGCTCGGGGATGGCCGCCTGCTGGAGATCGGCTCCGACAGTGTGGTGTTCGTGGTGGCGCCGAAGACCGGCGTACCGACCAACCGCGTGGTTCTCAGACTGGCGACGAACTAAATGAACGCTGAAAGACGGATCCCCATCGTGCTGGTCGCGGTGAGCCTGGTGCTGATGCTCCTCGTCCCGACGGTGACCGGGGCCCAGACCGAGCCCGCGCGGCTCAGCGATGTGACGGTGACGCCCCATTCGGACTCGGTCACCGTGTTCGTGAAAACCTCGCGCGAGGCGCAGTACAGGGCCGACCTGGTGGACTCGCCCAGCCGGCTCGTCATCGACCTCGAGAACACGATCTACGCGTGGCGCAAGACGCCGTTGACCGTCGGGAAGGATCCGGTCCGGCAGGTCCGCGGCGGCCAGTACCGGCAGGGCGTCGCCCGCGTCGTTCTCGACCTGACTCGCGCGGTCGGCTACGCGATCCGCGAAGAGCCCGACGGCCTGGCGATCGTCATCCCCACCGCCGCGTCCGCGACGCCGGCCGCGGTGGCGAACGCCACGACTCCGCCCGTGCCCGTCGCGTCCGACCCGCAGCCCCCAACCGGCACGCGACCGGTTCAGCTTGCCCAGGCCACGCCGCCGCCCGCCGCGCCGGCCGCGACCAACGGCCAGCGACTCATTTCGTTCGACTTCAAGGACGCGGACGTCGTGAACCTCCTCCGCATCCTGGCCGCCGAGAGCAACAAGAACGTCGTCATCGGCGACGACGTCAAAGGGAAGATGTCGATCACCCTGAAGAACGTCCCCTGGGATCTCGCCCTCGACACCATCCTCGAGACCCGCGGCCTGCGCAAGATCGAGAAGGACAATGTCCTGCGAATCGTCTCCAACGAGCAGCTGATCAAGGAGCGCGAGGCGCAGGCTCGGGTCGAAGAGGCGCGGATGAAGGCGGAAAGCGACGTCCGCACGAAGGTCGCGGAGGCGCAGCTCAAGGAGCAGGAGGCGATCGACAAGAAGCGCCTCGCCGAGGCGGCGGTCGCCGAGCTACGGGCCCGCGGGCCGCTCCGCGAGGAGACGATCCGCCTCTCCTACGCCGACCCCGAGGAGGTCGCAAAGACCCTGCAGGGGATCCTGGGGATTCCGCCGGGAGGCATCCAGGCCCAGATAGCGCCGGCCGAGGGATTTCCACCGATCGCCGCGCCGCCCTTCTCCGCGCTCTACGGGACCGCGCCCCAGATGCCGCCGCCGCCCCCCCTGTCTCCGACCGCGGAAGTACTGGCGAAGGGCATCACGATCCGCGCGTACAAACCCACGAACTCGATCTTCATCCGACACTACGAGGCTGACCTGGAGCGGATCAAGACGCTGATTCGTGAGAAGCTCGACATTCCGCTCCCGCAGGTGAAGATCGAGGCGCGGATGGAGATCCTCGACCGCGACGACCTCTTCGCCATCGGCGTCCAGTGGGGGGGCGGCGGCGTCATTCAGAGCAACCAGAATTCGATCCTGGTCGGGCGCGGGTTCACCTCCGGCCAAAACAATGCAGGCGGCATCGGTACGGACAACGTGATCACCCCGAACACCGGCCTCGGGATTAACAATCCCACCGGGACCCTACTCCCCATCACCTCGACGACGGGGCTGCCGCTCGGTGGGAATGTCGTCAACCTGCCCTTCATCGGCGCTCTCGGCGGCGTCGGGACCGCCGGTGGTGGTGCCGGTGGCATCGCGTTTGGCATCACCGGGAGTCGGTACAACGTCAACCTCGCCCTCGAGGCGTTGCGACTGCTCAGCAAGACGCGGACGCTGGCCCGCCCCGAGATCGTGACGGTGGAGAACGGAGTCGCCTCGATCACGCTCGGCCAGGAGATTCCGTACGCGACGGTCAGCTCGGCCGGTACGCAGATCCAGTTCAAGGAAGCGGCCCTGAAGCTCGAGGTGACGCCGACGGTCATCCGGGAAGGCGACCTCACGAAGATCAAGATGAAGGTCATGGTCGAGAACAACTCGCGGAGCAACACGACCGTCAACCTCGGCACGACGGCGGGCTCCCCGCCTGTCATCGACAAGCGCAAAGCTCAGACCGAGGTCCTGATCAAGGAGGGCGAGCGGCTCGTCATCGGCGGCGTCACGAACAGCCTGGAGCTGGACGAGACGCGGAAGGTCCCGCTTTTCGGCGACATCCCGGTCCTCGGATGGCTCTTCAAGACCACCGCCTCTCAGACCTCGGGACGCGAGCTGGTCGTGTTCATCACGCCCTCGGTCCTGAGAGTCGATCCGGCGCAGGCGCCGCCCGCGACCCCGAAGAAGTAGTCGCGATGAGCGGGGTGTTCCGGTTGCCGTCATCGACGGCGTCCCGGCCGGCCTGCCAAGGAGGCGGTGGAGGCCGTGGTCGAGCGATCCGACGCAACTACGACACCTATCTCGCCAGCCTGAAAACCTGGTAGCCTGACTACGGCGGCAGTCCGCCCGGCCGGGGCGAGTCGCCAGAAAAGCCCAGATGATCGTCGACGTCAATCTCGGAAGCCGGTCGTATCGCATCGTCGTCGCCTCGGGCGCGCTCGCCACCGTCGGCCAGCGCCTGCGCGAGCTGCCGGTGGGAGCCCGCGCCGCCCTGGTCAGCGATGGCGCGGTCCGGCGCCTCTACGGTAAGACGGTGACCGCAAGCCTCGAGTCGGCGGGCTTCACGGTCACGGCGATCGACGTCCCGGAAGGCGAGGGGGCGAAGACCCTGGCGGTCGCGCAGCACTGCTGGGACGAGCTGCTGGCGGCGGGTCTGGACCGGAGCTCGACCGTGCTGGCGCTGGGCGGCGGCGCCGTGGGTGACGTGGCCGGCTTCGCCGCCGCGACCTACATGCGCGGGGTCAACTTCGTGCAGCTCCCGACGACGGTGCTGGCCCAGGTCGATGCTTCCATCGGAGGCAAGACGGCGATCGACCATCCGCTGGGCAAGAACATGATCGGCGCGTTCCACCAGCCGAGGCTCGTCGTGGTCGACCCTGCCGTCGCGCGAACCCTGCCCGAGCGCGAGTTCCGCTCGGGGCTCGCCGAGATCGTCAAGCACGGGATCGTGCTGGACGCCGAGTACTTCACGGAGCTCGAGCGCGACCTGGCGCCTCTCGCGGCTCGCGACCTCGGCGTCCTCGAGCGGACTATCGGCGGGTCATGCCGACTCAAGGCCTCTGTCGTCGAGCGCGACGAGCGGGAGGCCGAGCTTCGTCACGTGCTCAACTACGGTCATACGATCGGCCACGCGCTCGAGGCCGCCACCGGGTACGCGCGCTTCGCGCACGGTGAAGCGGTCTCGCTGGGCATCGTCGCCGAGGCCCGCCTCGCGCGGCGGCTCGGCATCGCCGGCGACGAGACGATCGTCAGGCAGGAGCGGCTGCTCGAGGCGCTGGGGCTCCCGGTCCGGGCCGCCTCGATCGACGTCGAGCCCGTGATGGCGGCGATGACCCGCGACAAGAAGGCGAAGGACGGCCGCGTGCCCTTCGTGCTGGCGCCCCGGATCGGCGCCTTCCGTCTGGTCTACGACGTCCCGGCCGCCGACGTTCGCGCGGTCATCGCGTCGCTCGCGTCGTGACGAACGAGGCGGGGTTGACAACACAAACTAGCGCTCCGTATAACCGGCTTGGGATGCCCGTAGAGGATCAGACGATCGTCGGTGCCATCCGCCGGCAGGAGGAGCGGCTGGCGCGGGATCCCGCCTCCCTCGCCTTCGCCCAGCTCGCGGATCTCTACCGCAAGGCCGGCCGGACGCGCGATGCTGTCGCGCTCTGTCGCAACGGGCTCGCGCGGTACCCGCACTACACGACGGCCCGGCTCATCCTGGCGAAGGCGCTCGTCGCCGACGAGCAGCTCGCCCCGGCTCGCGTCGAGCTCGACGCCATCCTCGAGGTGACGCCCCGGGACGCCCAGTGCCATCGCCTGGCGGCGGAGGTCCAGCGGCGGCTCGGCCACATCGACGAAGCCGTGAAGCATCTGGAATCGGCCGCCGAGCTCGATCCGGGAGACCGCGAATCGCGCGCGCTGCTCTCGCTGCTGCGCGCGACCGGGCCGGCATCCGGCGAGGCGGCCGGCCTGGCGCGGGCACTGAGCGACGACACGTTTGTGACGATCGCCTTCGGCTCGCTCTGTCTCGAGCAGGGGTGCCTCGAGGAGGCCGCACAGGTATTCACCCGGATCCTGAGGAAGGATCCGGATCATCGAGAGGCGCGCGAGCGACTGGAGAGCGCGCTCCGCGCCCGTCAGCGACGGAAAGGCTAGATTCGATGCAGGTGTCAACGGCCGAGTTCAAGAAGGGGCTCCGGATCGTCTTCGACGGCAACCCCTACACGATCGTCGACTTTCAGCACGTGAAGCCGGGCAAGGGCGGCGCGTTCGTCCGGACGAAGCTCAAGCACATGAAGCTCGGCAAGGTCATCGATAATACCTTCCGCTCGGGCGAGAAGGTGGAGCTGGTCGACTCCGAAGAAAAGCATATGCAGTTCCTCTACCGGGACGACCGCTACCACTTCATGGACACCGAGACATACGAGCAGGTCTCGCTGTCGGCCGACGAGATCGGCGACGCGCGCGAGTACCTGAAGGAGAACATCGAGGTGGACGTCCTCTACATCGGCGCCACGCCCGTGGCGGTCGAGCTGCCCAACTTCGTCGAGCTCGCGATCGCCCACACCGATCCCGGGCTGCGCGGCGACACGGCGCAAGGCGGAACGAAGCCCGCGACCCTCGAGACCGGCGCCGTCGTCCAGGTGCCGCTCTTCCTGAGCGAGGGCGACGTCGTCAAGGTGGACACGCGGACCGGCGAGTATCTCGGCCGCGTCGCGGCGGCGGGCGCCTGATGGCGCGGCGACGCCGGCCACCCGCGCAGGGTGACGGCGCGACCGTCGAGCTCGCGCGGCGCCTCGGCACGCTCCTGTCGGAGCTCGGGCTCTCCGAGATCGACGTGTCGGTCGGCGAGGTCCGCGTCCGCCTGCAGCGGAGCCCCGTCGCGGCGCCCCCGCCCGCGTCCGCCGAGCGCTCGGCGGCGGTCACCGCCGAGGTCGAGGCCGCCTCGGGAGTGACGATCGAGGCGCCGATGGTCGGAACCTTCTACCGGGCCTCGTCGCCGACGGCGGAGCCGTACGTGAGCGAAGGCGATCTCGTGAAGGAAGGACAGATCCTCTGCATCATCGAGGCGATGAAGCTCATGAACGAGATCGAGTCCAAGGTGGCCGGCCGGATCGTCAAGGTCTTCGTCGAGAACGCGCACCCGGTCGAGTTCGGTCAATCTCTGTTCCTCATCGATCCCGCCCGCTGAGCACGGGCGTGGCACCCGTCCGCAACCTCCGCCTCCTGGCCCTCGCCGCGATGCTGCTCGGTGTCGCGGCGCTGATGCTCGGCTGGCGTGAAGGCCGCCGCTACGAGCGTGTCGGCGGCGAGGGGACCGTCGTGTTCGCCTCTGGCCGGGCCCGGGACGCGCAGGCACTCACCGAGGAGGCCATCCGTCTGTACGCCGCCGGCCAGTTTCCCCGGGCGTGCGAGCAGTTCGGTCGCGCCGCGGCGGACGACCCGGGGAGCGCGGCGCGGCGTCAGGACGTCATCCGCTGCTTCGAGGGCTGGGGCTGGCAGGCGCTCCGCGAGGGGCGACCGGACGAGGCCGCGCTGCTGTTCCGCCAGGGTTTGACGGAGACGCCAGACGATCCCGCGCTCCTGAAAGGGCTCGGGGTCGCCGCCGTCCACGCCGGGCGGCCGGACGACGCGTTCGCGCCGCTCGAGCAGGCCGCGCGCGCGGAGCACGACCCGGAGGTCCGGCTCCTGCTGGCCCATCTGCACGACCGCCGCGACGACCCGGCGCAGGCGGTCGCGAATCTCAGAGCGGTGCTCGAGCGCGAACCCACCCACGAGCCCGCGCGCAGGCTCCTCGAGAAGGTCGAGCGCGAGCAGCGGGCCGAGCTCGGCTTCCAGCGTGACGTCACGCCACGCTTCGTCGTGAAGTACCGCGACGCCCTCGATCATGAGGTCCGCCGCGCGATCGTCGCGCACCTCGAGGCGGCGGCGCAGCGCGTCGGGCGAATGCTCGCCTACGCCCCGCAGCAGCGAACGTTGGTCGTGCTGTACGAGCATCACGAGTTTCGGGACGTGACGCGCGCCCACGCGTGGGCCTCCGGCCTGTTCGACGGGAAGATTCGCCTCCCGGTCGGGCGCGTCCGGCCGACGGCCCGCGAGCTCGAGCGCCTGATCGTGCACGAGTACGCTCACGCCGCCATTCACGATCTCTCGCGCGGCCGAGCGCCGCGGTGGCTTCACGAGGGCCTGGCCCAGGTCCTCGAGGGCGCGGCCTCGGACCCCATGCTGCAGGCACCGGGAGGCCTCACGCTCGCCGGGGTGGAGGCGCTGGCCGGCGAGCCCGATCCGCTGCGCGCCCGCGCCGGCTACGACATCGCGCTCTGGATCGTGCGCGACCTCCTCGACCGGGGCGGGATCGAGTCACTGCGGGAGCTCCTGGCTCGGCTCGGCGCCGGCGAGACCATCGCCGAGGCGATGCCACGCGTCTACGGCCTCCGCCTGACCGAGCTCGAGTCCCAGTGGCGCCGGGTCCTGGGCGGCTGAGGCGTGTCGGACCGGACGCCCGTGCCCAGCCAGTGATTCATGTTCCATAAGATTCTGATCGCGAACCGGGGCGAGATCGCGCTGCGGATCATCCGCACGTGCCGCGAGCTCGGCATCCGATCGGTGCTGGCGCACTCGAAGGCCGACGCCCACTCGCTGCCGATGCGGCTCGCCGACGAGACGATCTGCGTCGGGCCCGACTCGCCGCGGCTGAGCTATCTCAACATCCCGGCCATCATCTCCGCCGCCGCCGTCACGGACAGCGAGGCGATCCACCCGGGCTACGGATTCCTCGCCGAGAATCCGGCGTTCGCCGAGGTCTGCCGGGCGTGCTCGATCACGTTCATCGGCCCGTCACCCGAGGCGATCCGCCTCATGGGCGACAAGGCGCAGGCGCGTCAGATCGCGATGCAGGCGGGCGTGCCCGTCATCCCGGGGAGCGAGGTCGCGCTGAAGGGCTCCGCCGAGGCGCTCGAGGTCGCCGACCGGATCGGCTACCCGATCATGTTCAAGGCCGCCGCCGGTGGCGGCGGCCGCGGGATGCGGATCGTCAGGGACCGGGCCGAAGCGGCGCAGGCGTTCGACGCCTGCCAGTCGGAGGCCGGCGCGGCCTTCGGCTCGTCGGAGGTCTATTGCGAGAAGTTCATCCAGAACGCGCGGCACGTCGAGGTGCAAGTCCTCGGCGACCGGAACGGCATCCGGGTCCACCTCGGCGAGCGAGACTGCTCGGTCCAGCGGCGCCACCAAAAGCTCCTCGAGGAATCCCCGGCGCCGCTGCTCGCCGACGAGACGCGCGCCGGACTGCGTCAGGCCGCGCTCACCGTCGCGGCGGCCGTCAACTACAGCAGCGCGGGCACGGTCGAGTTCCTGGTCGACGCTGAGGGCCACTTCTACTTCATCGAGATGAACACGCGGATCCAGGTCGAGCACCCGGTGACCGAGATGATCACCGGGATCGACCTCGTCCGCGAGCAGATCCGGATCGCCGACGGCGAGCCCCTCGGCTACCGGCAAGACGCCGTGCGGTTCGCCGGGCACGCGATGGAGTGCCGCATCAACGCCGAAGATCCCGAGACGTTCGCCCCGAGCGCCGGCCGCGTGACCGCGTGGGTGCCTCCGGGCGGCTTCAACGTGCGGGTCGACAGCCATCTGATGGCGCCGTACGCGGTCCCGCCGTTCTACGACTCGCTGCTCGCCAAGATCATCGTGCACGGCGAAGACCGCAACGAGGCGATCGACCGGATGCGCCGAGCCCTCCGCGAGACCGTGCTGGAGGGGGTCAAGACCTCCATCCCGTTCCACCTGAAAGTCCTGGACGATCCGGCGTTCCAGGCGGGACGCGTCAGCAGCGTCGAGACGGTCCGGCGCCGCGGCTGATGGATCCCTCGCTGTACGTCGTCCTCGACCGAGCGGCCGCCCGGGGACGCGACCTCGAAGAGATCCTGACCGCCACGATCGCGGGCGGCTGCCGCATGATCCAGCTCCGCGAGAAGGAGTGGCCGTCCGGGCGCCTCCTGCCGCTCGCGGAGCGGCTGCGCGACCGGTGCCGGCGGGCCGGCGTCACGTTCATCGTGAACGACCGCGTCGACCTGGCGATCGCCGTCGGCGCCGACGGCGTCCACCTCGGCCAGGACGACCTGCCCGCCCGCGCTGCGCGCCCGCTTCTACGGCCCGGCATGGTGATGGGCCGCTCGACCCACAGCCTCGCCCAGGCCCGCGAGGCGCAGGCCGAGGGCGCCGACTACATCGCGGTCGGCTCGATGTTCCCGACGCGCACCAAGCCCGATTTCCAGCTCGTGGGGCCGGAGCTGATCCGCACGATCCGGTCCCAGACCAAAGCCCCCCTGGTCGGGATCGGCGGAGTCACCCGTGAGAACGTCGCGGAGGTGATCCGCGCCGGCGCCGATGGCGTCGCCGTCATCTCCGCCGTCTGCGGGGCGACCGATCCGGCCGCCGTGACTCGCGAATTCCTCGCGGCGATCCGCGCGGAGCGTGACTTGACCCGGCGCGGACCGCTATAATGTCGCCGCGCCGACCGCACTCATCACGTGACTGAACTCTAAGGAGGGCACCGATGATCCGTCACAGGGTCCACCTCGTTCTTGCGCTCGTCGCCGTCCTGGCCGTGGCGTTGGTCCCGGCCTCGAACCTGGAGGCGCAAGGCAGCAAGGGCACCATCAAGATCGCCACCCAGAGTCCTCTCAGCGGCGGTCAGGCGGCGCTCGGGGAGGGCATCAAGCTCGGCGCGCAGCTCGCCCTCGACAAGCTCAAGGGCAACCTCACCAAGCAGGGGTTCAAGGTCGAGCTGGTTCCCTTCGACGACCAGGCCAAGCCCGACGTCGGCGTCGCGAACGCGAAGAACATCATCGCCGACAAGGACATCCTCGTCGTGATCGGCCATCTGAATTCCGGCGTCGCCATTCCGTCGTCCGAGGTCTACAAGGAAGTCGACCTGGCGATGATCTCGCCGGCGAACACGAACGAGCGGATCACCGACCGCGGCTACCCCAACGTCAATCGCGTGTGCGGCCGCGACGACGTCCAGGGGCCCGTCGGGGCCGAGTTCGCGGCCCAGACGCTGAAGGTCAAGTCCGTGTACGTCATCCACGACAAGACGACCTACGGTCAGGGCGTCGCCGAGGCCTTCAAGAACGACGCGGAGAAGAAGGGCGTGAAGATCGTCGCCTTCGAGGGCACCGAGGAGAAGTCGAACTTCGACCCGATCATCACGCCGATCAAGGCCAGAAACCCCGACCTCGTCTACTTCGGCGGGATCTACGATCAGGCCGCACCGTTCTTCAAGCAGGCGCGGGAGAAGGGCGTGAAGTCCCGATTCCTGGGTCCGGACGGCCTCGACTCGTCCGACCTGGTGAAGATCGCCGGCAAGACGGTCGTCGGCATCTACTACACGACCGCGGCGGCGCCCTCGACGAGCGCCCAGGCCAAGCAGTTCGGCGACGACTACAAGAAGAAGTTCGGCAAGAATCCCGAGCCGTACGCGGCCGAGTCCTACGTCGCCACCGCCATTGCCCTCAAGGCGCTCGAAGCCGCCGGGGCCGGCGGCAAGACACCGACCCGCGCCGCCGTGGCGGCGGCGATCCGAAAGGTCAAGTACACGGGCATGACGGGCTCGATCGAGTTCGACGACAAGGGCGACCCGAAGAAGGCCTCGTACTACGTGATGCAGGTGTCCAGCGACAACCCGGAGAAGTGGGGAGAGAACAAGGAAGCGAAGCGTCTCGCCATCGCAGCGCCACCGCTGAAAAAGTAACCGGACGGGCTGGCCGGGCTGGGGGAGGGGGTGGGCGGCGCTCTCGCGACCAGCGGAGTGGGACCCCCGAGTCCCGCCCGCAGCTCGAAGAGCTGCGTTCGGGCGAGTGGGTGACGGAGCCGGTCGCGAGAGTGCCGCCCACCCCCTCCCCCAGCCCGGCCAGCCCGTCCTAGCGCATGGACGTCGAACTTCTCGTCAGGATCTTTCCAGAGGTTCTCCTCGACGGCATCATCCTCGGCTTCATGTACGCGCTGATCGCCCTCGGCTACACGATGGTGTACGGAGTCCTCGAGTTCATCAACTTCGCCCACTCGGAGATCTTCATCGCCGGCGCCTTCGTGGGCGTCGAGATTCTCCTCGGGCTCAAGAGCGCCGGACTCCTCGACGCGCTCCCCTGGCCGATCGTCCTCGTGCTGGTCCTGATCGCGGGTATGGCCGCCAGCGGGCTGCTGGCCGTCACCGTGGAGCGGATCGCCTATCGTCCGCTCCGCGGCGCGCCCCGGCTGATTCCCCTGATCTCCGCCATCGGGATCTCGTTTTTCCTCCAGGACCTCATCCGGCTCGTCGAGTCGCTCTGGCGGAACGCCTTCAACCTGGTTTATCCCACCATCGACGTGCTCAACCTCCGCTTCGAGCTGACCCAGACGACCGACGTGTCGGTCAAGTCCCTGGTCGTGATCGCGGGCGCGCTCGCCATGCTAGGGGCGCTTCACTTGATCGTGAACCGGACGAAGGTCGGCACGGCCATCCGCGCCGTGGCCGAAGACCAGGCGGCGGCCAGCCTCATGGGCATCGACGTCAACCGGATCATCTCGCTCACGTTCCTGATCGGAGGCGCCATGGGCGGCGCCGCGGGCGTTCTCTTCGGCGTGCAGTACGGGCTGATCAACCCGTACAGCGGCTTCATCCCCGGGCTCAAGGCGTTCACCGCGGCCGTGCTCGGGGGCATCGGGAACATCCCGGGCGCCATGCTCGGCGGGCTCGTGCTGGGGCTCCTGGAGGCGTTCGCCGCGGCCTACCTCTCGCTCCTCACGGGCGGGGCGTTCGGGGCCGAGTACAAGGACATCTTCGCCTTCTCGGTGCTGATCCTGATCCTGATCTTCCGGCCCAAGGGGCTGCTCGGTGAAGTCGTGCGGGAGCGCGCGTGATCCAGGCGCTGCTCACGGTGGGCCTGGTAGCGCTCTCGGCGCTCGCCGTCGCTACCTTTCCCCGCTCGATCCTCGTGTTCCTTCTCTTCCAGGGCTCGCTCGTCTTCGTCTACCGCGCCCGGATTCCCGAGTGGCTCCGCTGGAGCCTCCTGGCGGTGGCGCTCCTCTTCCTGATGCCGGCCATCGGGTACTTCAACGGCTACTATCTCGAGGTCGCCACCCAGGTCGGCATCTTCGTCGCGCTGGCGCTCGGCCTCAACATCGTGGTCGGCCTGGCCGGACTGCTGGATCTCGGCTACGTGGCCTTCTTCGCCGTCGGCGCGTACTCCTGGGCCATCTTCGGCTCGCCGCACGCCAACGTGATCTTCGGCGGCAGCGGCTTTCCCCTGGCCGGCTGGTGGTTCTACGTGTTCCTCTTCGTCGGGCTCGG
>DASPZZ010000176.1:0-18547 GCA_035635995.1 Binatia bacterium | reverse complement strand
CTACGCGCGGATGTTCCTCGATCGGGTCGACCGCCCCGACGTGGACAAGATCGAGCAGATCCGGCCGGCCGTCGCGCTGGAGCAGAAGAATCCCGTCCGGACGGCGCGCTCCACCGTCGGCACCGCGACCGAGATCTACGACTACCTGCGGCTGCTCTACGCGAAGATCGGCCGCGTCCACTGCCCGGCCTGCGGCGCGCCGGCCGTCTCCCACTCGCCCGAGTCCATCGTGGACGCGCTACTCGACGCGCACCCGGGCGCGCGGGCGATGATCACCTTCCGGCTCGCCGTCCCGGCCGGGCTGCCGCCCGCCGAGCTCTGGGCGAATCTCACGCGGCGCGGCTTTGCCCGAGTCCGGGTCGACGGGGACGTCCTCGACATCGCCGGACCGCCGCCGGCGGATTTCGGTGACCGGAAGGCGATCTCGGTGATCCTCGATCGCGTCGTGCTCGACGCGGCCCAGCGCGGACGCATCGCCGAGTCGGTCGAGTCGGCGCTGCGCGAGGGCGGCGGGCGGCTCGCGGTCGAGGTCGTCGGCGCCGGCACGCGCGAATTCGGCGAGGACTTCCGCTGCAGCGGATGCGGCAGCGCGCTCGAGCGTCCGCAGCCGCTGCTGTTCTCGTTCAACCACCCGCTCGGCGCGTGCCCGGAGTGCAAGGGCTTCGGCAACGTGCTCAAGTACGACGAGGCGCTCGTCGTGCCGGACCGCACGCTGAGCCTCGCCGACGGCGCGGTGGAGCCGTGGACGCACCCATCGGGCAAGCGGTACCAGCGCGAGCTGATGAAGGCGGCCCGTCGGCGGAAGGTCGACACCGCGACGCCGTGGGACAAGCTCCCGGAGGCGACGCGCGGGTTCGTCTACGCGGGCGACGGGAGCTACCCGGGCATCCAGGGATTCTTCGAGGAGGTGGAGTCGTACCGCTACAAGCTCCACGTCCGCGTCTTCCTCTCACGCTATCGCAGCCAGTCGGTCTGCCAGACCTGCCGCGGCGCGCGGCTCAAGCCCGCCGCGCTGGCGGTCCGGGTCGCGGGTCTCACGATCGCCGAGTTCACGGTGCTCACGATCGACGCCGCCGCCCGCCTGCTCGGCGACCTCGGCCTCACCGCCTGGGAGGCGGTCGTGGCGCGCGAGATCCTGCGGCAGCTCAACGCCAAGCTGACCTTTCTCCTGCGCGTCGGGCTCGGCTACCTCACGCTGTCCCGCCAGACCCGGACGCTGTCGGGCGGCGAGGCGCAGCGGATCAATCTCGCGAATCAGCTGGGCTCACAGCTGGTCGGCACCCTCTACGTGCTGGACGAGCCGTCCATCGGTCTGCACATGCGCGACACCACGCGGCTCGTCGACCTCTGCCGGGAGCTGGCCCAGGCCGGCAACACCGTCGTGGTCGTCGAGCACGACCGCGAGTTCATCGGCGCGGCGGATCACATCGTCGAGCTGGGGCCGGGCTCCGGCGAGCGCGGCGGTGAGCTCGTCTTCAATGGATCGCAGGCCGAGTTCCAGAAGGCGACGCACTCGCTCACCGCCCGCTACGTCTCCGGGCGCGAGTCGATCCCGGTGCCGCCGTTCCGGCGGAGCGGCCGCCGCATGTTGACGCTCGCCGGCGCGCGCCAGCACAACCTCAAGGACGTGACGATCCGCGTCCCGCTGCACACGCTCACCGCCGTGTCGGGCGTGTCGGGCTCGGGCAAGTCCACCCTGGTGCACGACACGCTCTATCGCGCCGTCGCCCGCGTCTTCAAGACCGACTTCGCGCCGCCCGGCGCCTACGACACGCTGACGGGCGTCGAGTACCTCAAAGGGGTCCGACTCATCGACCAGGAGCCGATCGGTCGCACCCCCCGCTCCAACCCGATCACCTACGTGAAGGCGTTCGACGAGATCCGGAAGCTCTTCGCCGGGCTCCCGCGGGCCAAGGCGCTCGGGCTCGACTCGGGCGCGTTCTCGTTCAACGTCCAGGGCGGCCGCTGCGAGTCGTGCCAGGGCGACGGCTTCCAGAAGCTCGAGATGTACTTCTTCGAGGACGTGTACGTCTCCTGCCAGGAGTGCGAGGGTCGGCGCTACCGGCCGGACGTCCTCGGGGTGAAGCTCCGCGGCCGGAACATCAGCGACGTTCTGCAGATGACCGTGGACGAGGCCGTCGACTTCTTCGCCGCCCAGAACGGCCTCGCGCGACGGCTGCAGACGCTGCAGTCGGTGGGGCTCGGCTATCTCCGGCTCGGGCAGGCGGCGACGACGTTGTCGGGCGGCGAAGCGCAGCGGCTCAAGATCGCCGCCGAGCTAGGCGCCCGCGCGACCGGCGAGATGCTCTACATCCTCGACGAGCCGACGACCGGGCTGCACCTCGACGACGTCAAGAAGCTCCTGGGCGTGCTCAACCGGCTGGTCGACGCGGGCAACACGGTGCTCGTCGTCGAGCACCACCTGGATGTGATCAAGTCGGCCGACCACGTCATCGACCTCGGCCCCGAGGGCGGCGAGGAGGGCGGCGAGATCGTCGCCGAAGGCCCGCCCGAGACGATCGCCCAGACGCCGGGCTCGTACACCGGCAAGTTCCTGGCGGAGGTTCTACCGAGGCCCAACGGCACGAACGGCCATCCCTGAGCGTGCGCGTGTCTTCCAGAGCTTCACGACCTGCGCCGGCCTGCTAGAATCGGCGCCTGGGATCGCCGGCCTCACGGTCGATCGATCCGACCCGTGGGTTCTCGGCACGTCACAGACGCGAGACTCGTGACGGGCATCCGAGCACGCGGCGGGAACAACGAGGAGGTGGCGCGAAGTGTCAAGGGTTGACGAGAGAACGACGGCGACGCGACTGTTGATCGTCGCCCGCCCCCATCCCGATCTCTACGAGTACCTGCGCGCGCGATTTTGTGACGATGCGAACGTGACGGTCATTCTCGATCGCCGGCTCGCGACACGTCGTCGGCGGCCGGTCCCGGCGGCGGCGGAGCGCCGCCGCACGGATCGGCGGTCTCAGCCGGAGGTCGACACGCAGCTTCGCGCCCACTCCCTCGCGATCGTGGCGGCGCCGTCGGCGGCGGCGGCCCCGCGTGATGTCCGCCAGTGGCTCGATGCAATCCAGAGCTGCGTCGCCGGGATCCGGACGGCTCTCGATGATCGCGATCGACTCGAGCGCGAGGCCGACGCGATCAAGCGTGAGAACGAGCGGCTGCGGGCGGACGTCGACTGGTCCAGGAAAAGGCTCGAGGAAGTCGACGTCAACCTTGCTCGTGCCGTTGCGATGGCGAATGACGCCCTCGCTCGATTGCGAGACGGGCCGGCGCAAGGCCCTACGGGGTGAGCGTGGCGGTGCGCGGCGCTACTCCGCCGGGTGCCTCACCAGCGCCCACCCGGATGACCGGAGCTCCGGCGTGATGTCGCGATGGCGTCGGTCCACGTGGCGTCTCTCGGTCGTCGCCGAGCTCTGGCGCTGGCGGCGCTCCTCCGCACGACGGTCGACGATCACTTCCCCGCTCTCGCCGGCGAATACATGCTTCAGGTAACTGTACCGTCCTGGTGCCTGGCGCGACACGATGAACAGCAGAGTTGCCACAACCACCTCCACGCGGTGTAGCCTTCGATCGATCCACTCGAGCTTGGGAGCCTTCTGACAGCGTCGGACACGGCTCTTCGCGGCGATGTGGGGCTCGGGCCGCCGGATCGACGGCAACGCGTAGGTGTCAGAAGACTCCGCGACCGGAGAGGCGGAAGACAAACACGTGGACCGGCGGATCCGAGGGCGGCGCCTCACGGATCCGGAGGGTGTCGTGTATCCGGAGGGTGTCGCGCCGACTCATTCGCGATGCGCCGCGCCGCGAGTCCGATGCAAGGGGGTCGAGCCGGCGGCGCCTCCCGAGTCGGCATTTTCCGCAGTCGCCGCCGGCCGATCGTCGGTCCCGGTGCCGTGCCCGTTCCGGCCCGCGCGCCGCAGCGCGTCCCTCGCGAGAATCGCACGACGGAGACGATCGTCGACCACGAACCACCCCCCGGCCTCCAACCACTCGAGGACCATGCGTGGATCCATTCGTCCACCCTCCGGAGCACCAGACTACGCAGCAGCGGCGCTCGGGAGCAACGAGGGGAATGCCTGAATCGGCTCGGGAAAACCCCTGATTGGACGGGGCTCGTGCTCCGGCGATGACACGATCGGCAGCAAAATGGTAGCATCTCGCGGCCGCCGGATCGCGGTCGGCCAAGCGCAACTCCCAGAATCGCCGAGGAGGCACCCGAGAGATGGTCGCCCAGAGTCGCGGACTTCGTGACAAGTACTGCATCGTCGGCGTCGGAGAGACGGAGTACTCGCGCAGCTCCGGGCGCACCACGCGAGCCATGGCCGTCGAGGCGATCCGCAAGGCGATCCTCGACGCCGGGCTCACGGCGGCCGACGTGGACGGGATGCTCGACTACCAGGGCGGTGACTCGACGCTCGCCAACAGCGTCGCCTCCGACCTCGGGATCCGCTTCAACTTCTACATGGACGTGATGGGGGGCGGCTCGTCCACCGAGGCGCTGGTCGGTCTCGCCATGGGGGCGATCGAGACGGGCATGTGCAACACCGTCGCCATCTACCGCTCGATGAACGGGTACTCGGAGTTCCGCATCGGCGGCACCGGGGCGCGGGCCGCCCAGCCGGTCCGCGGGCTGGACCTGGCGCAGGTGCCCTACGGGATGCGGAGCGCCGGCCAGAACTTCGCGCCGACCTTCATGCGCCACATGTACGAGTACGGCACGACCTCCGAGCAGGTCGCCCACGTGCGGGCGGCGCACAGCAAGCACGCCTCGCAGAATCCCAAGGCGCTCCTGAAGCAGCGCGTGACGGTGCAGGACGTCCTGGCCTCGCGCTGGATCGTCAAGCCGCTCCACCTCCTCGATTGCTGCCTCGAGACCGACAACGCGACGTGCGTCATCGTCACGTCGGCCGAGCGCGCCCGCAACTTGAAGCCGCGGCCCGTCTACATCATGGGCGTGGCGGGCCGCGTGTCGAAGCCGCGCCTGGACTTCCACTGGGCGCATGGCCCCATCTCGCGGGTGGCCGGCTACTACGCCAAGGACATCGTCTTTCCCCAGGCCGGGATCAGGCCCGAGGACGTCGACGTCACCGGCTCGTACGACGCCTTCACCTTCACCACGATGCTGCAGCTGGAAGAGTACGGGTTCTGCAAGAAGGGTGAGGGCGGCGCCTACGTGTCGAGCGGGATCATCGAGCTCGGGGGCAAGCGCCCCAACAACACCTCGGGCAGCCATCTCTGCGAGGGCTACACGCACGGGATGTCCATGGTGATCGAGAACGTGCGCCAGCTGCGCGGCACCGTGGACGACTACTGCCCGCGCGCCGCCGAGGGCGTCCACACCTACGACTATTCGCCGGGCCGCTGTCGCCAGGTCAAGGACGCCGAGATCACGATGAACCTCGGCTGGGCCATGCCCGCGACCGGCAGCGCGCTCATCATGCGGCACTAAGGCAGCGCGAGCCGCAGGACGCCCGGGGGCTGGGGCCCCCGCGTCCGAGGCGAGCCTAAAATGAGGAGCCCTTGATGCCCCAGCCAGTCCAGTACCGCGGCATGGCGCTGATCGTCCCCGACAACGACAGCGAGTGGAAGGAGTTCTACGAGCACGCGCGCGCCCACCGGCTCGTCGTGCGCAAGTGCAAGGCCTGCGGACTCATGCGCTATCCGCCCACCCACGCCTGCCCCTGGTGCATGGACCTGGGGTGGACCTGGCAGGAGCTGTCGGGGCGCGGCGCGATCTACTCCTATGAGATCGTCGCGCACGCGATCCAGCCAGGCTTCAAGGAGCTGACGCCCTACGCGGTCGTGCTGGTCGAGCTCGACGAGCAGCGCGGCCAGCCGACGCCCGACGAGGCGCTGCGGATCATCGCCAACCTCGTGCGAGCGGACTTCACGGCCGAGCCGGAGGCGAACGTCGCGATCGGCAAGCGCGTCCGCGTCGTCTTCCAGGATCTCGCCGACCACATGGCCCTGCCCCAGTTCACGCTGACCGAGGAGCCCGCGGCCGGCCGCGTATGGAGGCTTCCGGAGTGAGGTTCGGCCTCGGCCTCTCCGTGCAGCACCTCCCGGAGGAGCCGCAGGCCGTCCGCTTCCGCGAGCACGTCGAGCAGGTCCGACTCGCGCGCGCCGTCGGCTTCAGCTCGGTGTGGGCGAGCCAACACTACCTGTCCGATCCGTTCACCTATTTCCAGCCGATCCCGACCCTCGCGCGCCTCGCCGCCGACGCTCGCGGCATGATCCTGGGCACCGGGGTTCTCCTGCTGCCCCTCCACCATCCCGTCGAGATCGCCGAGCAGCTCGCGACGCTCGACGTGATCACGGACGGCCGGCTGGTCTTCGGCGTCGGTCTCGGCTATCGGGACGTCGAGAACCGCGCGCTGGGGCACGACCCGAAGGATCGCGTCGGTCGTCTCGTCGAGGGGCTCGAGGTCGTCGAGCGGCTGTGGAGCGGCGAACCCGTCGACTACGAGGGCCGGCACTTCAGCCTGCGATCCACGCGGATCTCGATGCGCCCGATGCAGAGTCCCCGCCCGCCGATCTGGATGGCCGCCAACAGCGACGCCGGTGTTCGGCGCGCCGCGCGGCTGGGCGACGCCTGGCTCATGAACCCCCACGCCACGCTCCCGACGCTCGAGCGTCAGCTCGAGCTTTTTCGGCGCACGCGGCGCGAGCTTGGGCGCCCGCCGGCCATCGAGACGCCGCTGATCAAGGAATGCTACGTGGCGCCCGAGACGGCGACGGCCGTGGCGGAGGCGGCGACGTTCCTCGGGCCGAAGTATTCCGCGTACCGGCGCTGGGAGCAGGACAAGGCACTGCCCCCCGGCGAGAGCTTCGACGCGAGCTTCACGCAGCTGGCACGCGACCGCTTCATCATCGGCGACCCCGCGCGGGTCGTCGACGAGATCGCGCGCTATCGCGAGCGGCTCGGCGTCACCACGATGATCTTCCGGCTCCAGTGGCCGGGCATGGACCAGGAGAAGGTCCTGCGCTCGATCCGCCTCCTCGGCCAGAAGGTCCTGCTGAAGTTCCTGTCGAGCTAGGTTACTGAATACCTGAGCGTCCCGGTCTACCGGGCGTTTCAGGAGTGGCCGGCCACTAGCCCGCATTATTCACGAAGACGGCGCCGCGAGCCGGACGGGGCCGGGCACCAGGGTGTCCCCGGCCCACCGGGCTCCGTCACCCACTCGCCCGAACGCAGCTCTTCGAGCTGCGGGCGCGACTCGGGGGTCCCACTTCCGCCCGGCGGGCCGGGGACACCCTGGTGCCACCCGTCCGACAGCGCGGTGCGGTTCGTGAATAATGCGGGCTAGCACCCCGACATGATCCCCAGTGAGTACTCTGACGGGCTGATGAGGTATTCCCCGCTCCTCTTGTCAGGGTTTCCCCGGATCGACGGAAATCCCTCATGGAATTATCAGGGTTTTTGTGGGTACTCGTACACACGGAGGGAGTCATGCGAACGAACACGCTGCGAGGTGGGTTGGGTCGGGGTCGCTCAGCCGTTCTGATCGTGTCGCTGCTCACCATCGCGGCGATCGGAATACTTCAGGCGCTCCCGTGCTTTGCCGCGAATGCCGACGACTTCACACCGGAGGAGCAATGCCCGGCGCCGGGGGCCGCGTCCAAGTCGGATGACGCAGTCCGGGTTGGGGTGATCGAGGCCTTCGGCAAGCTGCCGTTGTCCTTCGAGGCCAATCGAGGCCAGACCGATTCTCAGGTGAGGTTTCTCTCCCGCAGCCTCCAGCACACGCTCTTGCTCGCCCCCACCGAGGCGGTCCTGGTCTTCGTCACGCGAGAACACCCGGAGGGAAGTCAAGGGCACGGCGCGAAGGCAAAGCTGGGAAAGCCGGGACCGGCGACGCGGACCGTGCTCCGCATGACGTTCCTCGGCGCCAACCCCGACGCACGCGTGACCGGGCGCGAGGAGCTGCCCGGCAAGGCCAACTATTTCGTCGGCAATGATCCCGCGAGCTGGCGGACCAATGTGCCGACCTACGCCCGGGTGCACTACGAGGACCTCTACCCGGGCATCGACCTCGTGTACTACGGTAACCAGCGCCAGCTGGAGTACGACTTCGTCGTGCGCCCAGCCGCGGATCCTCGCCGCATCGCGCTGAGCTTCCGGGGTGCACACAGACTCGAAGTCGACTCCCAGGGCGACCTCGTGCTCCACACCACGGCCGGGGCCATCCGCCAGAGCAAGCCGATCATCTATCAGGAGGTTGCCGGCCGCCGGGTCGAGATCCCCGGCGGCTACGTCCTCAGGGATGGGCAGCGGGTCGGGTTTCACGTCGCCGCCTACGATACGAGCTTGCCGCTCATCATCGATCCATCCCTCGCGTATTCCACCTATCTCGGCGGCAGTGGGTTTGACGAGGGCCGTGGCATCGCGGTGGACAGCACCGGCAACGCCTACGTGACGGGCTCGACAGACTCGATAGACTTTCCGACCACCACGGGAGTGTTCCAGACCGCGTGCGACACCGGCCCGGGCTTCTGCTCCGGCGACGTCTTCGTGACGAAGCTCAATCCTGCCGGCTCGGCCCTCGTCTACTCCACCTACCTCGGCGGGAGCGGGTTTGACCAGGGCTTCGGCATTGCGGTCGACAGCACCGGCAACGCCTACGTGACGGGCGTCACCACCTCGACCAACTTCCCGACCACGGCGGGGGCCTTCCAGACTGCGACGGGCGGCCCCGCGGACTCTCAAATCGACGCTTTCGTGACGAAGCTCAATCCCACCGGCTCCGGCCTCGTCTACTCCACCTACCTCGGCGGGAATGGGTTTGACGAGGGCTTCGGCATCGCGGTGGACAGCACCTTCAACGCCTACGTGACGGGCTTCACCAGCCCCGCCGCGGACCCTAGCTCGCCCAACTTTCCGACCACCCCAGGGGCCTTCCAGACCGTCTTCGGCGGCGGCCCGTCGTCCGACGCCTTCGTGACGAAGCTCAATCCCGCCGGCTCGGCCCTCGTCTACTCCACCTACCTCGGCGGGAGTGATGCTGACGTTGGCTCCGCCATCGCGGTGGGTGCCGGCGGCAACGCCTACGTGACTGGCTTCACCGGCTCGACCGACTTTCCGACCACTGGGGGGGCCTTCCAGACTGTCTCGGGCGGCCTCCGCGATGCCTTCGTGACGAAGCTCAATCCCACCGGCTCCGCCCCCCTCGTGTACTCTACCTACCTCGGCGGGAGTGGGGATGACGAGGGCTTGGCTATTGCGGTGGACGCCAGCGGCAACGCGTACGTGACGGGCGACACCGACTCGACCAACTTCCCGATCATGGCCGGGGCCTTCCAGACCGCCTTCGGCGGCGGCTCGTTCGACGCCTTCGTGACGCAGGTGGCTCCCACCGGCGCGACCCTCACCTACTCCACCTACCTCGGCGGGAATGGGGATGACCAGGGCGCTGGCGTCGCGGTGGACGCCAGTGGCAACGCCTACGTGACTGGCTCCACCGGCTCGACCGACTTTCCGACCACCGCCGGGGCCTTCCGGACTGCCTCGGGCGGCAACGGCGACGCCTTCGTGACGACGCTGGCTCCCACCGGCTCGACCCTCGTCTTCTCCACCTACCTCGGCGGGAGTGGGTTTGACATAGGCACCGGCATCACGGTGGACGCCATGTCCAGTCCGAACGCCTACGTGGTGGGCTTCACCGACTCGTCCGACTTCCCGACGACGACAGGGGCCTTCGATACGACGTTTAATGGCGGCGACGACACCTTCGTGGCGAGGATCGCCGACATCGTGCCCGCGGCTGCCGGTGGCCCACCGGAGACGAAGGGCAAAGTCACAGGCGGCGGTTACATCAAGGTGATCAAAGGCGGGCGCAGCGGGAAGGGGACCTTCGGCCTCGAGGCCCACCGCAAGACGCTCGACGAGCCTGTGCACGGGACGGTCGAATACCACAACCATCTGACCGACGCCGAACTCCACGGCATCGTCAACTCGCTGTCGGTCGACCAGACCACGCGCACGTTCCACCTCGCCGGCACGTGCCGTTGCGGGAGCTCGTGTGCGGTCTTCCAGGTGGATGGCCAGGACGTCAGGGAGCCCGGCAAGAACGCGGACAAGTTCACGATCACGTACTGCACGAGCGCGGGTCCGCCAGCGACCGGATGCACCACCGACGGCGCGCCGCCGAACGATGTCATCGTCAGCGGCAACCTGCAAGTCCACAAACAGTGAGGAGAAACACATCATGAAGAGGACTCTTTCCTTCCTCGGGGTGACGGCGCTTCTCCTGCTCGGGATCGCGGCGCCCGCGGGCGCTCAGTTGCCAACGCTGCCGGCACCGACGCCGGCGCTGACCCCGCCACTGCCGACGCCCGCGCTACCGCCGATACCGACTCTTCTGCCCACTCCAGGGGCGCCACCGACATCGGCCTCCGTCACCGGCACCGGCGCCGGCGTCTTTCCGGCGGGCGCCCAATACGGCGGACTCACGCTCAGCGGATCGAGATTCGGGAACGGCCTCGTCATCAACGCCGACGGCACCGCGAGCGGGGACTTCCAGACCAATCTCCTCGGCACGACCCTCTTGGGCGTCCGCAGAGAGATCACGGTCGAGGGCCTCGTGCAGACGGGCGCCCTCAACCAGGACGGGAGCGTGACCTTTGAAGGATCGAGCAGCGTCGACTTGGGCGCCGGGTCGCTGCCCCTCGGCGGCGTGCCGTTCCGCGTCACCATGGGCGCGCTGGGCATAGAGCTCGTGCTCGGGACGACGAACCTGCCGACGCAGACGCTGAGCGTCGGGGGAGTCAGCATCATCCGGGATTGAGCGATTGCCGTGGGGTCCTCGCGAGAGGGCCCCACGGGTCCGGAAGGCGCTCGCCTCGCTCGGCGAATGAGCCCGAGGCGGGAACCGGGGCGACTGAAGAGGGCGTGGGCAAGGCGAGCCGGAAGAAACGCGAGCGCGCGCGGGATCGGGAGCGCCCGGGGATCAAGGAGCCGCTGACCGACCCAGGCGCTCCTGATGCCGGCGGTCAACGCCGTGCGGCGAGGCGTCTGGTCTGGACCGCGGCGCTCCTCGCCGTGGTCGTCACCCTCACGGTGTTGCTCCCGGTGCTCGGCAACGGGTTCGTCAACTGGGACGACCCGCTCTACACCGTCGAGAACCGGCACATCCGCTCGTTCGCTTGGCCGTCGATCCGTTGGATGCTCGGGACCCAGGGTGGCTACTGGATGCCGGTGACGTGGCTCACGCACGCGCTCGACTACCACCTGGGTCGGCTCGATGCCCGCATCCACCACGCGACGAGCCTCGTCTTCCACGGCCTGAACACGCTCCTGGTCTTCTTCGTCTCGCTCGAGATCCTGCGTCTCGCGGGGATGGCGTCTCCCTCCACGCCCGGGTCGCTGACACCACTGCGGGAGACCGGGGCTGCGACGCTTACGGCTCTCCTCTTCGGCGTCCATCCCTTGCACGTGGAGACCGCGGCCTGGATCGCCGAGCGCAAGGGCGTCGTCTGCGCGCTCTTCTTCCTCCTGAGCCTGCGGGCCTACCTCCGGTACGCTTCCTCGCCGGCGCGCAAGCTCGGGTGGCTTGTGGCCGGCTTCCTCTTCTTCGTCCTGGCCCTCCTCTCGAAGCCGATGGCGATCACGCTGCCCCTCCTGTTCCTGATTCTCGACTGGTGGCCGCTCGGCCGGCTCCGCGGCAACGTCGCCCGCGCCTTTGGCGAGAAGGCGCCGTTCTTCGTCGTCGCGGCGGTCTTCGCCCTGATCACCGTGCGGGCCCAGACGGGCGTGCAGGCCGTCATCAGCGTCGACGTGGTGCCGCTCGCGTTCCGGGTGATGAACGCGTTTCATTCGATTGTTTTCTACCTCTGGAGGATGCTCGTGCCGGTTTCGCTCGTGCCGTTCTATCCGATCGTTCACCCCGAGACGAGCGCATGGACCCCGCCCAACGTCGTCGCGGCGCTCCTGGTCTTGCTCGTCTCGATCGCCTGTCTCCGGTACGGCCTCGGCGAGCGCGCCTATCTGTCGGCGGCCTGGCTCGGCTATCTCGTCGTCCTCGCTCCCGTGCTGGGAATCGTGCAGGTGGGGAGCCAGGCCGCGGCGGATCGGTATACCTACTTCGCCAGCCTGAGCCCGTTCCTCCTCTTCTCCGCGGGGGTGGCGGCGTTCGCGCTTCCCACGACGGCCGACGCGCGCGCCTTCGGGCTCCGGCAGTGGAGCGCCCTCGGCCTGTGCGGAGTTCTGGTCGCGGGGCTCGCGTATCTCACCGTCGGCCAGATCGCGATCTGGAAGGATTCGACCACGGTCTGGGAGCACGTGACCCGCGCGTATCCCCAGACCTCGCTGATCGCGCACACGAACCTCGCGAACGCCTATCGCGAGGCCGGCCGCGTCGACGAGGCACTCCGCGAGTACGACCGGGTGCTCGCGGTCACACGCCCGCATGCGGTCCCCCACGAAGGAAAGGGCATGGCGCTGCTCGACAAGGGACGGGTCGACGAGGCGATCGTCGAGCTCGAGAAGGCCATCTCGCTCAACCCCCGGTCCGCGAAGACGTACCGGCATTTGTGGCTCGCCTACGACCGAAAGGGCCTGGCCGCCGAGGCCCAGGCCGCCGCGCAGACGGCGGTGGCGGTCGATCCCGAGTTCGCCGAGGCGTACAGTAACCTGGGCATCAGCTACGGGCGGAGGGGTCGATTCGAGGACTCCGAGCGCGCCTTCGCGCAGGCTCTCGCGCTCGAGCCCGGCAATCCGCAGTATCTCGCCAACCTCGCCACGACCTACCAGCGTGCGGGAAAGCTCGACGAGGCCATCGACCTCTACCGCAAGACGCGAGCGCTCGACCCGCGCGCCCCGGTCCACGCGATCAATCTCGGGAACACCTACCTCCAGAAAGGCATGGTCCTCGAGGCCATCGCCGAGTTTCAGCGGGCGGTCGAGCTCCAGCCGACGAACGCTGTCGCGCAGCGAAAGCTCGCCGAGGCCTACGCGCGCCTCGGCAACCGGTAACGCGGCTCCGAGCCGACGACGCTGACGAGGGAGATCCGGGGGAGCGGCGGCGTTCCCCGGATGCTAAAAAAACTCGAAGGACACGGGCTCGCGCTCAATCTTGAGCCGCAGGTCCGCCATGAAAACGAGATAGGGGTGCGCCCCGCGAGCGAGGAGCGCGTCGCGGTCTCCGCGCAGGAGGGCGGCCGCGTCCTCGACATCGAGCTCGAGCTCGCCCATCGCGGCCCGGGCGTCCTTCAGGAACCGCGCTCGGAAGCCGTCGTCGGACTTGAGCGCGAAGAGGCAGCGATTGAGCCGATAAGCGGAGGCCGGCGGGAACCGGTAGTGCGGTTGATCGTTCATCCCCGCGGCTCCGGCCCGATCATACCGGCCACTCCACGACCGCATTGCCGTGGTGCCACGAGGGCTCGTAGCAGTAGACGTCGGCCTTCGCCTCGCCGAGGGCGCCGAGGAGCGTTGCCCACGTCCTGAGCTCGATGTTGCCCATCTTGTCCAGCTCCTCGCCGGTGATCGCGGCCAGCTCGCGACCGTGGCCCGCCTTCAGCGCGTCCAGCAGCCGCCGATCGTAGTCGAACTCCGGCGACGCGTACCGATCGGTTCCCGGAAAGTGGGACATGCCGCCCGAGGCCATCAGGATCACACGCTCCGGACGCGCCCGGACGATCTCGCCGAGCGTCCGGCCCCACTCGTAGCAGCGCCGCGGCGTGGGCTGTGGCGGGAGATACACGTTCACGTGCAACGGAACGATCGGCACGGCCGGCTCGGGCATGGTGAAGTGGAGCGGGACGTAGAACGCGTAGTCGAGCGGAGCCTGCTGCGTGTAGAAGAGATCGAAGCCGCGCTCGACCCCTTGCTCGACGATCGCCCGCGCCAGGGGCTCGTGGATCGGGAACCGATATCGATAGCGCCCGAACGTTCCCGCGCACTCGGTCCCGACGTAGACGGCGAGCGCCGGGACGGCGTCGAGGAAGAACGCCTCGACGTGATCCCCGGCGACGATCGCGATCGCGTCGGCGTGGAGGGTCTCGAGCCGTCGCTTCACCCGGGCGAAGGCGGCGTGGACGCGCAGGACGAGGTCGCGATCCTCGGTCCCGGGGCGCGCGAGGAGCTGGGGCGTGTGGGCGCACGCGAACGCGCCGACCAGCATCGCCTCAGCAGCCCCTGGCCCCGTGCTCGACCGCGGACCTCGGCGCCGGGCTGACGCCAAACGGGTGGCACGACGCGGTCACGCGGTGATTCTCCTCACGATCTCGTCGAAAGCCCTGTCGGCGAGGGCCCTCACCTCTTCACGCGTGAGCGGCTGGATCGGGTGGGCCACCACGACCGTCCGATAGTCCACGGCGCCGAGCGCCTCCGCCTGCGCCCGCGCGGCGCGGCTGAACTCGGACGAGATGACCGTCGCGACCGGGATGCCGTTGTCCTCGAAAAACACGCCGTCGTGCACACTGCACGTTGTGCACGACCCTCAGTCGGCGAGCCCCTCGACGAGGACGTCGGTGGCGCCGACGATCTCCCGGCGGAGCGCGTCGGGCGCCGGCCGTGCGAAGGTCGGCTTCTTCTTCCGGATGATGGCCTTCGGCGTCGCGCGCTCGCGCAGGAGCTCCTCGAGGCGGTCGAGCAGGTGGTTCCCCTGCGCCTTGGAGATGTCGAGGAGCGTAATGACCTTGCCGTCGAGGCTCGGGGGTCTCGACGCCGTCTTGCGCGGCACGGCGACGGAATCGGTGGGGTCGAGGTACTCGGTCATCGGATCCTCCTGAAGACGAGATTGGAGCCCTTGGAGAACGTCCAGCCCGGCACGATCGCGGAGAAGCGCCCGGCGGTGCCGCCGGCGACCACGACCTTGATGTGCTCGGGCGAGCGGAACTTCGGGATCATCGCGGTCTCGCGCGCGGGGTCGTGGAACTTCGCGAGCACGTGCTCGGGCAGCCCCTCGCCGCCGTCGCGCCCGGGCAACAGGTCGCGCACCGGCCACTGGAGCCGCTCGTGCAGCCAGCGGCGCACGTCGGCCTTCTTCCATCCCGCGTCGCCCAGGATCTTCGCGTGCTCCGGCGAGAGCACGAGCAGCGTGTCCCCCCAGTGCGTCATCCGGTGATGGGAGATGACGGCCATGCTCGCGGCGACCGTCGGCAGGAGATCCTCCGGCGTGCGACTGCGCTGCGCGTAGACGCCCAGCGGCGCGTCGGCGGCGAGGAGGGCGACGGTGCTCTGTTCGGGCGCGAAGCCGTGCTCGACGGCGAGCGACTCCCACGGGCTCGCCTCCTCGTGCTCGCCGATGCAGTACGCGTAGCGCCCGGGGTGGGCGAGCGTGGACATGCTGACGGCGCCCGGCTTCGCCCCTCCGAGGTTCACGCACACGAGCCGCACCGCACGCCCGATCGTCGCGTTGGCGCGCCAGCCGGAGCCGAACACGCCCGCCCCGGAGTTGATCTCGAGCGCCGCACGGATCGGGCCGTTCACGATCACGAGCGGCGACGGAGCGTTGGTCGTCGCGGACACGCCGTGCAGGTCGAAGGCCTCGTCGCAGATCGCCTCGACGGCGGCGATCACTACCGGCAAGTACTCGGGCCGGCAACCCGCCATGACGGCGTTGACGGCGATCTTCTCGACGGTCGCGCGGCCGTAGTTGGGCGGGACGAGCGCTACCAGATCGTCCGCCTCGCGTCCGGACGCCGCGACGGCCCGGTCCACGAGCCGGCGGGTCGGCGGGACGACCGGGAGGCCATCGGTGACACCGCGGGCATAGAGGCTCTCGATCGCGTCGGCGTCAAGGTCGGGGTCGGCCGGCGACATGCCCAGAGGCTAACACAGTCGCGCGGAGGGGCCGGCGGCGGCGCGCCGCGTCCAGCGGGCCGGCGTCAGCGAGGCGAGGCCGCGTCGGCGAGCGCCGAGGCCGTCGGGCCCATGACGAGGGCGACCGCTGGCCCGTATCCGTAGCGGTGGACCGCGGCGGCGAGCAAGCTCAGCAGCACAGCCAGAACGAGAACACCGGCGACGACGTGGCGATAACGGCGCCGGATCCCAAGAACTGTAGGGGTGAGGGCCGCCAGGACGAGCCCGCTGGTGAGGGCGGGCGCGACGGTTGCGAACTGGCCCAGGCGCCACGCGACCACGCCGATGAGCACGAAGCCCAACGCGCCGAGCGTGATGAGCCCCGCGCGCACGTCCTCGTACACGGTCTCGGGTGGAAGCTCGAGCATGAACCGGCAGAGCCGCCTCCGCCGAGCCTCCTCGGGGCTCTCGCGCCGCCGTCGCCTGAAGCGCATCGCGAAAAGATAGAGCAAACGGCGAACCAGATGGAGCGGTGTCGCTAAGTATGTGTATTTCGAGACCCGCGGGGACCTGGCCGGTCGCGGACCGGCCGGCATCGAACTGACCGGTCGCTCAGGAAATGAACACGTGGACCGGATATGGGAGTTTCCGGAACTCGTCGGGGCCGGGCCGGGCATCGGCAAAAACCCCCCAGGTGATTAGATACGCGTCGCAGGTGAAAAGATTCACTCGCTCGCGTCGTGCGGGAATCCATCGATGGGACGCCGGCGTCACAAGGGTATGCCGATGATGAGTGACGGAGGACGCTGACGATGGCAAAGAGGATCTTGACACCTATTGATGGTCGAGAGCGGAGCACGACGATCGTGCCGGTGGTCGCGGCGCTGGCGCGCGGCGCCGGGTCGACGGTACGTCTCCTGAGAGTGTTCCCGGTTCCGGAGCTGGTGACCGGTCCGCGCGGGCGAACGATCGCGTACGTCGATCAGGAGATGGCGCGGCTGACGGCGCTCGGGCTGGACGAGCTCGCGCACGTCGAGGCCGAGCTCGAGGGGATCCCGGTGGAGCGGGTCGTGCGCTTCGGCGAGGCCGCGGAAGAGATCCGGCTCGAGGCCGAGGCCTTCAACGCCGATCTCGTGACGCTCGCGACGACCCGCAAGAGCCGGCTGGGCAGCGCGCTGCGCCCCGGCGTGGTCGAGCGCGTGGTCCACGAGGCGCCGGTGCCGACGCTGGTGCTGCGCGGCTGAGAGCTACGCGAGCATGTGGCGCACCATCTTGCTCTCGACCAGGTAGACCACCATCTCGGCGATATTGGTCGCGTGGTCGGCCACGCGCTCGAGGAAGCGCGAGACCAGGATGAGCCGGATGGCGCGGGGGATGGTCTTCGGGTCCTCCATCATGTAGGTCAGGAGCTCGCGAAAGATCTGTTCCTTCAACGCGTCGACGTCGGCGTCCTCGCCGCACACCCGGCGCGCCAGATCCGTGTCGCGGCTCACGAACGCGTCGAGGCTTTCCTTGACCATGCGCTGGGCTTTCTCGGCCATCCGAGGCAGGTCCACGTAGGGCTTGAGCTGCGGCTCGGGGTTCAGCTCGATCGTCCGCTGGGCGATGTTGACCGCGTGGTCGCCGATCCGCTCGAGGTCGGTGACGATCTTCATCGCGGTCGTGATGAAGCGCAGGTCGCCCGCGGTCGGCTGGTGGAGCGCCAGCAGCTCGACGCATTTCTCGTCGATCTCGACGTCGTAGGCGTTCACCTGCCGGTCCCGGTCGATGACCTCCTGGGCGAGCTCGCTGTCGCGCTCGATGAGGGCGCGCATGACCCGGCGGATCTGGTCCTCGACCAGCCCGCCCATGGCCAGGAGCGTCTGCTTGAGCGCGTCGAGCTCTTCGTGGAAATGGCGCTGCATGACCGCCTCCGCTCTCAGCCGAACCGGCCGGTGATGTAGTCCTCGGTCCGCTTGTCGCGCGGGTTCGTGAACAGCGCCCGCGTGACGCCGACCTCGACCAGCTCACCCAGCAGCATGAAGCCGGTGTAGTCCGACACCCGCGCCGCCTGCTGCATGTTGTGGGTCACGATCACGATCGTATAGCTGTTCTTGAGCTCGAGCATCAGCTCCTCGATCTTGGCGGTCGCGATCGGGTCGAGCGCCGAGCACGGCTCGTCCATCAGCAGAACGTCCGGCTCGACGGCGATGGCGCGCGCGATGCACAGCCGCTGCTGCTGACCGCCCGAGAGGCCCAGGGCGCTTTCGTGGAGGCGGTCGTTGACCTCGTCCCAGAGCGCGGCCCCGCGCAGGCTCCGCTCGATGATCCCCTCGAGATCGCTCCGCCCGCCAACGCCGAGGATGCGCGGACCGTAGGCCACGTTCTCGAAGATGGACTTGGGAAAGGGATTCGACTTCTGGAACACCATGCCGACCCGCTTGCGGAGCTCGGTGACGTCGAGCGTGGGGTCGTTGATGTCCGTCCCGCCGATGCGGATGTTGCCGGCGGTGCGCACGCCATCCACGAGGTCGTTCATGCGGTTCAGGCACCGGAGGAGGGTGGACTTGCCGCAGCCGGAAGGACCGATGTAGGCGGTCACACGGTGCTTGGCCACGGACATCGAGATATCCTTGAGCGCCAGCTTCTCGCCGTACCAGAGCGAGACGTGGTCGATCTCCACCATCGGCGCTTCCATGATACTCGGGGAGCTCGCCTGAGCGTTGAGACTTGCGGCGACCCGGACCTGGGTGGACATGCCCTCCTCCTCTTGACGCTCGCCTCGCACGACCGCTAGACCGGATTATTCATGAACGA
>DASPZZ010000175.1:0-1688 GCA_035635995.1 Binatia bacterium | reverse complement strand
GTCCGCTGGCCGGCGCTCGTCGTGCTCGGGTTCTGGATCGTCATTCAGGCCCTCAGCGGGATTCTCACGTTCACCGCCGCGGCGTGGGGTGGGGGCGAGGCCGGCGGCACAGCCTGGTTTGCCCACATCGGGGGATTCATGGCCGGCCTGGCCTTGCTGTTTCTGATGCGGCCTCGGCGAGTCGGTCGCCTATAATGAGCGCGGAATGAAACGTCCAACTCGAGTTCGGATCGACAAGCTGCTGGTGGACAAGGGGCTGATCGAGAGCCGGGAAAAGGCCGCGCGGCAGATCCTCGCGGGCGAGGTCTTCGTTGACGGACAACTAGTGGATAAAGCGAGCGTTCTGATCGCTCCGGGGGCCGTCGTCGAGGTCCGGGCGCGGAGCCCGTTCGTGAGTCGTGGGGGCGAGAAGCTCGTCCACGCGCTGAACCACTTCCAGACCAAGGTGGCCGGGCGCGTGTGCATGGACGTCGGCGCCTCCACGGGCGGATTCACCGACTGTCTGCTCCAGAAGGGCGCCGCGCGTGTGTACGCGGTCGACGTCGGCACCGGACAGCTCGATCCGCGTCTGCGCAAGGACCAGCGCGTGGTCGTGATGGAGCACACGAATGCCCGCGCGCTCGACCCGCGCGTCTTCGGCGATCAGCCCACGCTCGCGGTCGTCGACGTGTCGTTCATCTCGCTCGAGAAGATCCTGCCCGCGACGTTCGGCGTGCTCGCCTCTCGCGGCGAGGTGATCGCGCTCGTGAAGCCGCAGTTCGAGGTCGGACGCGAGCACGTCCAGAAAGGCGGCGTCGTGCGCGAGCCGGCCCAGCATCGGGCGGCGGTTCAGCGGCTGGCGCGCTATGCCGTGCTCCGAGGCTGGCATGTGCTCGGGGTCACCGCGTCGCCGCTGCGGGGCCCGAAGGGCAATCACGAGTTCTTCCTGCATTTCTCGACGCACGGCCGTACTGCCAGCGATCTGGAGTCGATGATCAGCCGGAGCGTCGAGGCACTTGCGTGACCCGGGTCGGGATCGTCGCCAAGCCGGACGCGCCCCGCGCCAAGGGCGTCATCGCTCAATTGTTGTCGTGGCTCTCCGCCCAGGGTCTCGGGGCGGTGCTCGAGAAGGAAACCGCCGACCTCGCGTCGGCTGACGTCCCCGCCGCGGCCGGCAAGGCTGAGCTGCCCTCGCAGGTCGATCTGCTGATCGTCCTCGGCGGCGACGGAACCCTCCTCTCGATGGCGAGAGCGGTCGGCGACCTGGGCGTGCCTCTCCTCGGCGTGAACCTCGGGGGCCTCGGCTTTCTGACCGCGACGACGCTCGACGAGATGCTCCCGGCGCTCGAGGCGTATCTCGCGGGCCGGATGACCATCGAGGAGCGGATGCTCCTGGCGGCGCGGGTCATCCGCAACGGCCAGCCGCTGTGCGAGTACGCGGCGCTCAACGACGTCGTCATCACGAAGTCGGCGATGAGCCGTATCATCAACCTCTCGGTGTCGGTCGACGGGCGCTACGCGACGGCATACCGCGCAGACGGCTTGATCATCTCGACGCCGACTGGATCGACGGCGTACTCGCTCTCCGCCGATGGCCCGATCCTTTTCCCGACGATGGACGCGGTCGTCCTGACCCCGATCTGCTCCCACACCCTGACCGATCGCCCGATCGTGCTGCCCGGCGGGGCCCGGATCGAGGTCACCTTGCT
>DASPZZ010000174.1:0-1899 GCA_035635995.1 Binatia bacterium | reverse complement strand
CAGGCCGAGTCGCTTGCCCATGGCGATGTCGGTCTCCAGGCGATCGCCGACGATCACGCACTCCCGAGGCTCCACCCCGAGCCGCTCGAGGGCGACCTCGAGGATGATCGGCGACGGCTTGCCGACGATGACCTCGACCGTATGCCCCGTCACCGCCTCGACGGCGGCCGTCATCCCCGCGCAGTCGGGAATCTCCCCGTCCTCGGTCGGGCACGTCCGGTCCGGATTCGTCGCGATCAGCCGGGCGCCCTGGCGCACCGCCTGGAGCGCCGTGTTGAGCTTCGCGTAGTCGAAGGTGCGGTCGAACGCGATCACCACCCAGCGAACGCGGTGGTCTCCGCGCACCTCGAACCCGTGCGCGCGGAGCTCGGCGATCAACGGCGGCTCACCGATGACGAACACCGGCGCCCGCGCGTCCAGCCGCGCCAGGTGGCGCGCCAGCACGAGGGACGAGTTGATGACGTCGTCGTCCCGCGTCGGGATGCCCAGACGCGTGAGCTTCCGGGCGTAGTCGGCGCGGGTCTGGAGCGGCTTGTTGGAGAGAAAGGCGACCTTGCGTCCGGCCGCCCGGAGCGCGGCGATCGCGGTGTCGGCGCCCGGGATCAGAGCCTCGCCGCGATACACGGTGCCGTCGAGGTCGAAGAGCCAGCCGCGATGCGGCAGCACGAACCCGGCCATGCTGCTCAGCCCGAGTCACTCACAAAGCGACGCGCTCGGCGGGCGGGTACCGGCGGGTCCCATTCCGCCCCAACAACCCGGCCGCACCCGCCGCCACCCCCCGTCAATGCGAGTCGTTCATGAGTCGCTGCGAGTCATCGTGACAGCAATGTTCGGGGTCCGCGCTAGCGGAGGAGGGGGGCGACGGCGGCCTGGGCGAGGTCGACGAACGGGGCCGGCATCACGCCGAGCACGACGATCGCGAGGAGCGCGATCACCAGCGCGAGGCCGCCGGCGAACGAGGAGGCGTAGGTGGTAGCGGCCCCCTCGGGTTCCCGCATGTACATGTAGACGATCACACGCAGGTAGTAGTACGCGGCCGCGGCGGAGTTCAGCACGCCGATGACCGCCAGCCAGAAATAGCCCGCGCGCACGGCGGCGCCGAACACGTAGAACTTCCCGACGAAGCCGGCCAGCGGAGGAATCCCGACCAGCGAGAGAAGAAAGAGCCCGAGCGTCGCCGCCAGCACCGGGTGCCGCCGCGCGAGCCCGGCGTAGTCGGCCACCTCGACCGCTTCGCCGCGCGCGCGCTCGCAGAGCGTGATGACCCCGAAGGCCCCGGCGGTCGTGAAGGTGTAGGTCAGCAGATAGAAGAGCACCGAGCCGGCTCCGCCCACGCCTCCGGCGGCCAGGCCCACCAGCATGTAGCCGACGTGCGCGATCGACGAGTAGGCGAGCATCCGCTTGAGGTTCGACTGGGCGAGCGCCACCACGTTGCCGACCGTCATCGTGACGGCCGCGATCACCCAGAGCAGCGCCGCCCAGTCGGGCGGGACACCGCGCAAGGTCACCGTCAGCACGCGGATCAAGGCCGCGAAGGCGCCGGCCTTGGAGCCGGTCGCGATGAGCGCCGTCACGCTCGTCGGCGCGCCCTGGTACACGTCGGGCACCCACATGTGAAACGGCACCGAGGAGATCTTGAAGCCGAACCCGACCATCAGGAGCCCGAGACCGATGACGAAGAGAGGGTCGCGCGGCCTGGAGGCGACCGCAGCGGCGATCCGGTCGAGGTTCGTCGTGCCGGTGGCGCCGTAGATGAGGGCGATGCCGTAGAGCAGGAACGACGAGGCGAACGCGCCGAGGAGGAAATATTTCATCGCCGCCTCGCCCGAGGAGAGGTCCCGCTTGAACAGGCCGGCGAGGACGTAGAGCGACAGCGACATCAGCTCGAGCGCCAGGAAC
>DASPZZ010000173.1:0-2738 GCA_035635995.1 Binatia bacterium | reverse complement strand
ATCGTCACGGGCGCCGGACGACTGCGCGGCATCGGACGGGCGACCGCGGTCTTGCTCGCGGGTGAAGGCGCCGACGTGGTCGTGACGGGCACGGGCCGTGATCCCGCGACCTATCCGGACGACGAGAAGCAGGCGGGCTGGAAGGACGTCGAGAGCACGGCGCAGCAGGTCCGGGAGCGCGGCCGACGCGCCATGACGTGGGTCGGCGACGTGAGCCGGGCCGCGCCGGTGAAGGATCTCGTCGAGCGCGTGATGGCGACGTTCGGGCGCGTCGACGTGCTCGTGAACAACGCCGCATATCCGCGCGGGAACGATCGCGTGCCCATCACCGACCTCGACGAGGCCGTGTGGCACCGCGTGCTCGAGATCAAGCTCACCGGCGCGTTCCTCCTCGCCAAGCGCATCGTGCCGATCATGGTGGAGCAGAAGTGGGGCCGCATCATCAACCTCTCGTCGGTGGCCGGCAAGCGCGGCAGCCCGAACACCGCGGCGTACAATGTCGCGAACTTCGGTATCCAGGGGCTCACGCAGTCCCTGGCCATGGAGCTCGCTCGGCACGGCATCACGGTCAACGCGATCTGCCCCGGAACGATCGACACCGCGCGCATGGACGTGCTCGGGCGCGGCACCGGCTGGCAGGCCACGCTCGAGCGGATCCCGATGGGGCGCGCCGCCAGCGACGAAGAAGTCGCCGGGCTCATCGGCTTTCTGTGTTCCCCGGCCGCCGCGTTCATGACGGGCCAGTCGATCAACATCGACGGCGGCGTCGTGATGTGGTGAGACCGGCGTTTGACGTATGATCGGGGCCCGATGACCGAAGCCCTCACGGTGCGGACACGGACCCTCGAGATCGGCTACGAGGCTCACGGCGACGCTCGCGGCGCTCCCGTCGTGCTGCTCCACGGTTTCCCCGACGACGTCCGCGCGTTCGACGACGTCGCGCCGCCGCTGGCCGCCGCGGGCTGCCGCGTGCTCGTCCCCTACCTGCGCGGCTACGGGCCGACGCGCTTTCTCGATCCCCAGGAGCCGCGCATGGCGCAGCAGGCCGCGATCGGCCAGGATCTGCTCGAGTTCATGGACGCGCTCAACCTCGGGCCGGCCGCGCTCGCCGGCTATGACTGGGGCGGACGCGCCGCATGCATCGCGGCGATTCTCGCGCCCGCGCGGGTTCGCGCGCTCGTCACCATCGGCGGCTACAACGTTCAGAACACGGTGACTCCGGCGCCGCCGGCGTCGGCACGCGCCGAGCGCTCGTATTGGTATCAGTGGTACTTCAATACCGAGCGCGGGCGCCAGGGACTCGAGCAGAACCGTCGGGATATCTGCCGCCTGCTGTGGGAAGAATGGTCGCCCACCTGGCGGTTCGCGCCGGCGACGTTCGAGCGCACCGCCCCCTCGTTCGACAATCCCGACTTCGTCGCGGTGGTGATCCACTCGTACCGCCACCGTCACGGCAACGCTCCGGGCGATGGGCGCCTGGACGCGATCGAGCGGCGCCTCGCCGAACGTCCGGCGATCACCGTGCCCACCGTGATCCTTCACGGCGGCGAGGACACGGTCGGATCGCCCCGGCGCGCCGAGGCCGAGCTTCCACGATTTCCGGCGGGAACCGAGCGGCGCGTCGTACCGGGCGTCGGTCATTTCATGCCGCGCGAGGAGCCCAAGGCGGTGGTCGACGCCCTGCTGGGGCTCCTCCACTAGGACGAACTCCACATGCGCATCGAGGTCATCTGCACGGGCGACGAGGTTCTCACCGGCAAGATCGTCAACACCAACTTCAGCTACATCACGCAGAAGCTGGAGGACGCCGGCCTGGCGGTCGAATGGGAGACGACGGTCGGCGACGATCGCGAGAATCTCCTGCTGGCGTTCAAGCTGGCCGGGCAGCGCGCCGACGCGGTCATCGTCAACGGCGGCCTCGGCCCCACGGTCGACGATCTGTCCCAGGAGATCGCGGCCCAGGCCGCGGGAGTCGGGCTCGTCCTCAACGAGGAGTGGCTCAAGACGATGGAGGAGTTCTTCCGGCGCCGCAGCCGGGTCATGCCGCCCAATAACAAAAAGCAGGCGATGCTGCCGTCGACCGCCGAAGTGATCGACAATCCGATCGGCACGGCCTGCGGCTTCGCGCTCGACATCGGCCGGGCACGCTTCTTCTTCACGCCCGGAGTCCCGCGCGAGCTCCGGCGCATGCTCGAGGAGCAGATCATTCCACGACTCCTCGCCAAGAGCGGCCTGCAGACGGCCATCCACCTCAAGCGGTTCCACTCCTACGGCCTCGGCGAATCCCACGTGGACGCGCTGCTCACCGACGTAGAGAAGCTCGTGCCCGACGGGAGCGTGAAGCTCGGCTTCCGGGCCCACTACCCGCAGCTCGAGACCAAGCTGACGGTCCGCGGGCGGGACATGGACGACGTCCGGGCGAAGCTCGCGCCCGTCGAGCGCGAGGTGCGTAAGCGGCTCGGCAACTTCATCCTGGGCGAGGACGAGCAAACCCTGGAGGGCGTCATCCTGTCGGCGCTGACGGCGCGCCAGGGCTCGCTCGCGATCGTCGAGACGTTCACGAGCGGACAGATCGCGGCGCGCTTCGCCCACCTGCCCGGCGCCGAGAAAGTCTTCCGGCGCGGCGTCGTGGCGCGCGACCTGGGCGAGATCTTCGCCGGGGTCGGCCTCGACGGCGAACCGCCGGCGGGCGAGCTCACGCGCGAGACGGCGGAGGCCGTGGCACAGGCCGCGCGCCG
>DASPZZ010000172.1:0-3199 GCA_035635995.1 Binatia bacterium | reverse complement strand
TCCAGAACTGCTCTTTGTCGACGCCCATGCGCCTGGGCCAGTCCGTGCGCAGCAGCACGATGTCGCCGCGGCGCACGTGGCCGGCGCGGCGCTCGAGGTCGGCGCCGGTGACCTCGCCGTTGGCGCCGAGGTGCGTGAGATCGACCACGGCCGCATCGCCCACCCACTGATCGACCGGCATCGAGGCCATGTCGCGTCCGTCGACCAGGTAGTGGAGCGGCGCGTCGACGTGCGTGTAGGCGTGACAGCTGATCGTCAGCACCGTGCTCTGCAGCGGATGGCCCGTGGCGTGCGCGGCCACGAGCTCGGGGGCGACCTTCCAGCGGAAGTGCGGCCGGATCGGGAAGCTCAGGTCGATGACCCGCATCGCTATCGCCGTTCGGCGACCAGCACCGAGACCGGGAAGCCGTAGCGGATCTGCCCGTTCTCGAGCCGCGGCTGGATGTCGAGCGCGTCGTCGGCGAGCGCGGCGCGGAAGAGCTCGCGGATCTTCTCGTCGTCGCCGGGGTGCGGGAACGACCGGCCGATCAGCGCCTCGAGCTCGCCCTCGAGCCGGTACGATGTCACGCGCGGCGCGGGCAGGCCGACCGTGGCGTAGAGCCCGCGGTGCTCGTCGACGGGCAAGGACCGCACGTGCGAGGGGTCGCGGAGCCGCTCCATATGATTGAACGCGTCCGCGCGTCCGGACTCGGGCGTGCTGTCGACGACCACGACCCGGCCGCCGGGGGTGGCCACCCGCTTCATCTCGCGGAGCACCGCCAGCGGATCGAGAAAGTGGTGGAAGGCGAAGCGCGAGGTCACGATCGAGAAGGACGCGTCCGGCCACGGCAGCGGCAGCACGTCGCCCTGGCGCCAGGTCACGTTCGTCAGGCCGAGCTGGGCGGCGTGCGTCCTCGCGCGGTCCAGCATCGCCGGCGTGATGTCGATGCCGGTCGCGTGGCGCACGACGCGCGCGAAGGCCGCCACGACGAGCCCGGGGCCGCACGCGACGTCGAGCACCGTGTCCTCGGGGCCGGCGCCGCTGCACTCGACGATCAGCCCGAGCGCCGCCTCGTCGCGGATGCCCGGCGCGGTGGCGAAGGGCGTCGCCTGGCGCGTGAACTGGTCGAGGATCTCGTTCCGGTGCTCAGAGGGTCTGCTTGTAGGCATGCCCGCCTTTCATGATCACTTTCAGATTGTCCTGGATCTGGAACACGCGAAGATTTCTGAGCGGGTCGCCGGCGACGACGATCAGGTCCGCGTACTTGCCCGGCTCGACGGTGCCGATCCGGTCCGACATGCGGAAGAGCGCGGCGTTGACCGTGGTGGCCGAGAGCAGCACCTCCATCGGCGTCATCACCTGCGCCTTCAGCTCGAACTCGACGGCGCGCTGCACCATCATGTCGCCCAGGAGGTCGGAGCCGGAGCCGATCTGGCAGCCGGCGCGATAGGCGTAGGTCAGGCCCTGCACGGATTGCTCGCGCGCCAGGTTGATCTTCTGGATCTGATGGTCTCCGATGCCGTACCGCTTGCCTTCTCGATAGATCGTCTCGTAGGTGATCATCGTCGGCACCAGGAACGCGCCCGCGTCCTTGATCGCCTTCGCGGCGGCCTCGCGGATGAGGTTGCCGTGCTCGATCGAGCGCACGCCCGCCTCGATGGCGTTGCGCACCGCGGTGTCCGAGTAGGCATGGGCCAGGACGTATTTCCCGACCGCGCGCGCTTCCTCGGCGGCCGCGCGCATCTCGCCGATCGTGAACTGCGTGGTGTCGAGCTCGTCGGCCGGCGACATGGCGCCGCCCGAGGCCATGATCTTGATCTGGTCGACGTCGCGTCTGAGCTGCTCGCGCACCGCCTTGCGGACCTCGGCCTCACCGTCGGCGATCGAGCCGATCATCCCGATGCAGCAATCGATCGGCGGGACCCACTCCGAGCGCCGCCGCTTGTCGCCGTGGCCGCCGGTCTGCGAGATGTAGTTGCCCGACACGAGCATCCGCGGGCCGGGATAGATCCCTTCGTTGATGGCTTCGCGGAACCCGTAGTCGGCGCCGCCGGCGTCGCGCACCGTCGTGAACCCCTGCATCAGGCACTCCTCGGCCCGGCGGAGCGCCTTCGCGGCCAGGAGGCTCGGCGGCAGGTAGCGGTGCTGGTCGGTGATGTTGCCTTCGACCGCGCAGATGTGGACGTGGGCGTCGGTGAGGCCCGGCATCAAGGTCGCGCCGCGGCAGTCGAGCGTCGTCACGGGCCCCGGGAGCGGGCCGACCTTCCCCTTGGGAAGCACATCCTTGATGCGATCGTCCTCGACGACGACCGCGGCGCCCGGCATCGGCTCGGCGCCCGTGCAGTCGATCAGCACCGCGTTGGTGAAGACGGTCAGGCTCATCAGTTGAGCTCGTCCAGGGTGAGCCGGAAGCTCGGGACGAACGTCTCCAGGAAGTAGCGCACCTCCGGAAGATCGAGCCCCTCGACGGTCGCCCGCAGGCTCTTCTCCGCCTGCGCGAACTCCGGGTTGCCCGCGCCGGTCTCCTCGAGGCACTTGAGGTACGCGCAGAGCTTGTCGGCCGCCCGCACCAGCGTGCGGTGCGCCTGATCGCGCGGATCGGGCCGGAAGAACGGCTCGTAACCCGGCTTCAGCGGATCCGGGATCAGCCCGAAGAGCCTCTCCTTCGACGCCGCCTCGATCGCGTGATAGGCGCGGTGGATCTCGGGATTGAACTCCTTCACCGGCGCCGGAAGATCGCCGGTCAATACTTCGCTCGTGTCGTGGTAGAGCGCCAGGGTCGCCGCGCGCTCGGGGCTCACGTCGCCGCCGAAGAGCCGGTTCTTGATGATCGCCAGGGCGTGGACGATCTGCGCGACGCGCAGGCTGTGCTCCTGGATGTTCTCGGGATAGGTACTGTGCATGAGGCCCCAGCGGCGGATGAACTTCATCCGCGAGAGATACGCGAAGAAATGGCTCGTGGACATCGCCGCGAGCATACACGACCCGGCGAGGGCCGTCCTACGCGAGCGTGCCAGCCGCTAGCAGGCGCGGTCGGGGACCCAGTAGGGCTGGTAGTAGCCCCAGGTGTAGGCGCGGGGCTCGTAGTGCCCATCGATCCACAGGGCGTCGTAGTTGTAGTAGCCCGGGACCCAGACGTTGGAGACGTAGCTCTGAGGCACCCAGGTGTAGGCCCAGTAGCCGGGGACGACGCAGGCCTGCGGCGCGACGAGGTACACC
>DASPZZ010000171.1:0-33855 GCA_035635995.1 Binatia bacterium | reverse complement strand
GGCGATCCGAACGCTGCTGCGGATCGGCCCCGTGCCGGAGTCGCAGATCTCGGGCAGCAACCTCGCCCTGCGCCGGGGCGCGCAGACTCTGCGTCTGCCCCACCACGGCCCGACCCAGCGCAACGCCCATCAGTGCATCGGGTGTGGCTACTGCGATCTGGGGTGTCGCTACAATCGCAAGCTCACCCCGCTGAACATGATCCTGCCCATGGCGGCAAGGCGCGGCGCCCAGGTGCTCGCCAACTGCCGGGTGGACGAGCTGCTCCTCGAGCCGCTTCCCGACGATGGCCGCGGGGGGCGCACGCACCGGGTGACCGGAATCGTCGCGGAGCTGACGGACTCGCGCGGCAGCAACCGGGAGCGCGTCGAGATCCGCGCTCGACGCGTGGTGCTGGCGGCCGGGCCGTTCTCGTCACCGCGCATTCTCATGCAGAGCGGCGTGCCGCGCCTGCGGTCCTTCAAGGGGTCCGAGCGTGCGGTGGGGGAACGCTTCTCGACCCATGCCACCATCACCTTCTGCGCCGACTTCGACGAGGCCCTCTATCCATCCGCCGCCACGCCGCCCATGGGCTACTTCATGAAGAAGTACGACGTCGATGACCAGGCCGCGGCGGATCCCGCCAAGGACCACGTGCGCTACGCGCTGGAAGGCATGCTGAACCACCCGCTGGCCCACGCTCAGCTCGTGCCGTACGAGTCAGCGGAGAGCCACCAGGCTTTCATGAAGCGCTTCAACCAGACCATGACGCTGGCGGTGATGTTCCGCGATCGGCCCGTCGGGCGCGTCACGCCCAATGGATTCGAGTATGCCCTGGCCGAGGAGGACCACGCGGGGTGGCTCGACTCGCTTCGGACGGGCGCCCGCATCATGTTCGCCGCCGGGGGCCGCCGTGTCTTCTTCAACAGCCATCGGCCCCTGATCCTGAACGGGCCCGAGGAGATCGACGCCGTCTTGACCCCCGACCTGGTGAGCCAGCAGCGCATCCAGATCACGAGCGGCCACCCCATGGGCGGGTGCGCGCTGGGCGGTGACGCCAGGCGTGACGTGGTGGATTCGCGAGGCCGTTCCTGGGACGTGGACGGTCTCTACGTCGCCGACTCCTCCATCCTCCCGACATCCCTGGGCGTGAATCCCTGCTATACCGTCTACACGTTGGGTCGGTACATCGCCCACAAGATGGTGGAAGAGATCCGCTCCCAGGGGTGAAGTATCGGGCCACCCTCGCGCTGCTCTCCATGGCCTTCGGCCTCGCCGCCGCCGCATCGGGCGCGGCATCCCTCGGCCTGTCCGCGGATCAGCAGCGCCGCCTCGCCGCCGGCGAGGTGGTCGTGCTCGACGCACTGCCGCCCGGCGCTAGCAAATCTGCCGGGGGCGGAACGGCCGTCGGCCTCGTGCGGGCCGCCCCGGAGCGCGTGTGGCCCGTGCTCGTCGACTATCGTGGCCATCCCCGGTACTACCCGCGGGTGGTCAGCGCCGAGCTGGTGGAGGCCGATGCGCAACACGCGCTTGTCCGGTACGAGGTGGGTGTCGGTCCTTTCTCCTTCGCCTTCCACATGATCAAGTACCCGGATCCGGTTCGGCGTCGGATCGAATGGCATCTCGACGCCAACCACGCCAACAATTTCTTCAGGGAGAATACTGGCTACTGGCAAGTGGACCCGGCCGAGGGCGGCAGCCTGGTCACCTACGCGATCGCCGTGCGTACCATCCTGCCGGGCTTTGTCACCCTCGGGGCCGAGCGGGAGAGCCTCGTGGACACGATCAAGAAGTTGCGGAAGCTGGTCGAGGATTGATTCGGCGTGTGCCGCCAGAGCGTATCGAACTCAGTCGAGGATTTCGACCTGGCTGCCGGCCTGCTCCACGACCGTGAAGCCGCGTGCCTCCAAATTCTGCTTCGCGGCGGGCGAGAGCGCTCCCGTCACCCAGAGCTCGAAGCGGCCGTTGAACCTCGGGGCGCGGTAGGCCGTCTTGAGGTGCTGGCTGAGCACGTCGGCGTTCCGTGTCCAGACGCCGTAGTCGAGGGCGAAGGGGATGATGGCGGCGCCGCTTTCCGACTGGGCCACCGCGAGGGCCTCAAACATGGTGATGCCCGTGATGCGGCCACGCTTCTCGTGGTAGCCGCGCAGGATCTGGGCAGTGTTGACGAAGAAGTGCGCCTCGACCTCGTCGTCGGCCTTGAGCGCGTTCTCCAGGTAGCGGTCGCGTCCCGTTACCCCGGTGAGCTTGTGGAGCGCCTCGACGAAGATCAGGTCGTCCCGCGGTGTGTAGTTCGGATGGTCCAGGTAGCGCTTGGCCAGGTCAGCGCCAATCCCCATCTCGGTGAGCTTCTCCTCGTTGATCACTCGGATCCGGGACGGCGGCTCGTTCTTGACGATGTTGTTGAACGACTGACCGAGGCTGGTGACGCTCATGACCGCGCCCGCCGGCCCCGAGATCGGCATGGTGCCGACCGTCGCCGTCCAGAGCCCGTAGGCGGAGGCCTTGGCAAGCTTGTCCAGCTCTTCCTGCAGCACCGTGTTGCTCGAGTAGGGATCGACGGAGAAGCGGGCGGCGTAGTCGCGCTTGAACGAGCCCACCTGCAGCAGCTCCTTGCTCCGGCTTTCCTGGCTCGGGTCGAGCGTGTTGCTGACGGCCGTGGAGCTGTTGCTGAACAGCCGCCCGATACCCTTGGGGACCCCCGTGAGGGTCTCTCCGGGCGTGGTCAGCACGTTCTTGGCGAATGCGACCGGCTTGAGCGCCTGGGCCCCCAGCGCCTTGACGAACGCCTCGCTACCGCTGATCTTCTTCAGCTCGCTGATGGCCCAGAGCTCGTGCACGAGCTTGCGCAGGTCGCCGGTGCCGGTGACGTCGAACGGGCCGAAGCTCGAGTCGAGCTGGTAGTGGTACATGTAGCCGTCGGCCACCACCGGATCCCGGACCGTGTGGAACGCGCCCTTGGCCAGGCCGGCCGGAAGCACCACGCCCAGCGGCCGGACGGTCGGCGTCTCGTACTCCGCCGTCTCCGCACCGGCGGCCGCAAGCAGCACGGTCGACACCAGCAGCCCGAGCATTCGCCGCAGTGACATGTCGCTCGACTCCTCCCGCGTGGACCCGTCACGCGCGACGTCGTTCCACGAGCGGTTAAGGGTTGCCTTCGGTATGAGGCAGGCGGGGCGCAGTGTCGCGCCCGCGTGCCGGTCGCGACAATTGGACCTTGGTCCCATCGCCTCGCATGGCGTCATGCGAGAAAGCCGAGGCCGGTGTTACGCAAAGCACGAACGGTAAGGCCGGTTCTGACGCCTGCGGTCGGGCCGCCGCGTAGTCCTTTGTAAGACCAAGGTCTGATGGCGTCCCGGTCCCGGGCCTGCCACTCTGCCGTCGGCCTCCGACGTCGCAGCGTCGGGCGTAGGTCGGCGCCGTGCTGACCGGGCGCAAGCGAGGATCCACCCCCGTGAACCACAGCGCGTGATCGGAGGAGAGAGGACGATGTTCAAGGTGCGAGTTGCAAGACTTGGATGGGTGAAGGGATGGGTCGTGGTGGGGGCGCTACTGTTCGCGATCGGCAGCGTATGGGGTCAGCAGTTCGTATACCCCCAAAAGGGCCAGAGCCCTCAGCAGCAGGCGCAGGATCAAGGGGAGTGCCAGGCGTGGGCGACGCAGCAGACCGGCGTCAATCCCATGGCCCCTCCGCCGTCTCAGGGTATGGCGTCGGCGCCGCCCCAGAGCAGCCCGCTCAAGGGCGCCGCGCGTGGGGCCGCGGTCGGCGCCGTCGGAGGCGCGATCGGTGGGGATGCGGGCAAAGGAGCTGCCATCGGTGCCGCGAGCGGCGCCATGATCGGCGGAATGCGCAGACGCGATCAGATGCAGCAGCAGCAGGCCCAGCAGGCCCAGGCGCAGCAGGCCCAGTCGGCCCAGGTCGACACCTACAAGCGCGCCCTGTCCACGTGCCTTGGCGCGAAGGGCTATACGGTGAACTAGCCGTGAGGAGACTGGCGATGAAGAGACTTCAGGCCGCGGGTTTGAGCGTCACGTTGGCGTGCCTTGCCCTGGTTTCTCCCGTGTCCGCGGCGGGCAAGTACGATGGCTCGAGGCCCATGCTGTGCGCCGTCACCGCCGTCAGCGAATGCACGGCGGACGGCAAGTGCGAGCGTAGCGCGCCGCACGAGGGCAACAACCTCCCGGCGTTTCTGCGGGTGGACCTGAAGGGACGGCTCCTGACCGACAACGATGGCAGCGGGCGGAAGACAGAGATCAAGACCTCGAGCGTCGTGGACGGACAGCTCATGCTCCAGGGTGGCGAGAACGGTAAGGGATGGACCATGGTGATCGGCTCGGAGACCGGACGGTGGGGCGGCTCGATCGTCGAGGATGACGGCTTGTTCGCCGTCTTCGGTGTCTGCACGCTTCCGTAGCCAGCTCAGCTCCGCATACGTAGACCTTGAACACGGCCTTTTTTGACAGGCTCCTCGTGCGCACCGCGGTGAGCAGACTCATTCAGCGACCCTCGGCCGCGCTTTGACCAGGCTTCAGACCCACGTGCAGCCGGAGAATACGGCGCACCTCCTCGATGGTCTCGGGGCGCCCCTGGGTGGAATGACTCGACCGCACGACCAGCTCGGACTCGACCCCATCGATGTGGGCGCTCGAGTATTTCACCACGCCATCGTCACCCTCTTCGACCGAGCCGTTCCCCTCGACCGCGACGATGGAGTGGGCTTTGATGGACGCGGCGACAGGGATCTCCTGGAGGGTCTGGATGAAGTGATTCCGTGGCGACATGTTGTCGACAGCCGACGGGACGAACGCGGCGGTGCCGACAAACGCGTCGGGGTTCCGGGCGATGTCCGTCGCCAGCCCGGTGAGCGCGAAAGGCAGGGTCAGGAGCCGCCGGACCAGGTTGGCGATGATATTGCGCCCCGCCACGAAGCTGCCACGATGCGGCGTGCAGATGAACACCACGCGAGAAACTTCCGGCACGGGTTTTACGAACATCCCGCGCCGGAGCAGGTCGCGAGTCTGGTCGGATAGTAGTAATTGATCGAGCGGTTTTCGGCTGGCCGCGTTCCAGAGTCGATCGCCGCTGTCGATGCTCTGCATCTTGACCAGGAGGCCCCCCTGGCTGTGCCCGACCAGCACCATCCGGCGCAGGGCGGGGTCCTTGCCGTCGGGATCGAGCCGCGCGACCGCCGCGGCCAGGGACTCGCGCAAGAGCAGCGAGGACAGCGCGACGGGGTTGCCGGAGTCGTACTGGAAAAACCAGAACTGGAACCGGCTGCGGATCTCGGGATCGGCCAGGAGGCGATTGTACATCTCCGCCCAGCGGACCACGCTCGACGCCGTGCCGTGGACGAAAACGACGGGGATCAGCCCGGGCCGGTACGGCGTGGTGGAAGCGAGCGGTGGCCGCTCTTTCATGATCCCGGTGAGTCGGCCCAGGAACCCGAACGTCTCGAGGGTCATGATCGGCACGCCCGTGAACGTGAGCGCCAGCGCTGCGGTCGGCTCGTTCTCGAGCGGCACCTGCTCGCCGGCGATCGAGACCGATTCCGCGTCCCAGGCCAGGTGGAGCTCCAGCGTGCTCGCCAGCGGCTCACCGCGCACGAGGGCGCGCCGGGCCTCGGAGATCCGGAGCAGGGCGGTCACCGGCACCTGGACCCGCGGCCCCACCAGGTCCCGACCGGGTTTCGAGGAGTCGATGAGCCGGGTGGAGGCGGCAAGCGGCGCGCCGAGGCCCGGCCACCGATACCGCATCGCCAGACCGTGCACCTCCAGCTCCGCGATCGGGATGAACCGATACAGCTCTCGGTCCCCGGCGCGCAGGGCGGCGGGATCGAAGGCCACCTCGATCCGCCCGAAGGGCAGCTCGAACGTGCCGCTTCGCAGGATCACCTCTGACCCGTCTTCCGAGGCGAAGGCCGCCGTCAACGCCCAGTTATAGAGGTCCGCCGCGATCCGTATACGGGGGTCGAATCGCCCCGCGGTCTCCCCGAGGCCTTCGGGGAAGAGGAACGCGTAAGCGTAGACGGCTGCGGCCAGGCGGTAGTCGCGACTCGCGGCTGCCTGCCCGTGGAGGTAGGACAGCTCCGCCAGGGCAAAGAGGTGGCGTGGATCCCCTTGCGTTGCGACCATCGCCCGGTGCAGCTCGGCAATGACGGCCTCGGGACGCTCGTCGAAGGCGTCGAAGAGGCCATGCTCGAAGAGCACGTTGCGCGTCCGCAAGCTCGGCTCGCCCGTCGTGGTGGCGCTGCGGCTGAGGTCGTGGAGGACGACCTTGGGATCGCTCCGGACCGTTCCCACCGGCCCCGCGCACGCCGCCAGGGTCAGGCAAAGCGCGCCGAGAAGCGCGAGCCGGTTCGGTCCTATGGCTTGCACGTCAATTGGCCGGGATCGTGACTGGCGTCGGCGGGGGGGCGCGTCGAGCCGGTAGACGTAGACGTCCTCGCCTCGCTCACGTCGCAACAGACCATGCCGGCACACCGAGGAGCAATACGACCTTGGTCTCATTCCTCGTGGCGACGTCCCGCCGGGGCGACGCCATGTCGGGAGCCGCCCCGCGCCGTCCTACCCGACTGCGTTCAGGACCTTGCCGCCCGCCTCGACCGGCTTGGCGTCATCTTCACGATCGCCCGGCCCTTCGCGTCGTGGCCCGTGATGACCCGTCGCACCTGCAATGCCATGTCCCGCCTCCTTGGCGTCGAATCGCGGACGCGCGCACGCTCAGCACCCGCGCCACGAATGATAGCGCCGCCTGCGCCGTCGTCGTCACGGCTCGCGGCGTGTGGAGCGCTGCCGAGCCTGCCGCGCGCGCGCGCGGCGCGATTCGATCGGGCGGAAGAGCTTTGGGTACCGCTGTTTGAGCGCGACGAACTTCTTCCGGAGCCAGCGACTCTCGGGCAACAGCACGAACACCCCGACGAGGACGATCAGCAGCCCCGGACCGGGGATGCCGGGAATCGAGAGCACGAGCCCGAGCACGATCAACGCGAGCGCCACCGTCCATCGCGCGAGCCGCTTCATGAATTGGAGCATCGGGTCGGTCCGGTCAGGGGTCAGGCCGCGCCGCGAAGCCGGTTCGACCCGCTCAGCGCCGTCCCCGGCGATGGTCGATCGCGCGCGGGGATGGGCTTAGCCGGGCGACTCGAACGCGAGGGTCGCGTAGCGCATGAAGATGCCGCCGCGGGGCTCGGCCAGCGGGCCGTTCAACACCAGGCACGCGATGACGTGCCGCGCTCCCGCCGCCGCGCTCCCGCTCACCTCCACTCGATGCTGGGCGTTGAGGCCGACGATGACGCCGGTGCTGCGGTCGATCCTGCCGTCGATCCAGATCTCGCCGTAGTTGTCGATGTTCGTCTCGAACCACACGCGGGCGCCCGCCAGCGCGACGCCCCCGATCGTCGCGGGTACCTCGACGGCGATCCGGTACCACGCGAAGGTGAAGCCCACCGAGCGGCTCTCGCGGATATTGCGGCAGATCTCCCAGCCGGAATCGTCGTGATCTGCGAGTCGCGCGGGGCTCGCGAGGAGCTGGGCGCCACCCTCGGCATCTATCGGCCCAGCTGCTTTTCGAAGAACGCGAGCGCCTTCGGCCAGGAGTCGCGGTCGGCCTGCGCGTGATATCGGGCACCACGGCGATTCATGAACGCGTGGTTCGCGCCCGGGTACGCGTAGAACTCGTGCGCCTTGCCGTGCCGGCCGAGCTCCGCGTCGAGCTTGCGCATGTCCGCCGGCGACGGGTTGCCGTCCTCCTCCCCGAAGAACCCGAGCAGCGGACACTGGATCTCGGCGGTCCGCTCGAAGGGTGCCCGGCCGTCGCCCCAGGGGACCATGATGTTGCCACCGTAGTAGTCGACCGCGGCCCTGAACGCGGGCTGCGCCGCCGCCATGAGATAGGCCACACGGCCGCCCATGCAGAACCCCACGATCCCCAGCCGGTTGCCGTCCACCGCGCGGTGGCGCTTGAGAAAGGCCACGGTGGCGTTCACGTCGTCGATGACGTTGACGTCGCGCAGCCGGGCCCGGCGCGTAGGACCGTCGTCGCGGCAGTCGGGGCCGTCGCGATGGTACAGGTCGGGCGCGATGCCGACGTATCCCGCGCTGGCGACGCGCTCCGTCATCTCCTCGATGAACTCGTCGACGCCCCCCTGGTGCTGGATGACGACGATCGCGGGCACCGGGCCCTTGCCGTCCGGCACGCTCACGTAGAGCCTCATCTCCTCGCCAGCGACTCTCACGCTTTCCCACACGGGCGCCATCGCAGGCCTCCTCAGGTCAGGATGTTGTTGCTCGAATCCCAGGGTCGTGCCCGGACAGTATAATGCGGGCGTGCGGGCCTCGCCGAAGCGCGGCGCCGCACTTCCCGGTCGAGATCGAAGCGGTCGCCGTCCTCGCCGGGGAGGCGACTATTTGACGTCGCTGTACTTCACGTCGCAGCGATAGGTCTTGTATTCGCCCACGAAGAACGGCTGGAGCGGAGTCATGATCTCGCGGTAGAGCGCACTCTGCTCGTAGCTCTGCATGTCCGCGAGGCTCTCCCACAGGCTCACCGCAAATCCCGTGTCTTTGTCCGCCTCGTCCTGCGCCAGCCAGCGCCCGCGCAGCCCCTTGAGCTTCTTGCCCTTGGTGAGGACGTTCTCCCGATACGTGCGCTCGAACTCGCCCCACGCGCCCGCCCGAAGTTTGCCCCAGGTAATACGGATCACCATGGCTGGCCTCCTTGCTGTGTCGATTAGACGCCCGTCGCACCTCCTTCGCCAGCGCAAACCCGAGAGCCCGCCGATACATGGTAGGCTCCCGTGACACCGGGAGGCGCTCAGGGTCTGCCAACTCTAGAACTGCCCGGCTGGAGGGAAATGCGATGGCCGAACAGCAGCGCGACTTCCAGGAAAAGAACATCACTCTGCGGAATGGCCTGAAGGTCCACTACTACGAGTGGCCAGGCTCGGGGCCGAACCTGGTACTGCTGCATCCGTCCTCCGGTTATGGACGCATGTGGGAGTGGACCGCGAACGCCCTGGGGTCGCGATTCCACGTCTACGCCCTCGATCAGCGGGGCCACGGCGACAGCGGACGACCGGACGGCGACTACTCGGCGGAGGAGTACGCCGACGACCTGCACCTGTTCTTCCAGCAGGTCGGTCTGGACAAGGCGATCATCGCCGGCCAGTCGCTCGGCGGCCGAGTGGGACAGGTCTTCGCGGCGGTGTACCCGGCGCGGATCCAGGGCCTGGGACTCGTGGGCGGACCGCACACCAGCAACTTCTTCCCGACCCAAGCGGAAGTCGTCAAAGTGCTCGGATCATCGCACCGGATGCTCGAGTCGCCGACCGAGTTCCCGTCGCTGGACGCCGCGCTGGCGTACCTGCGATCCGCCCGTCCCCGCGACCAGGAGCAGTCGCTGCGCCATCGGCTGGAGCACAACTTCGCTCCCGCGGCCGGCGGCGTCGCCGTCAAGTACGACAAGGTACGCGTGGCGCTGGGCCTGGCCCACATGGCGGACGATCTGAGGAAGTACGCCGCCAGGGCCACGTGTCCGGTCGCGATCTTGCGAGGCAGTCACAGCTCGGAGCTCACGATCGAGCAGGCGAAGGAGATCGCCGGCTGCTGGAAGAACGCGGTCGTGATCGACGTGGCCGGCGACTACGCGCTGCAGATGGAGAACCCGGCCGGCCTGGCCGAGGCGCTGTCGCGCTTCGCCGCACAGGCCGTGAAGGACTGACCTCTTCCCAGGAGGAGCCAGACCATGACGACCGAGTCGCTCGCCGAGCTCGTTCGCTTCGCGCCCGGCGCCTACGGCTTTCGCTGGATGAACCACGTCGCGATGTTCATCGTCACGGACGCGGGCGTCATCCTCGTCGACGCGAACGGCCAGGTCAACCCGCGCACGCCGAGCCTGATCAAGGAAGCGATCCGCTCGGTGACCGCGCAGCCGGTGAAGTATCTCGTCTACAGCCACTCCGCCTTCGACCACAGCACCGGCGGCGCCGTCTTCGCCGACACGGCGAGCTTCGTCGGGCACAAGAACGCCATGGAGCGGATCAAGGCCGCCAAGGACCCGACGACGCCGGCGCCGGATCTCGTCTTCGACAAGAAGATGTCGCTCGACCTGGGCGGGCATCGCGTCGACCTCTATCCGGCCGACCTCTCGCCGACCGACGACTACATCGTCGTCCACGACCCGGTGAACCGACTGGCCATGTTCGTCGATCTCGTCCAGCCGCGTAACGTCCCGTTCCGCACGCTCCTCGGTCACCCCGAACGGATCGTCGAGCGCCTGCAGTGGCTCGAGGACAAGCTGGACTTCGACGTCGTCGTGTCCGGGCACGCGACGCCGCAGATGACCGGCACCAAGCAGGACGTCGTCGAGCAGCGCGCGTACTATCGCGACCTCTCGGACGCGATCGCGACGGCACGGGCTGCCGGGCTCGCCGACGCTTCGCCCGAGATGACGGCGCTGGTGGGGAGCATCCTGCACCCGAAGTACGGAAGCTGGCGGCGCTTCGACGAGTTCCTGCCGCTGAACATCCAGGGCATGATCGCCTGGCGCGCCGGGAAATCGCCCTCCGCGCATTAGTTCGACGCCGGAGGGCGGAATCCCCGTCGCTCCGCTTTCGAGCGCCGGCTTCTACAGAGTGTTAGGGTGGCAGCGTCGTGGTCTCCCTCGTCCTGGTGTGGCTGCGCGCGGCGGGGCTCGCCGGCCAAGCGCTGGCGCTCGGTGGCGCGGCCTTCGCGCTCGTCGTTCTCGCCCGTGCGTGCGAGCCGGACGCTCCCCGCCGGCTCCGCTCGACGCTGGCGATGGCCGCCGCCGGGGCCGGGCTCGCCGCCGCCGCACAGGCCGGCATGCTCGCCACGATCGCTCGAGCCTTCGCCGACGACGCGGGCTGGCCGATCGGCGCCTTGCTCGGCTCGACGGTCGGTCTGGTGGGCGTGGCGCGCCTCGTGATTGCCCTCGGCGTCGCCGGGGCGGCGTTCGCGCTGCGCCGGGCCCCGAGCGCGCGCGCGTGGTCGGCACTGCTCGTCGTCGGGGGCACCTTGCTTGCCGTCTCGGGCGCCCTGGTCGGCCACGCGACGGGTCGTGAGGATTCCGGCTGGCTCGTCGCGGTCGGCGCCCTTCACCAGGCGGCCGCCGGGGTCTGGGTCGGCGGCCTGGTCTGCGCGGCTGCGCTCACCGTACGGCACGACGCGCAGGCCAGCATCGGCTGGCTCCGCCCGTTCTCGGCGCTCGCCGCGGCGGCGGCGGGCACGACCGGCCTGACCGGAATCATGCTCGCGCTCGAGTACGTCGCCACGCCGCGCGTGGCCATCGGCACCGCCTACGGCGCGATGGTCCTCGCGAAGATCACGCTCTTCGTGGCGCTGCTCACGATGGGCGCGCTCAACTATCTGGCGCTGCGCGGCCAGCGGGCGTCGGCGCCCGTCAACGCGATCGTCGTCCGTCGGCGCCTCGAAGTGGAAGCCGGACTGGCACTCGTGACGGTCTTCCTCGCGGCCTCCATCGCTTCCGCCTCGCCCGGCGTGGACGCCGGTGTCGACCGCGCCACGCCCGAAGAAGTCCGTCGGCTCTTCACGCCCGGCTGGCCTCGTCTGGAGACGCCGACTCCGGCCGAGCTGGTGGCGACCTCCGGCCTGGGCAATCCCGACGTGCCGCGCACAGCCGAGGAGATCGCGTGGTCCGAGTTCGGTCACAACGTGTCGGGCCTGTTCATCCTCGCGATGGGCGTGCTCGCCACACTCGAACGGACCGGCCGCGCACGGTGGGCGCGCCACTGGCCGTTGCTCCTCATCGCGCTGGCCGGCTTCATCGCCTGGAGCATAGACCCGGAGGGCTGGCAGACCGGCGCCGTCGGCTTCTGGGACCAGATGCGGAGCCCGGAGGTCGTGCAGCACCGGATCTTCCTGGCACTGACCGCCGTGTTCGGGATCGCCGAGTGGCGGGTGCGCAGCGGCCGGCGCCCGGAATCCGGCTCGCGTTATCTGTTCCCCCTGGTGGCCATCGTGAGCGGCATCCTGCTCATCTCCCACATCCACGAAGTGAGCAACACCAGGTCGCTGTTCCTCATGGAGGTCACGCACCTCCCCCTCGGCCTGGTCAGCCTGGTGGCGGGCTGGGCCCGCTGGCTCGAGCTACGTCTGCCTTCCGTCAACGGCGCCGGGCCCGGACACGTCTGGGGCCCGGCCCTCTGTCTCTTCGGGCTGATCCTCACCTTCTATCGCGAGGCGTGAGCGTATGGCGCCGCGTGGGCGACGAGCGCGCGCTCGCGCGCGCTTGACGGCCCACGGGGGGTATGCGAGAAGCTTGGGCCCAGGCGATAGGCCTGAGACCCGAGCGGCTCCGGCAGGGGAGAAAGGAAAGGGCAATGGCACGGATCAAACACATCGCGTTGTCGACCGAGGACCCGGTGAAGACGGCCGAGTTCTACAAGAATGTTTTCGGTCTGACCGAGCTCCGTCGGGTGCCCGCCGACACCGGCGCGGAAGGCGTCTGGCTGAGCGACGGCTACATCTATTTCGCCATCCTCAAGTACGGCGGCGACGACACGCCCAACCTGGGCGAAGGGCCGTCCACCGTCAAGGGGATCCATCACATCGGCTTCTACGTGGAGGACCTCGACCAGGCGTCGGCCACGCTCGAGGCCGCCAGCTGCACCGAGTGCCCCGGCAGTAGCAAGGTCAACCGGAAATTCAAGGGCCCGGACGGGGTCATGATCGATGTGCGAGCCAGGGGCTGGGACGAGCAGATCAAAGCCCGCATGCAGCTCTATCAGCTGAGCCCGGCCTCGTAGCTCGCGGCAACGCCAGGAGCATGTCGCCAATCGAGGAGCCGAGAGAGACGTCCGGCTCGGCCAACCGGTGGGGGGTGTCGGGGGGAGCGGCGGCGCTCCCCCCCCCCGACTTTTAGTAATAAGCGACGCCGCCGCTCGCGTGAATGGTCTGTCCGGTGATGAAGCCGCTGTCGTCAGTGATCAGGAACAGGCAGGTGGCGGCGATCTCGTCGACCGTTCCCTGACGTCCGAGCGGAATACCTGCGGCGTTCGGCGTGCGTCCCTGGTACCACTCGGGGTTGGCTCGCGCGGTGTCGATGCTGCCGGGTGAAACGACGTTGACCCTGATGTTCTGCGCGGCGAACTCGGAGGCCAGACCCCGCGCCAGCCCCACCAGACCCATCTTCGCCGCCGACACGGCGGCGCGTCCGGATCCGCCCATGAAGGCCCCTTCGCCGGTGAAGAAGACGATCCGCCCGTAGCGGTTCTTGACCATCGACTCGATGACGGCTCGCGTGCAGTAGATCGCTCCGTCGAGCACGACTCCCCTGACCGTCTCCCAGTCTTGCACCGTCAGCTCCGTGAACGGCTTGTGCGGCCGGATCGCCGCGTTGTTGACGAGGATGTCGACTCGGCCGAACTCCGACATCGCCCTCGCGACCATCGCGTCCACCTGATCCTTCCTGGCGACGTCGGCGACGATGGCGAGCGCCTTGACCCCTCGGGCCTGGGCCTCCCGCGCGACCGCTTCAGCCTCGGCCTGGTTGGTCCGGGAGTTGACGATCACGTGCGCACCTTCCGCGGCCAGCTTCAGGACCGTCGCGCGGCCGATATTGCGACCCGAGCCGGTCACCAGGGCGACCTTGCCGTCGACCTTACCCATGAGCCCACCTCCAGAGGGACGTCAGGTTCGTAGCACGCGCTCGGCGGCTCGCCGGGCAGTCCACCGAGGACAGGATGGTACCACCGTCGTTTCGACCAAGACACCGAGGGGCCGGCAAGCGAGATCGGGCAGGCGTAGAATCGGCCCACCGTGAGCCGGCTCAGCGAGCTCGACCGGCATCGCTACATGAGCCTCTCGACCTTCCGCCGCAGCGGCACCGAGGTGGCGACCCCGGTGTGGTTTGCGACGGTCGGCGGGAGGCTTTACGTGTTCACGGCGAGCGACTCCGGCAAGGTCAAGCGCTTGCGTCATGCGTCGAGGGCGCGCGTCGCGCCCTCGGATGCACGGGGGCGCGTGCAGGGTGCGTGGCGGGACGCGACTGCACGCTTCGTCACCGAGTCCTCGGCGATCGAGCGGGCGCACGCGGCGCTGCGGACGAAATACGGCTGGCGGATGTGGCTGGCCGATCTGCTCTCGCGCCTCACCGGCCGCGTTCGGCGCCGCGCGTGGATCGAGATCGAGGTGGAGGCGTGATGATTCTCATGACTGAGCCCGCCCGAGGTGTCCCGCAAACCACTCGAGGATGTGGCGGAACCGCTCGAGCCGGTGGCGCGGCTTGCCGGCGCGCGACATCTCGTGGTTCTCGCCGGGGAACCGCACGAAGCGCACCTCGCGCCGGAGCTTCTTGAGCGCGACGAAGAGCTGCTCGGCCTGCTCGATGGGGCACCGCAGGTCCTCCTCGGAGTGGATGATCAAGAGCGGGGTCGCGATGTCCTTGGCGTAGGTCAGGGGCGAGCGCTCGATGTAGCGCGCCATGTCCTCCCACGGCAGCGGCCCCCCGAGCTCCACGACGTTGAAGCTGTAGCCGATGTCGCTCGTGCCGAACATCGTGTACTGGCAGTTCACCGCGCGCTCCGAGCACGCGGCCTTGAAGCGCTTCGTGTGCCCCACCGTCCAGCTCGTGAGAAACCCCCCGTAGCTCCCGCCGAGGACTCCGAGCCGTTCCGGATCGACGAACGCGTGACGCGCGAGCGCCTCGTCGAGCGCGGCCATGACGTCGGCGTAGTCGCCTCCGCCCCAGTCGCCGATCACCGCCTGGGTGAAGGCCTCGCCGTACCCCTGGCTGCCCCGCGGATTCGTGTAGATCACCGCGTAGCCCGCGCCGGCGTACACCTGGAACTCGTCGAAGAATCCGTGGCCGTACTGAGCGTGCGGCCCGCCGTGAATGTTGAGGAGCGCGGGGTAGCGCCGTCCGGGGACCACGCCCGCCGGGCGCATCACCCAGACATCGAGCTCGAACCCGGCACGCGTGAACCGGAAGCGTTCCGGCGTCGCGAGCGCCACCGTTTCGGTCCAGGCCCGGTTCAGCTGCGTCAGCCGACGCTCGTCGCCCCCGTCCGCGCGACACACGAAGACCTCGGCAGGCGCCGTCGGGCCGCTCGCCGCGAACGCGATGAGGCGGCCATCGGCGGAGGCGGAGAAGCCGTTCAGCGCTCGCTCGCCGCCGACGATCCGCGCGAGCGGCTCGCTTCCAGACGTCGCCGCCCGCCAGAGCCCGACGTCTCCACGGTCCTCGGCGGCGACGACGATCGACCGGCCGTCCGGCGACCAGAGGGGGCGCACGTGCAGCGGGGCGCACGAGCGATCGAGCGCGCTGGTGAGGCAGACGGCGTCGCCGACGCCGTCGGACGGCACGACGAAGAGGCGCACGTTGCGGCCGTAGGCGTTCCGGCCCGGCCGCGCGAGGTAAGCGATCGAGCGCCCGTCTGGCGAGAACGCGGGGAGCATGACCGGCCCCGTGGTCGTGGTGAGGCGCTGTGGCGTCCCGCCCTTGGCGGGAACCCGCCAGAGGTCGCTCGCGTCGTCGTCGTCGCGCTCGGCGTGACGAGCCGAGGTGAAGACGATCGATTCGCTGTCGGGCGCCCAGACGGGATCGGCGTCGACGAAGTCGCCGTCGGTGACCTGGAGCGGAGTCGAGCCGTCCGTCGAGACGACGAAGACGTGCGGGCGCCGATCGTAGATGAACCCCTCGCCGTTGAAGCGGTACTTCACCGAGGTGATGACCCGGGCGGGTCGCGACTTCCGCTTCTCTTCCTCGCTCTCCGGCTCGCGCTGACCGCCGACCGGGGACACGAAGGCCAGGCGCGTGCCGTCAGGCGACCACGCGACGCTCGTCACGCCGTTCTCGAGGGTCGTCAGCTTCGTCGGCTCGCCGCCGTCGGCCGGCATCACGTAGAGCTGGAGCTTGTCCTTGGGCGCGCGCTCGGACAGGAACGCGAGCCGCGCGCCGTCGGGCGACCACCGCGGCTCGGTGTCGCGCCGGGGCCCGGCGGTGAAGCGGCGGGGCGCGCCGCCGGCCGCGTCGACGACCCAGATGTTGGCGAGATATTCGTCGCGCTCTTCGGACAGTGACGTCACGACGAATGCGATACGCCGGCCGTCGGGCGAGAGCTGGGGATCGGTCACGAAAAGGACCCGCGTCAGGTCCTCGGGGACCATGCCCCGGCGGCCGGTGCTCACCGCATCACCGAAGCCAGGCGCTCGGCCAGCCGCGCCTCGACCTCGCGGGCGGCCGCGACCGCGCCGAGCCCCTCGACCTCGCCGACGACGGCGGCGAGGCAGCGCGCGATCCGCCGCCCTTCGGTCTGGCGCCATCCAAGCGCGAGCAGCGTCTTCTCGCACTGAATCGTGTGCTCCACGACGTGGGCGGCGAAGCGGTGCAGGCGAAACCGCACGTCGACCTCGTAGCCCGCCCACAGCGTCGGTCGTGTCATCGCCGCCGGCGCCACGTCGCCCAGCCAGCGGTTGGTTTCCGCCCGCGCCTCGGCGAGCCGCGCGAGGATCGCGTCGATCTCGCCGCCGACGTTGGCCGGCGCCGTCGGCGGGAGTCGGCCGTCGGGAATGCGCATCGGCTCTCCATCCGCCCGATCGACCGCATACCGCGTCTGCAGGGCGTACCGTTGCTCGACCGCCAGCATGTGACCGAGCGCGTCCTCGAGCGTCCGGTAGAGGGCGTACCGGACGTCCATCTGACGGCCACGCCACGGCCAGGGACGCGCCAGCGCGTCCTCGTCGAGCGTCCCGCAGCCAGCCAATGCCGCGTTGAAGTCGCTCACGTCCTGACTTCCCTCACCCGCCGGTCCTCGATTGCCCCGTCACGTCCGCTCCCACTCGTTCGTTCGCCGTCGCTCGTCTGGCGATGCTGCTCCGTCGCGCACGCCGAGTCAAGACGCATGCATCGGCGGCGCCCTCGGCGGCGGGCGCCGGCCCGGATGACAAGATCGAGCGAGGCTTGCTATGATGCGCGCTCCTGCGGAGCGCCGTCATGTAGTGCTGAACAAGCGAGGGAGACCGTGATGGTACGGATCATCGACATGGAATGCAGCATTCCGCGCACGGACGCGAGCCAGCCGGAGCCGGGCCATGACGAGGCGACGAGCGCGGGTCAGCCGGCCGGGTACGGCATGGCGAACTACAGCCGGATCTTCCGCTCGCGCCGCGAGGGCGCCGACCACCGCCCGGACATCGACCTGGACGCGTACGTGGACAAGCTCGGCAAGCTCGGCATCGTGCGCGCGGTGCCCTTCGGCATCACGAACGAGGAGGAGACCGCGCTCCTGCGCCGGTATCCCGATCGGTTCATCGGGCTGGCGCGCATCAGCCTCAACGCCTTCAAGGGAATGAGCGGCGTCCGCGAGCTCGAGCGGCTGGTGCGCGACGAGGGTTTCAAGGCGCTCGGCGTCTCGGCGCTCGTCGACTGCATCCCGGCGAGCGACCGGCGCTACTACCCGCTCTACACGAAGGCGGCGGAGCTGGGCATCCCCGTACGGATCTACTCCTCGATGAACTACGCGAACGACCGGCCGTACGACCTCGGCCATCCGCGGCATCTCGACCAGGTCGCGATGGATTTCCCGGAGCTCCGGATCATCGGTGGCCTGGGCGGCTGGCCCTGGGTCAACGAGATGGTCGCGCTCGTGCGCCGGCATCCCAACCTCCACATGGACACCTCGGCGCACCGGGCGAAGTACCTGGGTCAGCCCGGCTCCGGCTGGGAGATGCTCATCCAGTTCGGCAACACGCTCATCCAGGACAAGGTGCTCGTGGGCCTGTCGGCGGGCCTGGTCGGCCAGCCGTACGAGACGCTGATCCGCGAGTACATGGATCTGCCGCTGAAGGACACCGTCAAGGAGAAGTGGCTCTACAAGAACGCGGCGCGCGTGTTCGGACTGGACTGACGAGCCGACCATGGCGACGGAGCCGCTTGGATTGCCGGGCTCGGACCGGGGCGGCGCGCTCGAGGGCGTCGTGGTCGTCGAGCTGGCCCAGAGCCTGGCCGGCGAGCTCGCGGGCGGGCTGCTCGCCGATCTGGGCGCCACCGTCATCAAGGTCGAGCCCCCCGAGGGATCGCCGCTCCGGAGACGCGGTCCGGGCGTCGCCGGAGAAGACTCGCTCTACTTTCAGTCGGAGAATCGCGGGAAGTACTCGGTGCTCGCCGAGCTCGCCGACCTCACCCGCGAGCCGTGGCTCGCGAAGCTCCTGGCTTCCGTCGACGCCCTCGTGGAAGATCTCGGCCCGGGGCGGCTCGAGTCCGCGGGACTGTCGCCGGACGCGCTGCACGAGAAGAACAGCCACCTCGTCGTCTTGCGTATTTCACCGTTCGGCCAGACGGGACCGCTGGCCGGCGAGCGTGGCGATGACCGCATCGCCCAGGCGTTCTCCGGCATGCAGTTCGCGACGGGATTCCCCGATCGCCCCCCGATTCCGGTGACGGTCCCGCTGGCCGACGCCTGGTCGGCCATCCTCGGCTCGAGCGCCCTTCTGATGGCGATCTTCCACGCCCGGCGTAGCGGCCGTGGACAGGTCGTCGACATCGGCCTCTATCAGACGGGCCTGCGCATGCAGGAAGAGGTGGTCATCCGCCACCACCGGACGGGCGCGGTGGCGACGCGCATGGGCACCGAATCCCCCACCGTGGTCCCGGCCAACGTCTATCCGACGCGAGACGGCGGGTGGATCGCGCTGTCCGGCGCCGGCGATCAGCCGTTCGCCCGCCTCTGCGAGTCGATCGAGGCGCCCGAGGCCCCGAAAGACCCGCGGTTCGCCACCAGCGCCGCGCGCCTGCGGAATCGCGCGGCCGCCGACGAGCTGGTCGGGTCGTGGGTCGCCGGGCACGACCTGGCGGACGTGGAGGCGCGCTTCGCCGCCGCCGGTGTGGCGGGTACCGCGGTACGCTCGGTCGACGAGATCATCGCGGACGCGCACGTCGAGGCGCGCCGGTCCTTGCTGCGTCTGCGCTCGTCGTCCGCGCGCGACTTCCTCGCCCCCGCGCCGGTGCCGAAGCTCTTGCGGACGGCCGCGCGCGACGCGCTGAGCGCCCCGCGGCTCGGCGAGCACACGGCCGGCGTGCGCGCCAGCGTCGAGCGGATCGCCGCTCGACAGAGACCGGCCGCGAAGTCGGCGGACGCGGCCGGCGGCGCGGGAGCGCTGGCCGGCGTCCGCGTGCTCGATCTCTCGCAGTGGCTCGCCGGTCCGGCGGCCGCCGCTCTGCTCGGCGACTTCGGCGCGGAAGTGATCATGGTGGAGCTGCCCGCGACCGGCGCAGCGGCGACGGACGGGCCCGGCAGCCGTGGTCCGGGGTTCCCGGTGACCAACCGGAACAAGCGGAGCATCACGCTCGACGTACGCGCTCCCCGCGGTCGAGCCGTGTTCCTCGAGCTGGTGCGGCTGAGCGACGTGATCGTGGAGAACTTTCGGCCGGGGACGCTCGAGCGGTGGAACCTCGGCCCCGCGGTGCTCCACGACGCCAATCAGCACCTCGTGCTCTTGAGATCATCCGGATTCGGGCAGAGCGGACCGTACGCGGCGCGCGCGGCGTTCAACCCGGTCGGCCTCGCCTTCGGAGGCATGACGTATCTGGGTGGCTGGCCGGACCGGCCGCCGCTGCGCGACGGCGTCACGGCGGGCGACTACTCGACGGCGCTCTTCAACGTCCTGGGCGTCGTCGCCGCGCTCCTGCGCCGTGACCTCGACGGCGAAGGGCAGGTCGTCGACACGGCCATGTTCGAGTGCGCCCTGCGCCTCACCGGTGACCTGCTCGCCGTGCGGACGGCGCTGGGCATCCGGCGCGAGCGCGCCGGCGGCGACTGGCCGGTCTATCCGAGCAGCCTCACCGTCGAGGCCATCGACGGCCGCTTCGTCGCCGCCTCGAGCGCCGGCTGGCACGACTTCGCCGTCGCCCTCGAGCGGCTGGGACGCCCGAGGGCCGACGATCCCGCCCGCGTACGCGAGGAGATGGCGAAGCTGGTCGGCGCGCTCGCCGCCGACGAGGCGGTGCGCGCCCTGCGCGGGGCCGGGCTCGCCGCGAGCACGGTCAACTCGGTGGCCGATCTGGCCCGGGAGCCCCACCTCTGGAGCCGCGGCGATCTCGTTCGGCGCTCCGATCCCGAGCTGGGCGAGATCGTGACGCAGGGGATCGTGCCCTTGCTCTCGCGAACGCCGGGACGGCTGACCGGCTGGTCCAGCCGTCCCGGATCGGACAACGCGGCGGTTCTTGGAACGCTGCTGGGCTACACGCCCGAGCAGATTCGCGAGGCTACTTCGGCACCAGGTCCTTGAAGCGCGGCATGACCTCCTTCGCCAGGAGCTCGATCGAATGGCGCCACGCCTTGGGGTTTTCCGAGTAGTCGAAGCAGAACAGCAGGAGCGTGCCGAAGCCGCCCACCTCTTCGTAGATCGCATGGAGCTTCTCGGCCACCGTGGCCGGCGAGCCCACCAGCCAGTTGTGGCGCGCGCAGTACTCGGGGGTGACGTCGGAATCCGGCACGTCCGGCTTGTGCTTCAGGAACTCGGTGAACTGGAAGGACGCGAGGAGCGGCAGGAAGTACTCCTTCATCATGCGGCCCATCATGCCGCCGGCCGAGAGCCGCATGGCCTCGGCGTCGGTGTCGGCGATGAAGACCTCGCGCACGAGCCGCCAGTCCGAGCGCTTCGGCGTACGGCCGGTCCGCGCGGCCCCCTGCTCCACGGCCTCCCAGTGACTGCCGACGTAGGTGGGATTCAGATTGAGGCTCATCGGCCAGAACCCGCGCTCGCCGGCGAGCTTCAGCGTATCGGAGCCCTTGCTCACCCCCGCCACGCCGATCGGCGGATACGGCTTCTGGAACGGCTTGATGTGAGGCCGGAGCGTGTCGAGCATCGTTCCCGTCTTGGTGACGTGCCAGTACTTACCCTTGTGGTCGAATTCCGGCTCGTCGCTCCAGAGACGCAGGATGATGTCGAGCGCCTCGCGCGTCATCTCCCGATGCTGGCCCGAGTTGCCGTCGACGTTGAACATGGCCCAGTCGCTCGGCAGCCCGCTCGCCGCCACGCCGAAGTTGAGCCGTCCCTGCGCCAGATGGTCGAGCATCGCCACCCGGTGCGCGAGCTCGGCCGGGTGATGGTACGGCATGAGGAACCCGCCGGGCCCGATGCGCATGCGGCTGGTCTGCAGGAGCGCCTGGGCCACGAGCAGGTCGGGCGCCGGGTGTGGCTCCCAGGGTGCGGTGTGGTGCTCGCCGATCCATGCCTCGCTGAAGCCGAGCTCGTCCGCCCAGCGAAGCTGCTGGAGGTCCCACTGGTGGCCGTCGTACAAGCTGCGCTCGGGCGGATGCGATGGCATCGTGAACAATCCGTAGTCCATGGTCCATGGATTCTACGCCAGCCTCGCCCGAAGTAACAGGCGTGTCCGTTCCTGGACATTGACCGCACGCGGTCAACTCGCTACGCTCTGGAGTTGATGGCCTCCACGATCGTCCCTCCGCCCAGGACCCGGCGCTGGACGCGCCTCGAGTACGAGCGCCTGATCGAGCTGGGGGTGTTCAGGACGGACGAGCGGCTGGAGTTGCTCGACGGCCTCCTCGTGGTCCGAGAGCCGCAGGGGAGCCGGCACGCCGGGACGATCCGCCGCGTGCTTGCGGCGCTTCGCCGGACCCTCGGCGACGACTGGCAGATCGACTCACAGCTTCCGATCGCTCTTGACGACGACTCGGAGCCGGAGCCTGACATCAGCGTGGTGCCGCGTGATCCGGGCGCGTACATTGACGCTCATCCTTCCCGCGCCGTGTTGGTCGTCGAGATCGCCGAGAGCTCCTACCGGACGGACCGCGAGCACAAGGCAAGCCTGTATGCCCGCGCCGGGATCGCAGACTGCTGGATCGTCGACGTCGTCCACGGCATCCTCGAGGTCCACCGCGAGCCCGAGGCGTCGCCAGAGGCGCTCTACGGCTGGCGGTACCGGAATGTCGCGACGCTCCGCCCGCCGGCAACGGTCACGCCGCTCGTCGCGCTCGGCCGCTCGATCCCTGTCGCCGTGCTCCTGCCCTGACGCACTGACGCTGGCGTACTCCTCAAGCCGGGCCCACGAAGCCGATGTAAGCGCCGCAGGCCTGGGCCGGCCCGACCAGCATGGCTTGCTCACCCGTGTTGCGAACACCACGCGCCGGGGGCGGCATGCCGTGACCTTCCATCCAGCGGGCCGCCGCGTCCATGCTGCGCGTGCGGTAGAGCACCTGAAAAGGGCCGGGCCCACGCCGGGCGAGCGCCTCGGCGGCGGGACCGGGCTCGGCGGGCTGCGCCACCGTCAGGCCCGTCGGCCCCAGATCGAAGACCGCCATGTCCGCCTTGATCACGGCGCCGCGCTGGATCTTGGGCACGGGCATGCCGAGCACGCGGCCATAGGACTCGGCGGCCCCCCTGACGTCGGGCACCGCGATGTAGACGCGATCCAGACGCAGCGCGCCGTTGGGATGATCGCCGGCGCCCGGCACCTGCCGGCGCCGCTCGTCGAGCGGCGTCAGGTGCTGGACGAAAAAGATGGGCAGCGGATTGCGCGGCCCGAGTCCCGCGGCCTTCCATCGAAGCTCCTGGCCGGCCGGGGTTCGCCGCGCGCCCTCGGTGGCGTCGCTCACCTCGACGCCGCGCTGCCGCATCGCAGCCACGTCGGCCGCCAGGTCATCGCTCTGCACGGCGACGTAGCGGAAGCCACCGCCCGCGGCGAGGAACTCCGCGAGGCGGGCGTCCGAGCTGCCGGGGACGAGCGCGGCCGCCGGGCGCCGCTCGCGCAGGCTCAAGAGCTCCAGATAATCCTCCTGCTGGAACGCGATCGCGTCGTGAGTCGCCCGGTCCGTGTGCGCGCCGCCGGGATGGACGTGAAATCCGATGCGCGTGTAGGCGTCGATACCTTGCTGAAGATCGAGGACGCAGATCATGACGTGGTCGATGCGGGTCAGCACGCTGTATCCTCCGGGCGGTGTATGCTACACCCCACGTCGCTCGTGGGCCACTGACGGGAGGAGAGCATGGCGGACCAAGTCGTCCTGGTCGAGAAGACGCAAGGGGTGGCGATTCTCACCTTGAATCGCCCGGAGCAGCTCAACGCGATGAACGCCCAGCTCGGCGCCGAGCTGCGCCTGGCGGTCGAGCGGATGAGCGCCGATGACGAGGTCGGGTGCATCGTCGTCACGGGCGCCGGCGACCGCGCCTTCTCCGCCGGGGGAGACATCCACGAGCAGCGCGAGGACGATCGCAAGTACACCCAGGCCGAGCTCGACGCCCGCACCGCCGTGCGCGCCCGGGGAAGCTACGAGATCGGCGCCTGCCCCAAGCCCACGATCGGGATGATGAACGGGCTGGCGTACGGCGGCGCCGCGGTGCTGGCCTCGTCCCTGGACATGCGGGTCGGGTGCGAGCACGCGAGCTTCCGCTTCCTGGCCGCCGCCTACGGCCGCATCAACAGCACCTGGACCCTGCCGAACCAGGTCGGCTGGCCCATCGCCAAGGAGCTCCTGTTCTCCGCCCGGGTCGTCGAGGCCGAGGAAGCTCATCGGATCGGCCTGCTCAACCACCTGGTCCCGTGCCGGGAGCTGCGCGACAAGACGATGTGGCTGGCGACGATGATCGCCAAGAATCGCCGCGACGCGGTGATAGGCGTGAAGGCGCTCTTGCTCCGCGACATGGGATGCGACCTGGAAGAGCAGTGGGCGAACGAGCGCGACTACACGACGAACGTGGTCAGGGGCGCCAGGGCCGAGACGGCCTTCCCCGAGTTCATCGCCCGCCGAGGACGGCCGCTCGAGAGTCGATAGGCGCCGGGCCCTTCTGCTCACAGCCGGCGAGCAACCCGAGGCCGAGCCCCAGAGACAGCACGACGTGAAGACGGCTGAGAGTCGGCATCACTTGCGAAAAGGGGCGGCCGCCTTGTCGTACGCTTCGGCGAAGCCGTGCTTCACGCTGTCCCAGGACTCCGCGGACGCGCGACCGAGCTCGTCGAGCTTCTTGCCGGCGTTCGCCCGCAGCGCCTTCAGCTCCTTGAGCTGCCGCTCCCCATCGGCCTTGGCGGCGCCCGTGTCGCGTGCGACCTGGGCCTCCAGCTCTTTGATCTTGACGTCGAGGTCGCTCACCAGCTTCTTCCCATATGCGACCGCGTCGTTCTTCTTCTCCACGGTATAGCTCTTGATCTTGTCCGTCGTCTCGCTCGACTTTTGCGTCGACGTCTGCGCGGCGGCCGGCGAGGCGTGGGCCAGGAACGCGACCAGCGCGATGGCGAGGATTCCCAGGTTGACTCGTCGAAACATGACGTCCTCCTCTCAGACCGCTTCCAGCTGAGCGCGACACCAGGCGACGTCGGCCTCGCGGGCCGGGGCGACCGCGATCCCGGCGACGTCGCCGGCCGTCGGCCCGTCGCCCGCCACCGTCGTGCGATGCATCACGCGGCGGTACCGGCTCTCGTCCCACGGGCGGCCGCGGTGCAGCACGCAGCGGTTGTCCCACATCACCAGATCGCCCGGGCGCCAGCGATGCGTGTAGACCAGCGCCGGCGCCGTCGCCCTCTCGAGAAGATCACGGACGAGCGCGCTCGCCTCGTCGGTCGGCATGCCGACGATCTCGCACGTGTGGGAGGCGACGAAGAACGCCTTCCGGCCGTGCGCGGGGTTGGCGCGGACCAGCGCCTGCGGCACGGGTGGAACCTGGGCGGCGTGCTCGGGCGACAGGAGCCCGTCGCCGACCAGGCCGCGCGAGTACTCGAAGCTGTGAATGGCCACCTTGCCCTCGAGGAGCCGCCTGGTGGCGTCGGGCAGGCGCTCGTACGCGACGCGCATGCTGGCGAACTCCGTCTCGCCACCCTCCGGAGGCACCTCGCGTCCCGAGAGCAGCGAGGCCAGGGCCGGCACGCGCTTGAACGAGCTGTCGGTGTGCCACATCTGGTTGCCGGCGTTGAAGAGGTTGCGCTTGTCGCCCCGGGGGATCAGACGCTCCTCGGCGTCGACGTTCGCGAGGTTGGAGATTTCGGGGAGGTAGCGAGCTTGCGAGACCACGGTGCGGATCGTCGTCTCGAGCGGGCCGAAGCGCCGGCTGAACGCGACCTGCTCCTCGTCGCTGATCGTCTGCCCGCGGAAGAGGAGCACCGAATGCTCGTTGAAGGCGGTGACGAGACGCTTGAAGGCGGCGGCATCGACGCGACTGACGTCCACGCCGATGATCTCGACGCCCAGCAGCGGATGGAGAGGCTTCGTCTCGAGCGTCATTTCTTGAGCTTGAGGTCCTCGTACGGCGACGAGTACGGGTGCAGGGCGATGAGGCCGAGCCCCGACTCCTCCACGCGCGGGCCGACGCCGTTCAGGAAGCCCAGCTCCCACAGCGGCGCGGCCATGACCCGTTCGTGGGCCAGGCGCTGGATCTGGTGCAGAAGGGCCTCGCGGCGCTTGGGATCGAGCTCGCGGGCCTGCTGGATGAAAAGGTCGTCCATGTCGGGATAGCCGCCGAAGGCGTAGAGGCCGTCCTTGACGAAATAGTTCTGGATGCGGGTGGCGGCGTTGCCGTGCCCGCCGGCGCCCGACTGTAAGATTCCGGTGATCTTCTTGTCCTTCCAGTTGCCGAGGAACGCGACGCGCTCCATCGGCCGCACCTTGGTGCGGATCCCCACCGCGGCCAGGTAGTTGGCGATCGCCTCGGCGACGCTCCCGTACGACACGTCGGCCGCGTAGTCGCCGGCGTCGAAGCCGTTCGGATAGCCGGCCTCGGCCAGGAGCTTCTTCGCTCGGGCCGGGTCGTACGGATGGGCCGGCATCGCCAGCGCGTACTCGTAGGCCGACGGGATGATGCTGCCGGTCGGTCTGGAGTACCCCAGGGTCTCCGCCTGATTGATGGCGTCCTTGTCGAAGGCGAGCGCGGCCGCCAGGCGCACACGCCGGTCGTGCCAGGGCGATTTCGGGTCCCACTGCGGCGCGCCGAAGTTGAGCCACTGGGTCGCGTTGCCGACCAGGCCGACGAGCTTGAGACCCGGCGTCCGTTTCACCTCTTCGCCGAGCGGACCGCGCAGCGAGTACGCGACGTCGACCTCGCCGCGCTTGAGCATGGCCAGCCTCGTCAGATCCTCGGGGACGACCTTCCACACCAGCCGCTTGACCGCGGGGGTCTTGCGCCAGTAACGATCGTGCGCCTCCAGGACCAGCTCCACCCCGGGGTTGAACGAGGTGAGCTTGTACGGGCCGGCGCCGACGGGCGCCTTCTTGAAGCCCTCTTCGCCGACTTTCTCGACGTACTTCTTGGGCACGATCCAGCCGGCACCGCTCGCGGGCGTCGCGTAGAAGGTCATGAAGTCGGGCCACGGCTCCTTCAACCGGAACCGGACGCGGAATGGGTCGACCACCTCGACGGCGGCGACCTTCTCCTTGAGCAGCTTCGCGGCGGCGCCCTTGTACCGCTCGAACGAGAACTTCACGTCCTCGGCGGTCAAGGCGTCGCCGTTCTGGAAGAGGACGCCCTTGCGCACGACGAACTCGTAGCTGAGGCCGTCCTTGGACATCGCCCAGGATTCGGCCAGCGACGGCGCCAGCGCGTTGCCCGGCATCGGCTTGATCATGGCGTCGTGCACCGCGTAGAGCACCATCATCACGGTGATGATCCCCGTGTGCTCCGCCGGGTCGAACCAGATCGGGGCGAGCGAGACGTGCACCGCCCACGTCATCTGCGACGCGGGCGCTTCCGAGCGCCCCTGCGCCGCCGCGGGCGTGGGCGCGAAGGCGATGAGCAGGACCAGCGCGAGAATCAGGATCGAGACCGGACGCCTAGCGTTCATGGGACGTCTCCTCTCCGCGTTGAGAAAGATGTCCGCCGGAGCGCCGCAAGCTTACCACGCGCCGCACGTGACTAAGCCGGCGCCCGGAACATCTCGTCGACCTCGATCTGATAGCCGTCGGCCAGCCGGTTCGTCTGGTTGGCCATGCCGACGACGGCCATCAGCTCGCCCAGCATCGCGTCCGTCATACCCCGTCCGCGGGCCGAGGCGGTGTGCGAGGCGATGCAGTAGTCGCAGCCGTTGGTGGCGCTGACCGCGAGATAGATCATCTCCTTGGTGAGCGGGTCCAGCGCGCCCGGGGCCATCACCGACTTGAGGGTGTCCCACGTGCGCCGGAGCGTCGGCGGGTGGCTGGCCAGCGCCTTCCAGAAGTTGTTGACGCGGTCGATCTTGCGCGTGGCCATGATGTCGTCGTAAACGGCGCGGACCTCGGCGCTCGCCTCTGCGTACTCGATCAGCTTCACGGTCGCCATGGCGTCTCCTGTTTCCGTGCACGGTATCACCGCCGGCCGGCTCCGGGGAGCTCCTTGACAGGGTACGCGTCGCCGAGGTACGACAGGACACCGCAACCATGCCGACGAGGAGAGGTTCATGAAAGTCAAAGCGGCGAACGGCTTCGCGCGAGCCCTCAAGGCCGAGGGAATTCCCTGGGTGAGCTGCTACCCGACCAATCACGTCAACAACGCGCTCGGCGAAGAGGGCGTGCCCATCCTCATGATGGGCGAGGAGCGGTTCGCGGTCGCCGTCGCCGACGCCTACTCGCGCGTCACGTGCGGCAAGCAGATCGGCGTGTGCACCATCATGGCCAATCTGAACGCCGCGGGGATCCAGATGGCCTTCGGCGCCATCGGTCAGGCCTGGGAGGATTCCTCGCCGCTCCTGGTCATCACCGAAGGCGTGGGCCAGGGCGCCAGCCGGCACACGCACTTCGACATGGCCGACGCGCTCAAGCCGGTGACCAAGTGGGTGGGCAAGGTCGACCGCGCCGAGCTGGTGCCGGACTACGTGCGCCGGGCCTTCACGCACCTCCGGTCGGGCCGGCCCGGGCCGGTCCTGCTCATCATTCCCCGCGACCTCGGCGAATACGACACCGACGAGCACCCCTACTCGCCCGTGAAGGGCTGGCGCTCGGGTCCTGATCCCGACGACGTCAAGTCCGCCGTCAAGGTGCTGCTCGCCGCGAAGGATCCGCTCCTGTACGTGGGTGAGGGCGTCTACTACGCCGACGCCACCAGCGAGCTCTTGAAGTTCGCCGAGCTCGCCCAGGTGCCGGTGCTGACGACGCTCAAGGCCAAGGGCGCCTTCCCGGAGAACCATCCGCTGTCGGTGGGCGTCCGCGGCTCGCTGGCCGACCATTTCCTCACCAAGTGCGACCTGCTGTTCTCGATCGGCTCGAGCCTCTTCCCCAACCGGTTCAGCCACGCCGTCCCCAACGCGGACAAGAAGACGATCATCCAGTGCACGGTCGACATCCTCGACATCAACCGCAGCTACGAAACGCGCCACGCCGTCATCGGCGACGCCAAGCTGACCCTCCAGGCGCTCATCGGCGAGCTGTCGGCCCGCGGGGCGCGCAGGAAGCCGGAGCTCGTCGAGGAGATCCGAAAGGGTAAAGAGGCGTTCCTCGCAAAGTTCCGGCCGTGGATGGAATCGAACGAGACGCCGATCAACCCGTACCGGGTGCTGGGCGACCTGATGAAGGTGCTCGATCCCAAGAATTCGTTCGTCACCGCGGACTCGGGCAACACGCGCGACCAGACCAGCACGGTGTACGAGGCGCAGATCCCGCGGGGCCACCTGGGCTGGGGCAACGTGTCGACGCTCGGCTTCAGCCTGGCGGGGGCGGTCGGCGCCAAGCTCGCGTTTCCCGACCGGCAGTGCGTCCTCGTCACCGGCGACGCGGGCGTCTGCTACATGATGGGCAACTTCGAGGCGGTGGCGCGCTACAAGATCGGGATCACGGCACTTCACATCAACAACGGCGGCTACTCCGGCTACGGCCCCGGCTTCTGGGGCGGCGGCCACGATCCCTACACCTGGAAGGTCTCGGATCACTCCTCGGCGTGCATGGCCAACATGGCGAAGGCCGTCGGCTTCTACAGCGAAGACGTGACGGCGCCGTCAGAGGTGATGCCGGCCCTCAAGCGCGCCTTCGACGAGAACGCCAAGGGACGGCCGGCGTTCCTCGAGTTCATCGCCTCGCATCATCCGGTCCACGGGGGCTGGGTCAGGAGCGCGCCGGCCGGGCACTAGCCCGGATAATTCATGAACGATCGACGCGATCGGCGGGCGGGTGGCGCCGGGTGCGGCCCCGGCCGGCGGGGCTCCATCACCCGTTCGACCTCCACGCACTTCTTCGAAGTGCGAAGGTACGAAGGGGTCCCACCCGCCCGTTCGTCCTGGTGTCGTTCATGAATAATCCGGACTAGCGAGTCTGCGCGACCCGCGGCTGGTCTCCGAGCAGCGGGAGGGCCCGTTCTCTCCCCACGGGACCGAATCGAGTACGATACGCTCGGAGCCATGAAGGGCAAGGAAGCGCTGGAACCGAGGCCGCGGGAGGGGAAGATCGCCAGCCCGCTTCCCCAATCCACCGGCCGCATCGTGGCGGCCGCGCTGCTGGTGTCGGTTGCCTACTACGCCGGCGCGAACGTCGGCTTCATCTTCCGATTCCCGCCGGCGACGCCGTCCATTCTCTGGCCGCCCAACGCGATCCTGACCGCGACGCTCCTGCTCTCGCCGGTACCGCGGTGGTGGATCTACCTGCTGGCGGCGCTTCCGGCGCACCTCGTCGCGGAGCTCGGCGTTCCCTTGCCGGCGCCCCTTGTGCTGGCTCTCTTCGCCACCAATTGCAGCGAGGCCCTGGTGGCCGCCATCTGCGTGCGTTACTTGAGCGACGCTCCCGCTCGGTTCGACACACTGCGCCGAGTGGCGGTGTTTGTCGGCGGGGCTGTGCTGGTCGCGCCGTTCGTCTCCTCGTTCATGGACGCCGCGGCAGTGGCGGCGCTGCGCGGTGAATCGTACTGGATCGTCTGGCGGACGCGATTCTTCTCCAACGCCCTGACCGAGCTCATTCTGGTGCCCGCGATCGTGACGGTGGCCACGGCCAGATCGAGCTGGGTCAGGGGCATGTCCATTCGCCGTCGCGTCGAAGCGGCGATTCTTGCCCTTGGATTCTTGACGGTCGGCATGGTCGTCGTCTTTGCCGGGCCGGCCGATAGCGTGAGCAATATTCCGGGTGCACCCCACACAACGCAAACGCTTCTCCTGCCTTTCATTCTGTGGGCTGCCGTGCGCTTCGGACCCGGGGGCACCAGCCTTTCCCTCCTCGCCACCGTGCTGCTGGCGATCTGGGCGGACACGCGCGGACACGGGCCTTTCCGGACGCTGCCGCTCACCGAGAGCGTCGCCGCCCTGCAGATAGTCCTGAGCGTCGTCGCCATCCCGCTCATATGCCTGGCAGCCGTCATCGAGGAGCGCCGGCAGGCCAATGAGGTCGTGGCGGAGCGACTGCGTTTCGAGGAGCTGCTGACCGGCCTCTCCAGCACGTTCGTCCACCTGCACGGCCACGAGGTAGAGACGGCGTTCGAGGTCTCGCTGCGGCGGCTGGGGGAGGCCCTCGCGCTCGACCGACTCACTCTCTACCGTATTTCCAGAGACGCCGACGAGTTCCTGATCGGCTACTCGTGGAGCGGTCCGGGGGTGGAGCCGGTGCCGCGGGCCACCGTCAGCGCGGACTTCCCCTGGATCATGCGGCAGATCCTCCGCGAGCAGCCGGTCGCCGTTGTCCGGCCGGAGGAGCTGCCGGCCGAAGCGGCGCTCGACGCCGAGACGCTCCGTCGGCGCGGGATCCGTTCGAACCTCGCCATCCCGCTGGTGGCCGGGGGTCGCTTCCTCGGCGCCCTCGCCTTCGTGACCCTCGGAGCCGAGCGGGCCTGGCCGGACGATCTGGTGCAACGGCTGCGTCTGGTCGGGGAAGTCTTTGCGAACGCCCTCGCGCAGAAGGAGGCCGAGGACGCTCTTCGCGCGAGCGAGCTGATGAAGTCAGCGATCCTCGCCTCCCTGCCAAGCGAGATCGCCGTGCTGGACCGCGAGGGCCGGATCATCGCCGTCAACAACGGCTGGCAGCGCTCCGCACGCGAGAACGGTGGGTCGCCGCAGGCCGGCGTCGGCGTGGGCGCGAGCTACCTGGACATCTGGCGGCGCGCCGTCGGCGCGGGTGTGCCCCACGCGGGCGCGGCGTTGGCCGGGATCGAGGCGGTGCTCGGCAGGTCGGAGACAGGGTTCGCTCTCGAATATCCGTGCGCCGAGTCGGATGTCGAGCGCTGGGTCGCGCTATCAGTGGTGCCCCTGAACCGACCGGAAGGCGGCGCGGTCGTGTCGCACACCGATGTCAGCGAGCGGAAGCTCGCGGAGCTGGAAGCTCAGCACAGTCGCCAGGAGCTGGCTCACTTCACACGGGTCTCGACCGTGGGCGAGCTGGCGGCCTCGCTGGCTCACGAGCTCAACCAGCCGCTGACCGGGATCCTGTCGAACGCGCAGGCCGCTCAGCGGTTCCTGGAGGCCACGCCGCCCGATCTCGGCGAGGTCCGAGACATCCTGACCGACATCGTCGATGACGACAAGCGGGCGGCCGAGGTCATTCAGCGCCTGCGCTATTTGCTCAAGAAGGACGAAGCGCAATTTCTCTGGATCGACCTCAACGTCCTGATCCGTGACGTCGTGAAGCTCCTGAGCAGCGATGCGGTGATCCGCAACGTCACGGTCAGGCTGGAGCTCGACCCTCGACCGGTGATGGTGAGCGGGGACGGCGTTCAGCTGCGGCAGGTCATCCTGAACCTCCTGCTCAACGCCATGGAAGCGATGGCCGAGTGCGCCGAGAACGACCGGATCATCGTCGTGCGGACCGAGACCAGCGAGGTCGAGGCTGTCCACGTGTCGGTCCGGGACGCCGGCACCGGACTCGGCCAGGACACGCACCAACTGGTCTTCGAGCCCTTCTACACGACGAAGCCGGCCGGGATGGGCATGGGACTCGCGATCGCCAAGTCCATCATCGAGGCGCACGGCGGAGTCATCTGGGCCGACAGCTCGACCCGAGGGGCCACCTTTCACTTCGCCCTACCTGCTCCCGACGAGAGGCCGGTGTGATCGAGGGCGCGGCGACCGTCGTCGTCGTCGACGATGATCTCTCCGTCCGCCGAGGGCTCTCGCGACTGCTCCGCTCCGCGGGCTACGGGGTTGAGACATACTCGTCGGCGCGCGAGTTCCTGGACAGCGGCAACTACGGTCGTGCTTCTTGCCTCGTGCTCGACGTGAGGATGCCGGGCCAGAATGGGCTCGACCTGCAGGAGGTGCTGACTGCCGCCGGCCACGACACGCCCGTCATCTTCATCACGGGCCACGGTGACATTACGATGGCCGTGCGAGCGATGAAAGCCGGAGCCGCAGACTTTCTCGCCAAGCCATTCGACGACACGACGTTCCTCAAAGCCGTCCAGCAAGCCATCGCAAGGGTCCGAGTGGGGGAGCCTCCGTCCGCTTCCCCGGATCCGTGAGGTTTCAGTTCCTCGCGCCTTGAGCGACTTCGACGGTCCGGCTAGGCGTTGGGTACAGGCAGCCGTCGCGCGACTTGGTGACTGGAGAGGCAATGGGGGCAAAGCCCGTGCCACGGCGCGGACGGCACGAGGCTTCCGCAAATGGATTCGTTCCGGGAATCGGCCCCGAGGAGGCGGCGCTTACTTCTTGCGCGGATCGTCGGCCGGGTTGACGAACGTGATGTCCGTCGGCCCGACGCCGTGGACCTGCACGATGGTCTCCTGGCCGCCGGCCCACGCGAAGTGCCGATGCGTCGGCGGAATGGCGACGAAGCCACCGACCGTCAACTCCTTGCCGGAGCCCTGGTCGAATTTCTCGCCCATCCCGATGAAGAACACTCCGGAGAGCACCGTGACGTTCTCGCTCGCCTTGTGGAAGTGGGGCGGGATCTTGTAGCTGGCCGGCAGCTTCACGCGATAGACGAAGAGTCCGTCCTTGCTCGGATCGCCCTGAACGATCGCCATCCGGGCGCCCGGAAAGGTCGGCGGCTCGACCCATTTCAGGGTGTCGGCCATCACCACCACGTGCTGCTCTTGTTGCGCGGCAGTTGGCGTCACCCCGACGAGGAGTGCGATCAGCACAGTCAGAAGCGTGCGCATGCTTGAGTCCTCCTGGATTGGGTTGGCTCTGAGCGACGCCGGATGCGGATGACAGTAAGCGCGCCGAGGGCGCCCGTCAAGCCAGGGGACCGGTGATCGACGCGGTCGTATTCGACCTGGACGGCACGCTGTGGGACACGAGCGTCAGCTGCGCCGTCGCCTGGAATCGTGTGCTCGATCGGCATCGCATCCCCTTCCGGCCCATCACCGAGCACGATGTCAGGGGCGTCACCGGCAAGCCGCACGAGCAGTGCATCCGCGAGGTGTTCGCCGGCCTGCCCGACGCGCACGTTCTGACGCTCGCAGCCGAAACCCAGCTCGAGGACAACAAGGTCGTCGCCGAGCTCGGCGGTGAGCTGTTCCCCGACGTCGAGGCCGGCCTGCGGCGGCTCAGCGCCCGGTATCCGCTCTTCATCGTCAGCAACTGCCAGGCCGGCTACATCGAGGTCTTCCTCCGCTGGTCGAGGCTCGGCGCGTGCTTCCGGGACTTCGAGTGCTGGGGCAACACCGGCCTCTCCAAGACGCAAAATCTCCACGCGCTGATCGAGCGCAACCGGCTCCGGCACCCCGTCTTCGTCGGCGACACACCCGGCGACCAAACCGCCGCGCGCGAGTGCGGCGTCCCCTTCCTCCACGCCGCCTACGGCTTCGGCCAGTGCGCCGACCCCGACCACCACTTCTCCTCCTTCTCCGCCCTCGCCGGCTGGCTCCTCGATCAGGAAGCGCCCACGTCGCGCGAGCGGAGCGGATCGGGCTGACGGGCAGGGCGCGGGCGTTTCATGGCCTCTTCCAGAGTTGACCCGGGCGGACGACCTCGCAGTGGTAGCAGCCGCTAGTTCTATGGTCGATGTTGTACCAGTGGTGCTGCCCCCCGACTCGCTCGCAATCCTCGCCCTTAGCGGCAAAGCCGAGGTTGATCAACG
>DASPZZ010000170.1:0-30176 GCA_035635995.1 Binatia bacterium | reverse complement strand
GGCCGCGGAATACGCGGCCGGCGCGGGCCACGACATCATCATGAACGGCTCGTCGATCCTCACGCGGCTCTACTACAAGAGCCTCGCGGACCTGTCCGACATCTACGACGCGGCGGGCAAGAAGCACGGCGGCTGGATCCCGACCGCGAAGTCACTCGTCGAGGCGGAGGGGCGCTACTACGGCATCCCGCTCTTCTACATCCTGTTGCCGATGACGTACCGGAAGGATCTGTTCGACGCCAACGGTCTCAAGGCGCCGGACACCTGGGAGCTGGCCCGCGTCGCGGCCCGCACGCTGAAGCCGAAGGGACACCCGACCGGCATCCAGTTCTCGCAGTGCGCGGACGCCAACCTGAACTGGCGCTCGATCCTGTTCAGCTTCGGCGGCGCCGAGCTCGACCCCTCGGGCGAGAACGTCCTCATCGACTCCAAGGAGACCCGGGAAGCGCTCCGGTTCGCCAAGGCCCTGTACGACGAGGGCATGACGGCGGAGGTCTTCTCCTGGGACGACGCGTCCGACAACCGCTACCTCGCGTCGGGCGTCGCGTGCTGGGTCCACGACGCGATCTCCGCGTACCGCACCACGGAGGACACCAACCCCGACGTGTTCAAGAACACCTACATCGGCATGGAGCCGGCGGGGCCGGGCGGCAAGCGGATCAACACGTGCGCGGCGAACGTGTGGATGGTGTGGAAGTTCGCCAAGAACCAGCAGGCGGCCAAGGAATTCCTCACGCACATGGTGGACACGTTCAGCGAGGGCATGGTTTCCAGCCGCGGCTACAACATGCCGTACCTGAACGGCTTCGCCAAGAAGCCGATGCCGGTGATCGGCAGCGATCCCAAGCTACAGATCCTGCAGGACTTTCCGCCGATCGTGGCGTTCTACGGCTATCCCGGGCCCTTCGTCACCCCGATCCAGGAAGTCGTCAACCTCTTCGTGCTGCCCGACATGTTCACGCGCGTCGCGCGCGGACAGAGCGTCGAGGACGTCATGAAGTGGGGAATGGGGGAGTACCGGCGGATCTTCGCGAAGCACAAGAGGGCATGACGACCGCTTCGCTCAGCGGCGGCCCGGAGCCCACGGCCCGGGCCGCCGTTGTCTCTATCGACGCGCCCGCGCGCTCGCGCGGCTGGTTCCAGAGCCAGACCTCACGGCGGCTCGCGTTCGGCTATCTGTTGCTGGCGCCCGCGGCGCTCTACGTGATGCTCCTGGTCGGTGCCCCCTTCCTGTTCTCGCTGTATCTCGCGGTCAGCGACGCCAACGTCGGCGAGCCCGTCGCCCACTTCATCGGGCTCGAGAATTTCCGGGCGGCGTGGGAGATGGACACGTTCTGGATCGCGCTCCAGAACAGCGTGGTGTTCCTCGTCGTGGCCGCGATCTTCAAGAGCCTCCTCGGCACCTCGCTCGCGTTCCTGCTCCTCCAGGAGTTCCCGGGCAAGAAGCTCATCCGCGGCCTCGTCGTCATCCCGTTCACGCTGCCGGTCGCCATCAGCGTCCTGGCGTGGAAATGGATGTACGACTCCCAGTTCAGCGTCATCAACTGGGTGCTGAGCCGGCTCGGGCTCATCGGCCAGTTCGGGACCGATGCGTGGCCCATCTGGCTCGGCGATCCCAAGCTGGCGCTCGCGGCCTGCATCGCCGTCAACGTGTGGCGGACCTTTCCGTTCTCGGCGATCGTGCTGCTGGCCGGGTTCACCTCGGTCCCGCTCGAGGTGCTCGACGCGGCGAAGGTGGACGGGTGCTCGTTCTTCCAGCGGTTCCGTCACGTGGTGGTGCCGATGATCTTCCCGATCCTCATGATCGGGTTCCTGTTCGACACGGTCTTCACGCTGTCGGACCTCTCCGTGGTGTACCTCCTGACGCAGGGCGGGCCGGCCAACTCCACGAAGATCCTGCCCGTGCTCGCCTACCAGATCGGCATCCAGGCCGGCAACCTGGGCCGGGGCGCGGCGATCGCGCTGTTCCTGGTCCCGTTGCTCGCTCCGGCGATGTTTCTCTTTCTGAGAAATCTGAGGCGGCGTGAGTACTAGGCTCGCGGCGCGCCCGATGACCGTGCGGCGGAAGGAGCGTCGCCGCCACCTGCTGGTCTACGCCGGGCTCACGCCGTTCGTGATCATCGCGGTGTTTCCGATCTACTGGATGCTGATCACGGCGTTCAAGCAGGACCCGGACCTCTACCGGATGGAGAACATCCCCTTCTGGTTCAACATGGCGCCGACGCTCCGGCACTTCAAGATCTTGTTCTTCCAGACGAACTACGGCGCCTGGATCGTCAATACCATGACGATCGCCGCCTGGGTGGCGATCATCACGCTCGTGACGGCCGTGCCGGCGGGCTACGCTCTGGCTCGGCTCAGGCTGCCGGGTGGGGAGAACATCGGCATCTCCGTGTTCATGACGTACCTGGTTCCCCCGATCATCCTCTTCCTGCCGCTGTCGCGGGTGGTGGCGACGCTCGGGCTCCAGGACTCGTGGTGGGCGCTCGTCGTCGTCTACCCGACCTTCACGATCCCCTTCGGCACCTGGCTCCTGATGGGCTTCTTCAAGACGGTGCCGATGGAGATGGAGGAGGCCGCGCGCGTCGACGGCTGCGGCTACCTCGGCGCCTTTCTCCGCGTGGTGCTTCCGGTGAGCCTTCCGGGCGTGCTCACCGCGGTGATCTTCGCTTTCACGCTCTCCATGCAGGACTTCCTCTACGGCCTGGCCTTCGTGGCGCCGGGCGATCAGAAGCCCGTGCCCGTGGGCGTGCCCACGGAGCTGATTCGCGGGGACGTGTACTACTGGGGCTCTTTGATGGGCGCGGCGCTCCTGGTCGGGTTACCCGTGGCGGTGCTCTACAACTTCTTCCTGGACCGCTTCATCCAGGGCATCACCGGCGGTGTGGGCAAGTAAGACTGAGCCGGAGAGCGCGTTGCCCTGCGCCCTCCGGCTGGATCAGCGGGTGAGCTACTCGGGCTCCGGCTTCACGACGGGATTCGGCCGGCCGGGATAGCCGAGATGGAGCAACAGGTACTTGACCGGCTTGTCGGACTTGTTCGCGTGATTGTGCCACCAGCCGCCGTTGTCCATGAACGCCTGCCCCGCGGCGTGGTACTGGGCGCCGGCGATTCCGACGGGGCCCGCCTCGTAGAACGTGGTCAGGATCCCTTCGACGATGTACACGAAGGTCGGCACTCGGAACTGCTGGCGCCCGCTTTGGCCGCCCGGCTCGAGGATGACCGTCGAGCCCGTCACGAACAGCGGGGCGCTGACCGTTGCGCTGAAGCCGCCGAGCGAAGTGAAGAGGTTCCTGACGGCGACCCCCTTCGGCTCCGCGGGCTTCTCATCTTGGGCGCTGGCCGAGCCACCGGCCAGGGCAATGAGCAGGGCCGCTCCGACGCCAACCACCAGTTTGATGATCATTGGCCACACTCCCGGCGAGAAGATGTGAACACCGCGGTTCCTCGATCGTCGGCGAAAACTAGCATCGGCCGTCGCAACCTGTCAAGGCTCAGTTACCTCGGCCTGCTCGGCCTGGTGCAATGCTTCGTGGGGGCCGGTGTGAGCGACGCCCAGCCCGCCCGCGCCGCGCAGATCGAGGTGGTGGCGACCGCCGTGCCGCGGCCCGCGCAGCTGGCCCTGACGGGCTCCGGGCGCCTGGTCGTCCTGAGCCACGGCTGGCGGGGTGACGCCGCGGCGGAGATTTACTGGCTCGATCCGGCCGGCGCCCCGCCGATCAACGCGTCCCTCGCGCCCCGGCTCGTGATTCCGTTCGCGGAGGGGCCCCGGAAGACCACGCTCGGCAGCCTTGCGGTCGAGCCGAAGTCGGGAGATCTGTTCCTCGGCGAGGAAAACGGCAATCGCATCTACCGCCTCGCCGCCATGCGGCGTCTCACCCCGGTCGCCGTCGGCATCAACCATCTGCTCGGCGGCTCGAGCCTCGCCCTCGATCCACAGGGCCGGCTCGTCGTGCTCGACTACGCGAGCTTCGAGAGCCAGCTCCGCTCGGAGTCGCCGGTACCGCCGTCCCTGGAGTCGCTCGCCGTGGAGGACTACACGGGGCCGCTCGTGTTCCGCATCGACCCCGAAGAGGACGTGCCGCTGCCGCGCCGCCTCGAGGTCGTCGCGCCGATCTTTCCCAGGCGCCCGGTGCGACGGGTCACCGGCGAGCCGCTGCACAAGTTCATCGCGGTGGCACCGCTCGGCCGGGACGGGCTGGCGCTGCTCAACTCGGTGGGCGAGGTCCTGATCCTGTCCGCGGAGGGCGACCTCCGCCGCCTGGCCCGGCTGCCGTCGGGGCATTTCCATCGGACCAACATGGCGGTGGGACCCGACGGCAGCGTGTTCGTCTCCGCCGGGTTCCACATCCGCGAGCTCTACCGGGTGACACCGGCGGGCGTGGTGACGTCGGTCGCCCACGACCTCGGGGACCCGCAAGGAATCGCGGTGGACCGCTCCGGCGCCCTCTACGTCGCCGAGACGGCGCTGCACCGGATCATTCGCATCCGACCCGCGGACCCCTGAGGCCTCACGCCCCCTCGACCATCGCCGCCGTCAGCCCGCGCACGTAGCCGCGGGCGAAGAGGGCACAGATCAGCACGACCGGGATCGCCATCAGGTTGATCCCGGCCACCGCCAGGAGCTCGTCGAGGGCGACTTCCATCGTGGCCAGCCCTGCCGGGATCGTCTTGTTGTGCGCGTCGAGGAGGAAGACCGACGCGAGCGTGAAGTCGCTCGCGATCGTCCCGAGGGCGAAGATCCCGGCGGCCACGACCACCGGCCGGCTCATCGGCAGGAGGATCCGGAGGAACGCGGTGGCGCGGCTCGCGCCCTCGACGAGCGCGGACTCCTCCACCTCGCGCGGAAGGTGCTGGAAGTATGCCGAGAGGATCCAGACGCAGAACGGCAGCGCCAGCGTCGGGTAGACGACGAGCAGGGCCAGGAGGTTGTTCTCCAGATGGAGGGTGATGATGACCTGATAGAGGGGGACGAACAGGATCGTGTGGGGGATGACGTAGCTCGCGAAGATGAGCCGCCGCCACCAGCGGAACCCTGGCGGCCTGAGCCGCCCGAGGGCGTAGGCCGCGAGCAGACTCACCACCAGGGTCAGCGCCACCGAGCCGGCGAAGACGACGATGGTGTTCTCGAGCCAGTCGAGTACCGGGTAGGACCGGCGGAGTGCCTTGCCGATGAAGCCGCGGGTCTCACCGCGCTGCACGAAGAGCTCCTCGAAGTTCTCGAAGGTCGGGTTCACGACGATGAGCGGGTTGCCGAAGACGTCCTCCTGGGCGGTCTTGAGCGACTGCACGAACATGAAGTAGATGGGGAACACGCAGTACACCGTGGCCACGAGGAGCAGGCTCCCGTGACCGAGCTTCCGCCACCACGATCGCGGGTTCACGCGCGCTCCCGCTCCGGCGGGTCGAACATCCGGAACAGCAGGAAGAGCACGGCGAGGAGGAACGGGACCAGGGTGAGCGAGAGCGCCGACGCCGGGCCGAATTGTCCGCCGTGGATCGCCAGCCAGTACGCGTGCGTGCCGAGGACCGGATAGACGATACGCCCGGCGGTCAGCATCCAGACGTTGGACAGGTCGGCGAACGCGGTCGTCAGCGCCAGGAACACGGCGAGGGCGAGGAACGGTCTGAGCAGCGGCACCGTCACGAGCCAGAAGCGGCGCCACGCGCTCTTGGACTCGAGCGCCGCGCACTCGAACAGCTCGGGCGGGACCGCGTTGATCCCGGCCAGCAGGAAGACGCCGATGAACGAGCTGCCGCGCCAGATATTGAAGAGGGTGACGCTGACGAACGCCCACGCGCCGCCGCCGAGCAGGCCGTCCACCGAATACTTCATGTTGCCCATGAACACGCTGTAGGCCGTGGGAATCGGCGGACTCAGCGTCCAGTACCACCCGATGACGCTCACGCTCGCCGGGTACGCCCAGGGCAGGAAGATGGCCAGGAAGACCAGGGCCCGGCCGCGGAACGGGCGGGCGAGGAGCAGGGCGAAGCCGAGGCCGAGCGCCAGCTTGACGGCGCTGGTGGCGGCGGCGTAACCGACGGTGATCGCGGCCGCGCGCCAGAACCCGGGATCGGCGACGAGGTGGCGATAGTTGTCGAGTCCGACGAAGGCGGTCGGGTGGTCGTTGAGCGGCGAGAGGTTCGTGAAGCTCGTCCAGACCTCCCATCCGATCGGATAGGCGAGCGCCGTCACGAGCAGGAGGAGCGCGGGCGCGAGCAGCAGGTATGCGAGCCGGATGTCCCGGGCACGCCCCACGGCCTCAGGACTCCACTACGCGATCAGATCGCCAGCTCGGTCTTGTTGTCGAAGAAGTGGACGCGCTCGGGGTGGAGCGCCAGCCGCATCTTGTCGGAGTGCTTCACGCGCACGGTCGGGTCGACGCGCGCCACGATGACGTTCGGTCCGGCCTTGAGGTCGAGCAGGATCTCGGACCCGAGCGGCTCGACGACCTCGACGACGGTGTCGAAGCTGTGGTCCGCCGCGTCGCTCCCGGTCGCGACGCGCAGGTCTTCGGGCCGGATGCCCAGCGTGACGCGCTGGCCGCGGTAAGGCCCGAGGCGGCCCGCGCACGCCGGCGGGACTTTCACCCGGAACCCCGGCGTATCCGCCCACAGGGCGCCGTTCGCGTCGGCGACGGTCACCTCGACGAAGTTCATCGACGGCGAGCCGATGAAGCCGGCCACGAACCGGTTGGAGGGCTTCCCGTACAGCTCGAGCGGCTCCCCGACTTGCTGGATCCAGCCGTCCTTCATGACCACGACGCGGTCGCCGAGCGTCATCGCCTCCACCTGGTCGTGCGTGACGTAGATGGCGGTCGTCTCGAGACGTTCGTGCAGGCGCTTGAGCTCGACCCGCATCTGCACGCGGAGCTTCGCGTCGAGGTTCGAGAGCGGCTCGTCGAAGAGGAACACCTGGGGATGGCGCACGATCGCGCGGCCCACCGCGACGCGCTGCCGCTGGCCGCCGGAGAGCTGGCGCGGCTTCCGCTTGAGGAGCTCCTGGATGCCCAGGATCTCGGCCGCTTCGCCCACGCGCTTGGCGATCTCCGGCTTGGGGAACTTCCGCATCTTGAGCCCGAAGGCCATGTTGTCGTAGACCGTCATGTGCGGGTACAGCGCGTAGTTCTGGAAGACCATCGCGATGTCCCGGTCCTTCGGCGGCAGGTCGTTGACGACTCGGTCTCCGATCGTGATCTCGCCGGCCGTGATCTCCTCGAGCCCGGCGACCATCCGCAGCGTCGTCGACTTGCCGCACCCGGAGGGGCCGACCAGCACGACGAATTCCTTGTCCCGGATGTGGAGGTTCACGTCCTTGACGGCGTGCACCTCGTCGTATTTCTTGTTCAGGTCCTTCATCATCACCTGGGCCATGAACGTGTCTCCTTAGTCTGTCGCCTTGCCTCGGCCGGCGGGGCGGCTAGCCTTTCACCGAGCCGGTCAGGCCGGTGACATAGTACTCGACAAAGAACGAATAGACGAGGGCCACCGGGATCGAGCCGAGCAGCGCGCCGGCCATGAGCTGGCCCCAGAAGTAGATGTCGCCCCGGATCAGCTCGGACACGACGCCGACCGGGACGGTCTTGCGCTCGGGCGACGACAGGAAGATGAGCGCGTAGATGAACTCGTTCCACGAGAGGGTGAACGCGAAGATGCCCGCCGAAAGGATCCCGGGCACCGCGATCGGGAAGATGATCCGCGTCATCGCGCCGAAGCGGGTCGCCCCGTCGATGCGCGCGCACTCCTCCAGCTCCTTGGGGATCGTCTTGAAGTACCCCATGAGGAGCCACGTGCAGAACGGGATCAAAAACGTCGGGTACGTGAGGATCAACGCCCAGGGGGTGTTCCCGAGCTGGAAGTCCCGGATGATGTCCGCGAGCGGGATGAACAGGAGCGTCGGCGGAACCAGGTACGTCACGAAGATCGACGTGCCGAGCGCTCCGGCCATCGGGAACCGAAGCCGGGCCAGCGCGTATCCCGCGAGCAGCCCGCAGGCGAGCGAGATCGCGGTCGAGGCGACCGCGATGTAGAACGTGTTCCAGAGCCATCGCGGGAACATGGTCTTCGCCATCAGGTCACGGAAGTTCTCGAGGGTCGGCTGGAGCGTCCAGAACGGCGCATTGTTGACCGCCCGCCAGGAGCGATAGAGCTCGGCATCGGGCCGGATCGCGGTGACGAGCATCCAGTAGAACGGGAACAGGGTGCCGATCACGAAGACGGTGAGCGGGATGTAGAAGAACACCCACTTCTTCCAGCGCCGCTCGATCACCATTTACCGGCGGCTCCAGGCCGGTTCCGACCGCGGGTGGCCTGCTGTAGACACTCGGGGCTCCGTTCTGCGGACAACCCGTTCGGCCGGGAGCGCGAGGTGACAACCCATCATGCGCCTTCCAGCCGGCGCAGATAGCGGAGCTGGACCCACACCACGACGAAGAGTACCGGGAGCATGAAGAGCGAGATCGCCGCGCCCTCGCCGAGGAGACCCGTGGCCACCCCGATCTGGTAGGCGTACGTCGCCAGGAGATGCGTGGAGTTGGCCGGGCCGCCGCCGGTCAAGACGTAGATCAGCTGGAAGTCGGAAAACGTCTGGATGATCGAGAAGACGACGACGACGACGGTGACCGGCTTCAGGAGCGGCCACGTCACGTGCCAGAACCGATTCCAGCCGTTGGCGCCGTCGAGCGAAGCCGCCTCGTGGAGGTCCGTGTTGATCGTCTGGAGCCCGGCCAGGAGCGTGATGGCGAAGAAGGGCATCCCTCGCCACGTGTTGACCGCGATCGCGCACCAGAGCGCCCAGTCGCCGTTGGACAGAAACGGCAGCTTCGTCACGATAAAGCCCGACTTGTAGAGGGTCCAGTTGAGAACGCTGAAGGTCGGGTCGAACATCCAACGCCACGCGAAGGTCGAGAGCACGGTGGGGATGATGAACGGAAGGAGCATGGAGGCGCGGACCAAGCGCTTGCCCCGGAAATGCCGGTTCAGCAGCAGCGCCAGCCACATGCCCAGGGCGAGCTTGAAGATCGTCGCCCAGAACGTGTAGAAGGTCGTGTTCCAGAACGCCGTCCGGAAGATCGAGTCGTTCCACGCCTTGACGAAGTTCTTGAGACCGACGAACTCGCCGGGATTGCCCACGCTGATGCTCGAGAGCGAGAACCACACCCCCATCACGAACGGATACGCGATGAACACGCCGAGCAGAACGACCGTCGGGGTGAGGAGAGCGAAGGCCAGGAGCCGCTCGTTTTCGAGGAGGCGCTCGAACGCACGTCGCTGCACGGTGCCAGGGTGCGGGAGCGCCACCTCGACGCGGGCGGCACTCCCGGCACCTCCGGCGATCGGATTCTTCAAGCCAATGACCCGCCGATCAGGCTTCGTAGATCTTCTTCAGCTCGCCCTCGGCCCACTTCACGGCGTCCTCGGCTTTCATGCCCTGGACCGCCTTGGCGTACATGTCGACGATGACGTACTTCGTGTAGGCCTCGGTGGCCTTGGCCGACGCCGGCCCGGGATGCCCGAATGCGCGCGTGAGGCGGGCCGCCTGCCGGAAGACCTGGAGCGGCTTGTCGACCCTGGACCACATCGGGTTATCTTCCCACTTCTTGGTGGCGCCGACGCTGTAGCCCTCGTTGACCTCGAACCACTTCCCGTAGTTGGCGTCCTGATGTAGCCACTTCAAGAAGTCCTTGGCGAGCTTCTGGTTCTTCGAGTACTTCATCACCGAGTGCTGGAAGACGCCGTAGAGGGCGAACTGCCCGGCCGGCCCCTTCGGCATCAGTGCCGCGTGCTCGATGTCCTGGAACAGGGGCTCGCCCTTCTCGTCCTTGATCTTGTCCTTCTGACGCTTGGCGACGATGTAGATGGAGGCGCCGTTGAGCGTCGCGCTGATCTCGCCGGCGTGGAAGGCCCGGTTGTTGTTGGTGTCGTCCCAGGCCAGTCCTCCCTCGTCGCAGGCGTCCTTCCAGAAGGCCTGCAGGAACTTGACGGATTCGATGGTGCCCTTGGAGTTGATGGCGACCTTCTTGCCGCTCGCGTCGACCTCAGCGCCGCCGAAGTCCCAGAGGAACGGATAGGCGAATGTGGGCGGATCGCCGAAGCTGTGGCCGAGGGCCTGGCCGATGGGCTTGCCCTTGGCCTTGAGCTTCTTGCCGACCTCGCGATACTCGTCCCAGGTCTTCGGGAACTCTTTGACGCCGATCTCGTTGAACCAGGAGCGGCGATAGGCAACGGCATTGCCCCCGGTGCCGTGAGGCACCGCGAGCCACTTACCGCCGACCTTGGCGGTCGCGTTGAAGACGTCGTAGTAGCCCCCCTGAGCCTTCCCGATCGGCTCAGCCACGTCGGAGACGTCGACGAGACCGTTGGCGTAGAGCTGCGGCCAGTTCCAGAGCATCTGGATAATGTCCGCGCCGGATCCCGACTGGATCGCGGCGGTGATGCGCGGCTGGAGGTCGTTGGCATTGATGAACTCGAAGGTGACCTCGGCGCCCAGCGCCTTCGACGCCTCCGGGGCCTGGCGCTTCAGCTCGACGTCGGCCTCGGGGATGAAGTCGACCCAGCGAACGATGTGGAGCTTGGTGCCCTGGGCCCAGGCGGGAGCACGGTGTGCCGCCAGGATGCCCTCTAGGCCGGTGCTTGCAAGAGCTGCCGCGGTCCCGGAGACCGTGATGAATTGCCGGCGGTTCATTCCCTGCAGAGCCATTCGTGATCCTCCTTGATCAGAGTCGCGGGCGCCGAAGCGCGGTCTAACCTCTGGGAAAAGCGACGAATTAGTACCACCCCGGGCTCGAAGGTGTCAACCGCTAATGGCGCGGCGCGGGATATGAGGAAGGGTCAGCGCGCGGCGGCAATGAGAGGGGCCGGCGCGGCCGCGATTCGAGGCGGACGGAACGTCAGCGCCAGGACCACCGCCATGACGCCGATCGCGGCCGAGCTGATGAAGAGCCAGGCGTAGGTGCCGAGGGCGTCGTGAATCCATCCGCCCGCCCATGAGCCGAGTCCCATGCCCAGCGTCGAGATCAAAAACACCGCGCCGTACGCGGTCCCCATCACCTTCTCGCCGAAGTACTCGCGCGTGACGAGCGCGTAGAGCGGCATCACGCCCCCATACGAGAGGCCGAAGGCCACCGCGGCGGCGTAAAAGCTCGTCGCATCCCGGGTGAAGAGATACGCGAAGACCATCACGGCCTGGAGCCCGAGCCCGACGAGCAGCGTGGGCTTGGCGCCGAAGCGGTCGGCGATCAGCCCGCAGCCGATTCGCCCGACGATCGACGCGAGCCCCGACACCCCGAGGACGGTGGCGGCGACCATCGTGGCCACGCCCTGGTCGATCGCGTGGGTCACCATGTGGAAGATCGGCCCGGAGTGGGCGGCGCAGCAGGCGAAGTGCGTGAGCGCGATCGCCCAGAACTGTGGTGCGCGCAAGACCTGGCGCGTGGAGAAGTCGCGGTGGGGCGTGGCCGCGCCGCCGAGCGCGACGGCGCCCATCTCGCCCGGCGCGTTCTTGACCAGGAGCGCGACCGGGATGATGACGAGCCAGGCCAGGTCGCCGAGCACGATCATCGCCACGCGCCAGTCGTACAGCGACGTGACCCACTGAGTGAGCGGCGAGATCACGAGCATGCCGGCGCCGCCGCCGGCGGACACGATGCCCACCGCGAGGCCGCGGTTGCTGGTGAACCACTTCGTGGCCGTCGCGGACAGCGGCGTCAGGAACGCGCCCGCGGCGAAGCCCACGGCGAGGCCGAAGGTCACGTGGAGGTGCCAGAGCGCGGTCGCCTGACTGGAGAGCACGAGGCCCAGGCCCAGCAGGAAGCCGCCGGCGACCGTCACGAGGCGGCTCCCGAACCGGTCCGACACCGCGCCCCAGAAGAAGGAGCCCGCCCCCATCGCCATCCAGTTGATGAGCGCGGTCACCGAGATGGCGGTGCGGCTCCAGCGCATCGAGTCCTCGAGCGGCTTGAGGAACACGCCGAGCGAGAAGAGCGATCCCTGCCCGATCGCGACCACCGTGGCCGCGGCGAAGAGGACGACCCAGCCGTAGAAGAGTCCGCGCTGACTCATGGGCGCGAACTACGATAGCATGTAGCGCCATGCGGCAGCTCGCGTGGCCGGCGCTCGCGTTCGTCGTCGCCACGGTCGTCGCGTTGCTACTGCGCGCGCTCTTCCTCTCCGTGCTCCGCCGGTGGGCGGGCACGCCCGACGGCTGGGCCTCGCTCGCGCACGCGATTCGGCTGCCCTCGGTCCTGTGGTCCATCGTCCTCGGCCTCTGGGTCGGCATCGAAGTCGCGAGCCAGACCGAGAGCCTGCCGCGGCGCCTGTCCCAGCAGGTGAGCCTCGTCCTCGAGGTCGCGGTGATTCTCTCGGTGACCATCACGGTCGCCAACGTCCTGAGCACCCTCATCCAGCGTGCGAGCGACCGGCAGGCCCTCGGCGGCCCGATCACCGGCCTGGGCCAGTCCGTCGCCCGTGGCATCGTCCTCATCGTCGGATTCCTGGTCCTGCTGGGCGCGTTCGGGATCCAGATCACGCCGATCCTCACGGCGCTCGGCGTGGGCGGCCTCGCGGTGGCGCTGGCGCTGCAGGACACGCTCTCGAATCTCTTCGCGGGCGTTCACCTGCTGGCCGACAAGCCGATCCGCGTCGGCGACTACGTCAAGCTCGCCGACACCGTCGAGGGCTACGTCGAGGACATCGGGTGGCGCTCGACGCGCGTGCGGATGCTCCAGAACGCCATGGTCACCATTCCCAACAAGAAGGTGGCCGAGTCGATCATCACCAACTACGACAGGCCGGACCCGCGGCTGGCGCTGCTGATCCGCGTCGCCGTCGACTACGGCGCCGATCCCGACCTGGTCGAGCGAGTTCTCGTGGAAGAAGCGACGCGCGCCGCCGGCGAAGTGCCGGGCCTGCTCGGAGAGCCGGCGCCCTCCGCGCGGCTCATCCCGGGCTTCGGCGACTTCTCGCTCGACTTCACACTCGTCTGCCACGTGAAATCGTTCACCGACCAGTTCCTCGTCCAGCACGAGCTGCGAAAGCGCATCCTTCGCCGCCTCGGCACCGAAGGGATCCCGATCCCGGTTCAGGTGAGGGGAGCGGAGCTACGCAGGGTGAGAGGCGAGAGCTCGGCCTGAGACGATCCGGGCGTCGCGGAGGGTTGCGGTAGTACTCATCTCGTGTATAGTAGTCTGCCTCGGATGGATCTCAGGACAAGAGTGACCGTTCTCTCGGAGTCCGCCGACCGCGATGGTCCTCAGGGCGCGCTGATGCGCCCTGGCGACCCGGTCGGCATCACGAAGGTGCGTTACCCCGGCCAGGGGTCGACGCGGCTCATGCGCGTCATGCAGACGAACGCCTGCTCCCTGTCCTGCGGCTACTGCCCGACCTTCTGCGGCGGCAAGGTGCGGCGCACCTACCTCAGCCCCGAAGAGGTCGCGCGGGTATTCATGGACGCGCATCGCGGTGGTCTCGCCGACGGGCTGTTCCTGACCTCGGGCGTGCCCGGCCGCCCGGCGAAGATGACCGACCGCATGCTCGCGGCGGTCGATCTGCTACGTCGCCGCGAGGGCTTCCGCGGCTACGTTCACCTGAAGCTTCTTCCGGGCGCCGAGCCCGCCCAGGTCGAGACGGCGGTGCGCCTGGCCAGTCGCGTTTCGGTGAACCTCGAAGCGCCCGGCGCGGCGTACGTTCGAGCGCTGGCGCGAGAGAAGGACTTCGCGGGCGATCTCCTGCCGAATCTGGAGCTGGCAGGTCGCCTCATGCTCGAGCGCCAGCGAGACGCGGCTCCGGCAAAGGTCGCGGCCGTCGGCACGACGACCCAGTTCGTCGTCGGCGCCGCGGGCGAGCCCGACCGCGATATCCTGGGTCTCGTCGCCCGGCTCGAGCGCCAGCGACTCCTTCATCACGCGCACTTCAGCGCCTTTCAGCCGGTGGTCGGCACCCCGCTGGAAGGCCGGCGTCCGACGCCGGCGGCGCGGGAGCTACGGCTCTACCAGGCCGAGCACCTCCTGCGCCAGTACGGCTTCGGCTACGAAGAGCTCATCTTCGGGGCCGACGGCAACCTGTCGCTCCACGACGACCCGAAGACGGCGTGGGCGCTCGCGCATCCCGAGCGCTTCCCGATCGAGGTGTCTCGCGCGCCGTACGAGGTCCTGCTGCGCGTGCCGGGCATCGGCCCCGCGACCGCTCGGGCGCTCGTCGCCGAGAGGCGACACTCGGTGATCCGATGGTCCGGCGACCTTCGCGCCGCCGGGGTCGACGTGTCGCGGGCCGCCTGGTTCCTCACGCTGCGCGGCCGGCGGCTCGCGAGCTCGCCTGAGCCGCGGCAGCTACGCCTCTTCCCGCACGGCGAGCACTTGACGCAGGCGCCCTTTCGGACCCCGGTGCCGCCGTGTGCGTATCGTTGAGCGGCGGGTTTTGGGCCGGAGGCCGCCGGGATCGCCGCGTCCCCCGAGGCCGGTTGGCGTGCGTGCTCTCTTGGGCGGCGCGCCCGAGGCGCGCGGGGCATCCGGGGTTGGGTAGTGTGAACATGGCGTCGGACTGGTCGATGGACCCAAGCACTGAGAGAGGAGCACACATGCGAACGCATCGACTGATCGTCTTCCTCGCTCTATTTCTCCTTGTGGCCGGCTGCGCGGCCCAAGTACCGGACACGGGACAGAGCCCGGCGCACGGGGTCCACGGACAGCCTTCCGCCGGCGACCGTGCCGTGCTCTATGACTCGCTTGGAAGTTACTCGTACCGGATCACGACGACCTCCGCCGATGCCCAGCGCTGGTTCGATCAGGGCCTGCGGCTCGTCTACGCGTTCAACCATCACGAGGCGCAGAGGGCCTTTCGAGAGGCGGCACGCCTCGACCCGGCGTGCGCCATGTGCTTCTGGGGCATCGCCCTCACCGAAGGCTCCAACTACAACGACCCGACGAATACCGAGCGCGAGAAGAAGGCGGCGACCGCCGCGCAGGAGGCGGCGCGCCTGGCCGCCGGCGCGCCGCCGCCGGAGCGCGCGCTGATCCAGGCGCTCGCCAAGCGTCACTCGGCCGATCCCGCGGCCAAGCGTCAGACGCTCGACCGCGACTACGCCGACGCGATGCGGGAGGTCGCGCGGCAGTTTCCCGACGACCTAGAGGCGGCGACGTTCTTCGCCGACTCCATGATGAACCTCCGACCGTGGAACCTGTGGGCGCCCGACGGCGCGCCGCAGCCGGGCACCGAGGAGATCGTCCTCACCCTGGAGCGGGTCATCGCCCGGAACCCCAATCACCCCGGCGCGCTCCACCTCTACATTCACGCGGTCGAGGCGAGCAAGGAGCCCGGCCGCGCGGAGGCCGCGGCCGATCGACTGCGGCCGCTGATGCCCGGGGCCGGACACCTGGTCCACATGCCGTCCCACATCTACTGGCGCGTCGGCCGGTACGCGGACGCCGTGACCGTCAATGCGTCCGCGGCCCGGGCGGACCGCGCGTATTTCAAGACGGCGCAGCCGAGCCCGATCTATCGCGGGCTCTACTATCCGCACAACATCGACTTCATCTGGCAGTCGGCCAGCATGCAGGGGCGCAGCGCGGAGACCATTCGCGCGGCGCGCGAGTTCGCGGAGAACGCGCCGCCGGAGATGATCAAGGCGATGCCGGACATGGAGACGGCGCCGGTCGCGCCGATCGTGGCCCTCGCGCGCTTCGGCCGATGGGACGAGGTGCTCGCCTATCCGGCGCCGCCTCGCGAATGGCCCTACACGTCGGGCGTGTGGCACTACGCGCGGGGTCTGGCCTTCAACGCCAAGGGACAGAGCGCTGACGCCGCTCGGGAGCTGCGCGCGCTGGAATCCATCATCCAGTCCGTGTCGCCGGATCGCACCGTGGCCTTCTTCTTCCGCTCGAAGAACATGCTCCAGCTCGCGGCGAATCTCCTGGCGGGTGAGATCGCGGCGAAGGCCGGCGACGTCGCAACCGCCGAGCGCTTGCTGCGCGCCGCGGTGGCCGAGCAGGACACCCACTGGTTCACGGAGCCGCCACCGTGGTACTTCCCGATTCGCCAGTCGCTGGCCGCGGTGCTGCTTCAGGCCGGTCTTCCGAGCGACGCCGAGCAGGTCTACCGTGAAGACCTGCGACGGAACCCGGGCAACGGCTGGTCGCTGTTCGGGCTCGCCCAGAGCTTGCGGGCACAGGGTAAGACGGCCGAGGTCGCGCAGGTCGACGAGAGCTTTCGGAAGGCCTGGGCGCAGGCGGACGTGAAACTGACCGCGTCCCGGTTCTAGTCGCGAGACCGCCCGTTCTGGATGACCTCGGCCAGCTCCTGCGCGCGCCCCGCGTCGAGTGGTCGAAGCCGGTCCAGGACCCGTCGGGCGTCGTCGAGCCGGCCCAGCTTCACGTAGGCCTCGCCGAGGTACTCCAGCGCCTCCGGAAAGTTCGGGCGGAGCCGGAGCGCCTCGTCGTAGGCCTGGAGCGACTCCGTGTAGCGGCCCTGATTGCGCAGCGCGAATCCCAGCTCGTTCCAGGCCTCCGGGAAAGCGGGGCGGAGGGCCACCGAGGCTTGGAAGGCCTCCACGGCCGTCTTCCAATCCTTGGCCAGGCGTCCGCGGACGCCGCGGTTGTACTCGCTCTCGGCGCTGGGCGTCGAGGTGGGTTGGCGCACTTGTCCGGCGGCGGGGGCGCTGGGCTCGGTGAGCCCCGGAGACGGTATCAGCGCCGAGAGCGCAACCGCGAGGCCGAGCGCGACGCGTCGCAGGATCATCGGGATCGAGCCTGTCTTCCGCATGCCGGTAGCATACCGCGCCGGCTCGCCGCGATCATCTGGACGCCGGGCCGCGCCCGGCCAGCAGCGCCGAGACGGCCTGCAGGTCGGCCTCCGTGTCCACGCCGATCGTCGGCTCGGCGGTCTCGACGACGATGATGTCGATCCCGTTCTCGAGGAACCTGAGCTGCTCGAGCTTCTCCGTGAGCTCGAGCGGCGACGGCGTCAGCCGGTGGAACGCGTCGAGCGCGGCCTTGCGGTAGGCGTAGAAGCCCGGGTGCTTGTAGCGGACGACCCCGATCCCGTCCCGATCGTAGGGGATCGGATACTTCGAGAAGTAGAGCGCTCGGCCGTCTACCCCGCAGACGACCTTGTTCACGTTCGGGTTGGCCATCTCGTCGGGCACCAGGCGGATCTTGAGCGTGGTCACCTGGGTGTCGGGGTGTTCGCGGAACGGAGCGACGAGGAGCCGGATGTGGTCCGCCGTGATCAGCGGCTCGTCGCCCTGGACGTTCACGTACACGTCGGCGGGGTGAGTCTGCGCGACCTCCCAGATCCGATCGGTTCCCGACGGATGCTCGGGCGAGGTCATGACCGTCGGGACGCCGAACTTCGCGCAGGCGCCGACGACCTCCTGGGAATCCGTCGCAACCAGTAGCTCGGCGAGCTCGGACGCCCGCCGCGCCGCTTCGTATACGTGGACGATCAAGGGCTTGCCGGCGATCTCGCGGAGGACCTTGCGCGGCAGCCGCGTGGACTGAAGGCGCGCGGGGATAACGCCGAGGACGCGGAGCCGTCCGGTGCCGCTCACGGGAAGGCGCGCAGCGTCCGCAGCTGCGCCGCGCGCGGGTCGCCGCCGGAGCCCGGCGCGAACGGCACGATCACCGGCTGGGTGAGCCCGGCGCGCGCGAACTTGGCGATGCGCTCGCGACAGACCGCCTCGGGTCCCACGACGCCGAGGCCGTCGAGAAAGCGCGGCGAGACCCGCTTCACAGCGCCGGCGCGGTCACCCGCGCGCCAGGCGGTGTTCACGGCATCGACCTCGTCGCCGAAGCCGGCGCTCCGGAAGAAGCTCGCGTAGACGTCCACGGTCGTGTAGCCCGTGATGTCGCGCGCCAGCGCCTCGCGCGCGGCGGGCGCGTCGTCCGTGACGCACGTCCGGATGAAGGAGGCGATCTCGAAGCCGGCGAGCGTCCGGCCGGCCTTTCGCGCCCCGGCTTCGAGGTGCCCGATCGAGGCCGGCACCGCGTCCGGCGGAATCCAGTTCAGAACGACGCCGTCGGCGATCTCGCCTGCCAGCTCGAGCATCTCGGGACCGAGGGCGGCGAGCACGACGCGAACCGGCTTGGCCGGCGGCGGGGCCGCGAGGCGGAAGTTCTTGACGCGGTAGAACTTGCCCTCGAAGTTCACGCGCTCGCCGGAGGCGACCATCCGGATGATCTGCACGGCTTCGCGGATCTGCTGGAGCGACGGCGCGAAGGCGAGCCCGTGCCAGTCGCCGACGATGACGCGGCTCGAGAGCCCGATTCCGAGCACGACGCGGTCGGGGGCCAGGTGGTTGAGGGTCGCCGCGCTCTGGCCGAGGACGACCGGCGTCCTCGTCTGGACCGGCACGACCGCGGAGCCGACGTGCAGCCGCTCGGTGTGGCTCGCGATCACCGCCATGAGGGTGATCGCGTCGTAGCCCGCAGCCTCGCCGGTCCAGGCCGCGTGGTAGCCGCGCGCCTCCGCCTCGCGAGCGACGGCGACGAACTCCGCCGGGGGCAACGTCGCGAAGGGCGCCAGGACGATGCCGAGCCGCGCCATCCTAGCCGTCCGTCTTCACCGCGCCACGCGCGGCCTTCAGATGATTGGAGTGCATGGACGTCCTTTCCCCGGCCCGCGTCGGTCGGGCGGCGCGAGTATACCGCCTCAACGATGGCCGTGATCGTGGTGGATGTCAGGGGCGTGCGGATGCTCGTGCTCCACCGGGCCCGTCGGGTGCGGATGGGAATGAGGCTCCGGGCCTTCCCAGCCCTCGTGCGCGTGCTGGTGGTGCGCATCGTGAACGTGCACATGGATGTGCGTCCCCGCCGCGTGGCGGTGTCGGTGCAAATGGCGCTCGTGAACCAGGAGCCACGTCGCCACAGCCATGAGCGCGGCCGCCACGAGGAGGCCGCCCGTCGGCGACTCGCCGAGCAGGAGGAGGCTCCCGGCGGCGCCGAAGAACGGCGCCGCCGCGAAATAGGCGCCCGCTCGCGCGGCGCCGAGCTCCCGCATCGCGAGGATGAACAGGACGAGGCTCGTGCCGTAGCTCACCGCTCCGAGGGCGAGCCCGAGGGCGATCGTCCCCGGAGCCGGCCAGGGCTGGCCACTCACCACGGCCAGAAGGATGTTGACGGTCCCGGCGACGAGGCCCTTGACCTCCACGATGAGCAGCGGGTCGGCCTCGGCGATGAGCCGCGTCAGATTGTTGTCGAGCGCCCAGAGCGCGCACGCCATGGCGACGGCCGAGGCCCCGGCGGCGATCGCCGCGTCGCCCGGCGTCCAGCCCAGCACGACCCCGCCCACCGCCATGACGACGGCCGCGATGCCGACGCGCGCGCCCAGATGCTCGCCGAAGACGATGCCCGCCAGGACGACCGTGAAGACGACCTCGAGGTTGAGCAGGAGCGCCGTGGTCGTGGCCGAGCTCCGCGCGAGCCCCCAGAGAAGCAGCGGCGGCGCGAGGACGCCCCCCGTGAGAACGACGCCGGCCAGGGTCCATCGATCGCCCCGAGTCAACGGCCGGCCGGTCGTCGGCCGGCGCCGCCAGACGAGGCGCACCAGGCCGAGGAATACGCCGGCGCCGAGATAGAGGAGGCCGGCGAGGAACAGCGGCGGCACGACGTCGACGAGCAGCTTCGCGAGCGGGGCGCTGAGCCCGAAGGCCAGCGCGGCGATCAGCGCCTTGAGGATCGGCATGGCGAGGCGTCGCCATTGTACTCAAGGGCGCGTCTCGATAGAGTGGCGCTTGATGGCCTCGCTCACCGAGCGTCCCGCCGTGCCCGTTCGCGCGCCGCGCGGCACCGAGCTCTCCTGCAAGGGCTGGCCGCAGGAGGCGGCGCTCCGGATGCTGATGAACAACCTCGACCCGGACGTCGCGGAACGGTGGGAGGACCTCGTCGTCTACGGCGGGTCCGGGAAGGCGGCCCGGAGCTGGGAGGCGTATCACACGATCGTGCGGACGCTCCGGCGCCTCGAGAGCGACGAGACGCTGCTCGTCCAGTCCGGGAAGCCCGTCGGCGTGTTCCGGACCCACCCCGACGCACCCCGGGTGCTCATCGCCAACGCGCTCCTCGTGCCCGAGTGGGGCGACTGGGAGCACTTCAGGCGGTACGAGGCGATGGGGTTGACGATGTACGGCCAGATGACGGCGGGCTCCTGGATCTACATCGGCACCCAGGGAATCCTGCAGGGTACCTACGAGACGTTCGGCGCCTGCGCGCGCAAGCACTTCGGCGGCTCGCTGGCGGGCCGGCTCGTGCTGTCCGCCGGCCTCGGGGGAATGGGCGGCGCTCAGCCGCTCGCCGTCACGCTGAACGGCGGCGTCGGGCTCTTCGTCGAGATCGACCGCGAGCGTATCGAGCGGCGGCTCAGGCTCCGGTACGTCGACCGGGCGACGGCCTCGCTGGACGAGGCGCTCGGCTGGGCGGACGAGGCGCGGCGGCGACGCGAGCCTCTCTCGATCGCCGTCCACGGCAACGCCGCCGAGGTGCATCCCGAGCTCGCCCGCCGCCGAGCTCGCTTCGACGTGGTGACCGATCAGACGTCCGCCCACGACGTGATCTCCGGCTATATCCCGGCCGAGCTCACGGTGGAGGACGCCCGCGCGCTGCGCGCGCGCGACCCCGAGGCCTATCGAAAGCGCGCGTACGAGTCGATCGCCGTCCAGATGCGGGCGATGCTCGAGCTCCAGCGGGCCGGCGCGATCCTCTTCGACTACGGCAACAACTTCCGGCAGGAGGCCCAGAACGCGGGCGTGGCCGATTTCAGCTACCCCGGCTTCGTTCCCGCCTTCATCCGGCCGCTCTTCTGCGAGGGGCAGGGGCCGTTCCGCTGGGTGGCGCTCTCGGGCGACCCCGAGGACATTTACGTGACCGACCGGGCGTTGATGGACGCCCTTCCGGAGAACGAGCCCCTGGTCCGCTGGCTGCGCCTGGCGCGCGAGCGCGTGACCTTTCAGGGGCTGCCCGCGCGGATCTGCTGGCTCGGCTACGGCGACCGCGCGCGGGCCGGGCTGATCTTCAACGACCTCGTCGCGCGCGGCGCCGTGAAGGCCCCCATCGTCATCGGCCGCGACCACCTCGACTCGGGCTCGGTCGCCTCGCCGAACCGCGAGACCGAGTCGATGCGCGACGGCTCCGACGCGATCGCCGACTGGCCCGTGCTCAACGCGCTCCTCAACACGGCGGCGGGCGCCACGTGGGTGTCGGTGCACCACGGCGGCGGCGTGGGCATCGGATACTCGATCCACGCCGGGATGGTCGCCGTCGCCGACGGCACGCCGGACGCGGCCCGCCGCCTCGAGCGCGTGCTGACGACCGATCCGGGCACCGGCATCATGCGCCACGCCGACGCGGGCTACCCCGAGGCGGTCGCGGCGGCGCGACGTCACGGGATCGACCTGCCGGGGATCACAGCGTGACAGGGGCCGCGACGTCCTCCTTGGTGAAGCGGGTCGCGGCGCCCCTCCTCAACAACCAGCTCGACACCGTCTGGCTGGCGGCGGAGTAGCCCTGAGACTCGTCCCCGACCTCGTCCTGAGCCAAGCCGGCTGGACGTCGGGCCGGGCGGTGACGCTCGCCGGAGGCCGGATCGCCGCGATCGATCGAGTCGACCGGACCGAGCCCGCCGACGTCACGCTCGCCGGTAAGGCGCTCTTGCCCGGCACGGTGAACGCGCACTGCCACACCTTCCAGTCGCTGCTGCGCGGCCTCGGCGACGACCTCGACTTCGCGGGCTGGCGCGATCGCGTGCTCTACCCGTTCTCCGAGCGGCTGGACCGCGGTGCGATCGCGCTGGGCGCCTCCTTCGCGTTCGCCGAGATGTTGCGGCACGGCGCGACGACCTGCGTGGACTTCTTCTACCTTCAGGACGAGGGCAACGAGAACGCCGAGGCGGTGATCGAGGCCGCGCGCGCCGTCGGGATCCGCCTCGTCCTGGCGCGCGGCATGTACGACTGGGAAGGCGCGCCCAAGCGCTACCGGGAACCGGTCGCCGACGCGGCCCGGCGGACGCGCGAGCTCATCGCCGCGCACCGCGACGACGAGACCGCGGTGGTCCAGCCGGCGCCCCACAGCCCTCACGGCGCGTCCGCCGCGATGATCCGTGCGGGATGGGAGCTGGCCGAGGCAGAGGACACGCGGTTTCACATCCACGTGGCGGAGGGCCGCTACGAGGGTGAGCGAACACTCCAGGAGCACGGCGCCACGCCGATCCGCTATCTCGACCGGCTCGGCGTCCTCGGGCCTCGGATGCTCGGCGTCCACTGCGTGTGGCTCGACGACGAGGAGATCGAGCTGATGGGCGCCCGGCACGCGGCACTCGCCTACTGCCCGAGCTCCAACATGTTCCTCGGCGATGGCATCACGCGGATTCCCGAGCTGCGGAAGGCGGGCGTCAGGATCGGGCTCGGCACCGACGGCGGCTGCACCAACAACCGCCTCTCGGTCTTCGAGGAGATGCGCATGACGTCGCTCCTGCAGCGGGTCCGAATCCTCGACGGTGCCGCGCTCGATGCGGCGACCGCCTTCGAGCTCGGCACCCGGTCGGGCGCCGAGATCCTCGGGCTCGATGCCGGCGTGATCGCCCCGGGGCGGCTCGCCGATCTCGTCGCCGTCGACCTCGACGACGCCTCGCTCCACCCGCGGACCGACCTCCTGAAGTCGGTGGTGTACGCGATGTCGGACCGGGCGGTGACGGACGTCTGGGTCCACGGGAGGCGTGTCGTCGAGTCCGGTCGCCTCGTGACCGTCGACGAGCGCCGGCTCCTGGCGCGCGTCCGCGAGCTGACGCAGGGGTGGTGCGCGCCGCCCGCCGTCGCGGGGCCGAAGTGCGAGCCGCAGGGCCGGCCGGGGGCTGCGGCCCCCAGGCCCGAGGCGAGCGAGACGAAAGGACTCCGCCTGCCGAGGCGCGACGATGAGCCATGGTCGACCTAGACGGCGGCCCGCTCACCCCTGAGGCGGTCGAGGCCGTCGCCCGGCACGGCGAGGAGGTGGCGCTCGGCCGAGCGGCCGAGCGGACGCTGACCGCCGCCCGTGCCTTCGTCGACCGGCTGGCGGCGGGCGCCGAGCCCATCTATGGCATCACGACGGGCGTGGGGAAGCTCAAGGACGTCGTCATTCCGCCGGGCGAGCGCGCCGACCTTCAGCGGAACCTGGTCCTGAGCCACGCCGGCGGCGTGGGCGCTCCGCTCGCCGAGACGGACGTACGCGCGATCATGCTCCTGCTCGCGGCCTCGCTGGCTCGCGGCGCCTCCGGCGTGAGGCCCGTGGTCGTCGAGACGGTGATCGCGTGCCTGAACCGGCGCGTCCATCCCGTCGTTTTCGAGCTGGGGTCGGTGGGAGCGTCGGGAGACCTGGCGCCGCTGGCCCATGTGGCCCTCTGTCTCGTCGGCGAGGGCGTGGCGTCGGACGGGGGCCGCCAGATCCCGGCCGCCGAGGCGCTCGCCCGCGCCGGCCTCCGGCCGCTCGTCCTCGAGACGAAGGAAGGGCTGGCGCTCCTCAACGGCACGCATCTCATGGCCGGGCTCGGCGCCCTCGCGGTCCTCGACGCCGGGCGTCTCACGCGCCTGGCCGACGTCGCCGGCGCCATGTCGCTCGAGGCGCTGATGGGCTCGAACGCCGCGTTCGACCCGCGGATCCACGCGCTCCGGCCGCACCCGGGCCAGCTCGCGACCGCCGCCAATTTGCGACGCCTCACCGCCGAGAGCGGGATCATCGCCTCGCACCGCGACTGCACGCGCGTCCAGGACGCCTACAGCCTCCGCTGCATGCCGCAGGTGCACGGCTCGACCCGCGAGGCGGTCGCGTTCGCGCGGTCGGTGATCGAGCGCGAGCTCGGCTCGGTCTCCGACAATCCGCTCGTCTTCCCCGCGGACGGCGCCGTCCTGAGCGGGGGCAACTTCCACGGGGAGGTGCTCGGGCTGGCGCTCGACACGCTGACGCTGGGCCTCGGCCAGCTCGCCGGGATCAGCGAGCGGCGTATCGACCGCCTCGTGAACCCGCTGACGAACGAGGCGTTGCCGCCTTTCCTCTCACCGCACGGCGGCGTCCACTCCGGGTACATGATCGCCCAGTACGTGGCCGCAGCGCTGGCCTCCGAGCTCCGGACGCAGGCGGTCCCGGCGAGCGTGGAGTCGATTCCGACCTCGGGGCTCCAGGAGGACTACAACTCGATGGCGGCCGGCTCGGCGCTGAAGGCGCGCCGCGCCGTCAACCTGGCGCGCCAGGTCGTCGCGATCGAGCTGCTGCTCGCCGCCCAGGCGCTCGACTTCCGGGCGCCGCTGACACCGGGGCGCGGGAGCGCCGCGGCCCGGGCTGCCGTGCGCGAGCGGATTCCGCCGCTCGACCGGGACCGCTACCTCAAGGCCGATCTCGACGCCGCGCTGAGGCTCTGTGAGGAGGGCGTCGTGCTGGCGGAGGTGGAGGCCGCGATCGGCCCTCTGGAGTGAGGCGTTATCGTTTCAGGGAAACGACGGTGGCGTCGCGGTCGGCGGACGCAGCGTCCGCCGACCGGCCCTTGGTCATCTTGCAATGGCCATCGAAGAGCACGCCTTCCTCGACCACGATCACCGGCGCCTCGACATCTCCGTAGACCCGGGCGGTGCCGCGCAGCTCGACCCGCTCGGACGCGTACACGTTGCCGACCACCTCGCCGTTGATCAGGACGATGCCCGCTCGAACGGTGGCGTTGACGACGCCCTTCTCGCCGATGATGAGGCTATCGCTGGAGACGATCTCGCCGCTGAACTTGCCGTTCAGCATCACGGTCCCGTTGAAGGTGTACTTGCCCTCGATCTCGGACCCTTCATCGATGAAGGCCGTGAGGTCGCTGCCTTTCGTCGGTCGCTTGCTTTTCCGCCACCGCATAGGGCTGGCCCGGGCGGAGGCCGACTACCTCTGCCCGCTCAGCTGCACGGTCCGAGAGTCGTCCATCAGATAGATCGGGCGCTGGCCGTTGGACTGCTCGTTGATCTTCGAGACGTTGCCGTTGAAGAAGCCGCCCTTCGAAATCACGAGCGAGTCGGTCGTAATGTTGCCGGTGACGCGGCCCGACTCGGTGATCTCGACGTTGCCGGTCGCGATCATGTTGCCCTGGTAGGCTCCCATGATGATCGCGTCGACCGTCTGGACGTTGGCGTTGACGACCCCCTTTTCGCCGATGACGAGCTTGCCGCCGACGTTCATCTCGCCACCGACCTCGCACTCGACCTGGATCGAGTCCGCGATGTCGAACTTGCCTTCCATCCGAGCGCGCTCGCCGACGACCGAGAGCAGCGGGACCGACGGGCCGGTGGCGTGTCCGTTCTCCGACGCGGCCAGAGACCCCGGCTTCTGGGGACCCTTCTGGTTGCTGAACATCGGGAACTCCTTACGCTGTGAGGCCGCTCGGGTGAGCGGGAGAGGCTAAACTCAGCATCTTCAGGCGTAGCACCCCCGGACAGGAGGTGTCAACCTTTGTCCACCGACCCTCTCGGTGGTGCGTAGACGGGGCGAAGGGTCTCCCGGTTGTGCCGCCTTGACGCCCTGCCGACCGCGGGGCCTAGAAGGAGCGGATGAGCCGCTCGACCCGCTCGTCGTGAGACTGGAAGGGGTCCTTGCAGAGGATCGTCTCGCGCTCCGGGTCGTTGAGCTTCAAGTAGACCCAGTCCACGCGGTAGTCCTTGCCCTTCAGGTTCGCCTGGCGGATGAACTCGCCGCGGAGCCGCGCTCGCGTCGTCTGCGGCGGGACGTGCTTGGCCTGCTCGATGGTGTCGTCGTCGGTGATCCGGTCCACGTGATCGTTGGCGACCATGCGGTAGTAGACACCCTTGTCGGGCCGGATGTCGTGGTACTGCAGGTCGAGCAGCGACACCTTCGGATCCCGCCAGGAGAGCCGGTGGCGGTTCATGAAGTTGTCGATGAGCTGGCGCTTGATGACCCAGTCGAGCTCGCGGCCGAGCTGCATCGGATCCGACTCGAGCTTGGTGAGCACGTCCGTCCAGCGGGCGAGCACGTCCTTGGTCGTCGCGTCGGCGTTGATCGAGTCGACGTACCGCGTCGCGTACTCGAGGTACTCGAGCTGCAGCTGGAGCGCGGTGATCGAGCGACCGTCCTTCAGCTTGATCGCCTCGCGCAGCGTCGGATCATGGGAGATATCGCGGATGGCCTGCACCGGCGACTGCAATGAATAGTCGCGGTCGAAGAAGCCGTCCTCGATCATGTCGAGCACGAGCGCGGTCGTCCCGACCTTCAGGTACGTAGCGACTTCAGACATATTCGAGTCACCGACTATGACATGAAGCCGCCGATACCTCTCGGCGTCGGCGTGCGGCTCGTCGCGGGTGTTGATGATCGAGCGCGACGACGTCGTCGCGCCCGAGATCTCCTGGCAGATGTGCTGGGCGCGCTGGGACAGGCAGTAGTGGAAGCCCCGCGGCGTCTGGAGCACCTTGCCCGCGCCCGCGAAGATCTGGCGGGTGACGAAGAAGGGAATGAGGGCCTCGGCGAGCCGCTGGAACGACACGTCGCGCGAGACCAGGTAGTTCTCGTGACAGCCGTAGGAATTGCCGGCCGAATCGGTGTTGTTCTTGAAGAGCAGGATGTTGCCCGAGATTCCGTCTTCGCGAAGCCGCTTCTCGGCCTGGTGCAGCAGGTCCTCGACGATGCGCTCGCCCGCCTTGTCGTGGATCACCAGCTCGGCGACGTCATCGCACTCGGGGGTCGCGTATTCCGGGTGGAACCCCGTGTCGAGGTAGAGCCGCGCGCCGTTCTCCAGGAACACGTTCGCGTTCCGAGCCCCCGGGATGACCTTCTCGAAGAGGTAGCGGGCGACGTTGTCGGGTGACAGGCGGCGCTGGCCGTTGAGGGTGCAGGTGAGGCCGTACTCGTTCTCGAGGCCGAAGATGCGACGCTTCATGGGCCTATCCTGCCCAAGCCTAACACGGCTTACCTCGTCGCGCCCAGGAGTTGACCGAGGGCCTCCAGAGGGATCCGGCGAAACTTGCGCCGCGCCTTGGTTCGGTCGAGCACGGCGACCTCGAGGTCCCGCTCGGTCAGCGTCTTGTTCTGCGTCACGGTCAGGGCGCGGACGCCGAGCTGCAACGCGTCGTCGAGGGCCATCGCCTCCTTGTAGTGGTCCTTGAGGAAGCGGCGGATCTCGTCGGACTGGCCGCCCATGGCGGCGTAGTTCCTCTCGTCCTCGATCGTGCCGTCGTAGAGGATGTGGTAGATCTCGTTCCGCGAGCCGTTGGCGTCGGCGACCTCCGCCACCAGCACCTCGACCTCGAACGGCTTGATGTCCTGGGTGAAGATGTTGCCGAGGGCCTGCGAGTAGGCGTTGGCCAGGGCCTTGGCGGTCACGTCGCCCCGGCTGTAGGAATAGCCCTTGACGTCCGCGTGGCGGATGCCCGCGATCCGGAGGTTCTCGAACTCGTTGTATTTCCCGACGCCGGCGAACGCGATACGGTCGTAGATCTCGGAGATCTTGTGCAGGAGCGTCGACGGGTTCTCGGCTACCAGGAGAATGCCCTCGCCGTACTCGAGGGTGACGAGGGACCGGCCGCGCGAGATGCCCTTGCGGGCATACTCGGCCTTGTCCTTCATCATCTGCTCGGGGCTTACGTAGTAGGGCAGCGGCATGGCGTCAGGCCCCGTTTCCGCTGCGGGCCCGCTCGGTCAGGATCGCCTCGCAGACGCGCCGCACTTCCTCCTCCGCGACGTCCCCGAAGCCCGACCGGGTGATGGTCTTCACGGAGGGAAAGATCCCGCGCACCAGGTCGGGACCGCCGGTCCCGACGTCTTCGTCGGCGGCGTCGATGAGCGCCTCGAGCGAGACGTGCAGCGCCTCGTCGCGGGGCAGGTCGCGCTTCCAGAGCTTCTTCAGCGAGTCGCGCGCGTCCTTCGAGCCCGAGCCCTGCGCGTCGAAGTTGGTCTCCTCGTAGCGGCCGCCGGTGATGTCGTACTTGAACAGCCGGCCGAGGCCGGCCTTCTCGTCGAAGCCGGCGAAGATCGGGACCACCACGAGACCCTGCATCGCGGCGGGCAGGTTCATCCTGATCATCTGGCTCAGGCGGTTCGCCTTGCCCTCGAGCGAGAGATTCTCGCCCTCCACCTTCTCGTAGTGCTCGAGCTCGGTCTGGAACAGCTTCGCCATCTCCATGGCGGGGCCGGCGGCGCCGGCGATGCCGATGCCCGAGAGCTCGTCGGACTTGAAGATCTTCTCGATGCGGCGGCTCGCCACCTGGTAACCCGCGGTCGCCTGGCGGTCGCCGGCCATGATCACGCCGTCACGGTACCGGACGGAGAGGACCGTCGTGCCGTGGATGGGTTCCGGAGGCGCCGCGGCCGGCGCGGTCTCGTGGCCCGGCACCAGGTGCGGTGACTCCCGGCGGAGCACCTCGATGAAGCTCGAGTTCGAGTAGTCGCTGAAGAGTGACCGCCACCGTTCGCCGTCCATGATCACATTCCGGACGCGGCGCGCGAGATGTTGCGCAGCAGGTCGACGGCCGTCGGCGACTCGGTCAACAGCTGGCGAACGTGCGCCTCGGTGCCGCGCAGAGGCTCCAGCATGAAGATCTTCTTGAGCGGGCCCTCTTTGAGGTCGAAGATCACGGAATCCCAGCTCGCCGAGACGATCTCGTCCGCGTAGCGTTGCAGGCACATCCCGCGGAAGTAGGCGCGGGTGTCCTTCGGCGGGTCGTACATGGCCTTCGCGATCTCGTCGTCCGTCGCGATGCGGTCCACCGCGTCGGACTCCTCGAGCTTGTAGTAGAGGCCCCGGCCGGGGCGGATGTCGTGGTACTGGAGGTCGATCATCTGAACGCGCGAGTCGTTCCAGGCGAGATCGTGCTTCGCCATGTAGTTCTCGATGAGCTGGCGCTTGATCACCCAGTCGAGCTCGCGGCCGAGCTGCATCGGGTCCTCGGCGAGATGATCGAGGGTCGTCTCCCACCGGGCCAGGACTTCGCGGACCCACGGCTCGGCCTCGCGGTCGCGATAGTACTTGTGCGCCAACGCGAGAAACTCGCGCTGCAGGTCCACGGCGGTGATGCTCCGTCCGTCCTTGAGCCGGATCGGCTCGCGGCAGGTGAGGTCGCGCGACACCACCCGGAAGGCCCCCACCGGACCGTCGACCGAGAAATCGCGCTCGATGAAGTCGTCCTCGACCATGCTCAGCACGATCGCCATCGTGCCGACCTTGAGGTAGTTCGAGACCTCGCTCATGTTGGCGTCGCCGACGATGACGTGGAGCCGGCGGTACTTCTCCGGGTCGGCGTGGGGCTCGTCCCGCGTGTTGATGATCGGGCGCGAGTGCATCGTCTCGAGGCCGACTTCGGTCTCCAGGAAATCGGCGCGCTGCGAGATCTGGTAGTCGCACGCGTCGGCGTTGTTCTCCGCGCCCACCTTGCCGGCGCCCGTGAAGATCTGGCGGGTCACGAAGAACGGCATCATGTGTTGCACGATGCGCGCGAACGGCACCCGCCGGTCCATCAGGTAGTTCTCGTGGGTGCCGTACGAGTTGCCCTTGTTGTCGGTGTTGTTCTTGTAGATCAGGATTCGCTGCTCCGGCGGCGAGACCGCCTCGGCCCGCTGGCGCGAGAGATTGAGGATGCGCTCGCCGGCGCGATCCCAGATCACCAGATCTCTCGGATTCGTCGTCTCCGGGCTCGAATACTCCGGGTGGGCGTGGTCGACGTAGAAGCGCGCGCCGTTCGAAAGGATCAGGTTGATGAGGCGCGACTCTTCCTTCGACGTGCCCTCTTTTTCCTCCATGTACTCGAACCCGCGCGCGTCGCGGAGCGGGCTCTCGGCTTCGTAGTCCCAGCGCACCCGCGACGATCGGAACGTCTCGTAGGAGTTGATCAGCAGCAGCGAGGAGAGGATCGGGTTGAAATCAGGCTGATTCTTGACCGTGATCCCGTACTCGGTTTCGATGCCCATGACTTTCGGGATCGCCATGCAGTCCTCTCTGACGGTGGAGAGAGCGCCCCCCGGTCAGCGGGCCGGGGGGGAAATGGGGGGGCGTCCGACGCCCCCCCATTGCCTAGTGGAGGTGGGGGGCTTGTGCGGAGCCCCCCGCTTCGTTACAGGTACTGACCCGTGTTGACGACCCTCTCGACGCTTCGGAGCTTCTCTTTCGTCTCGCCCATGAGGGGCTTGACGTACACGATGCGCTCGCCCTTCTTGCCGGCGATTTTCGCCCAGTCGTCGGGGTTGGTGGTATTG